>CAZKDQ010000021.1:13664-15332 GCA_964551345.1 uncultured Rhodothermales bacterium
CCGGTCTCGACTGCCGCGGGCGGGGCGCCGGTTGTGTAAGAGGGAACGGGAATGATGAGCCGCTGGCCCGGATGAATAGTCGTCGATCGCAGGTTGTTGGCCTGCATCAGTGATGCGACGGAGACGCCGTGCTGCGTTCCGATGCGCCCGAGCGAATCACCGCGCCGCACCGCATGCTCCACGGCCGTGGTTCGCGCGGCGGCGGGCATGCTCTCGTACTCGGCGATGAAGCGCTCATGTGTGCCATAGGGAACGCGTACGTAGTACGGATTCCGGCTCGGCGGAAGCGTGTTTCGCCGCAGCTCCGGGTTCAGCGCCTTGATCGTGGCGACGGTCGTGCCGGCCATGCGCGCGATGTCGGACAGCGCCAGCATGCCCTCGACAGGCACATAGTGGTAGGCATAACGCGGACCCGCTTGAACATCGCGCAGACCGAAAGCATCGGGATTCGAGGCTACCATCGCCGTTGCGATGAACATCGGGACGTAATTTCTCGTCTCGCGCGGCAGATAGTCGTATATGTCCCAGAAGGACGTCCGGCCGGAGCGGCGCTGTGCCTTGCGCACGTTGCCCGGGCCCGCATTGTAGGCGGCAAGCGCGAGGTGCCAGTCACCAAACATCTGGTGGAGGTCGTTCATGTGCCGTGCCGCAGCCCGAGTCGCCTTCTCCGGGTTCATCCGGTCATCAACCCACGAGTTGACCTGAAGGTCGTACGCACGACCGGTTGCTGTCATGAACTGCCACATGCCTACGGCCGAGGCCCAGCTCTTCGCCTGCGGATTAAGGCCGCTCTCGATCATCGCCAGGTACTTCAATTCGTCAGGCGCGCCTTCCTCGTCGAGGATCTGCTCGATCATCGGGAAATACGTCTCCGCCCGGCTCAGCCAGTTGTGGATGTGCCTGTCCGGGTTGCGCAGCAGGAACTCGACGGACTGCTCGACCAGCCGGTTCTGCGTCATCGCGATCTGCGTGCCCACGGGCCGCGCCTCGCGAATCATCACATCCTCCAGAAGGGGATGCTCGATTGCCTCGAGTTCGGCGAACATGGCCGTCCGGACCGAAAAGATGTCGCCGTACTGCATCGCCAGCGAATCCGGCTCCGTGCCATAATAGCGTTCGTACTCCGTGACGAGCGAGCGATAGGTCTCGCGAAAACGCGGCCGGTCCATCATTCCCGGCTGCTGAACGAGCGTCGCCAGATGTGTCAGGGCGATGCTCAAGAGATCTTCGGCAGCTTCAGAGTTTCCATCTGCCTGCGCCTCCAGGGCATCAGACTGAAGTCGATAGATCTGACCGATGCGGCGGAGAATCTCGCCTTCAGAAAGCAGTTCCGCTTCCGGTTCGGTAGTGGGTACGCCGATTGAGCGCGGCACGGCCTGTGTGCGGCTCGGCAAGGTCTCGGCGGGAAGGATGCCACTCTTGGATGGCGATGTGTCGCCCTTTGGCGATTGCTGGGCGGTGGCGGGTAGCACGAGCAGCAGGCTGAACACCGCTGCGATAATCGGTCTGGGCACGAGTTCCTCTTCCAGTGCTGGGTGTCGAAGGGGATGACTTAAAGCTTTACTTCAGGTCAGACGCCCCAACGATAAAAAGCGACACCAATGGATGCAAGGATATCGGCCGAAAAGTTTTGAGCTTAAGCGGGTTTTTGCGCAACGCCGGGTTATC
>CAZKDQ010000021.1:15432-31421 GCA_964551345.1 uncultured Rhodothermales bacterium
GGGACCGTGACATAGGTAACAGAACAGGCCGGCAACATGAGAAACACCTTAGGCGGTGACTTTGCCTGCCCGTTCGTTCAAGCGTGGCAAAAGCGTGCTGCAAAATAAATGCCCCAGAGACCGTCATCGACTTCTTTCAGCCCGATCCGCTCGCCATACAGAGCCGCGATGAGAAAGTGCGGCTCGGAGCGGAATCGGAAGGTGCCTCCTCGCGTCGAGTCGGCACGCGCCGATGAGGGGTTTATGAAGCCCTCTGGAATCTTTGGGCACATTTGGCGCGCCGCGCATCAAGCCAGATCTGGAGTAGCGAAAGGATAACGCCACGACGTGGCCGGACGACGTACGAAGGCATAATTCGACCGTCCGAATACCTCCTCACTTACGGGCCTCGCCTGCCTCATGAACAGAGAGAATGCCGAAGGTGAGCGGGGGAGATCAAGCAGCTCGCGGCCGAGCGTGACGTCACAGACGGCATCGTCGAGTGAATGGGTATACTCGTGGAAGGAGGAGTACGTCCACTCGCCGAGAGCCTCGACATACCCCGAGTGGAGCGGATTCTGGTGGATGTAGTGGAAGCATCGTTGCGCATAATCGTCCGCGCAACGGGCCTTCGTGTGTTGCTGAAACAGGGATCCGGTGAAGCCTTCCTGGTTCTGGAGCGCCCGCGTGTAGCTCCGCAGCGCAACGCCGATCGCATGGTTGAGCCTGCTCGACGGTTCTTCGGTCGGCTTTGGGACTAACAAGATATGGAAGTGGTTTGGCATGAGGCAGTAAGCCAAGACGGATGCGTGTGGAGCGATATGGCGCGCAATTTTTTGGTGGAAGTAGCGGTAGTTCCGGTCGCAGTAGAACGCCAACCGGCCGGCGTTCGTGCGATTAAAGATGTGAAAGACGGTCCCAGTTGAGAAGTCCATGGTTTCCCCTTTATGAGATAAACACCATGGGCGGGGAGGTGTAACCTGGGAGTGATCGTATGACTCAGTGATCGGATGACTTCGCGCGCGCACGCGCGAGTGATCGTATGACTTAGTCATCGGATCACTCCCCGCGACACCCCCCCCCTCACAACGGAATATTCCCGTGCTTCTTCTTCGGGTTATTCACCACCTTGTTCTCGAGCATCGCAAAGCCGCGGAGCAGGCGCCGCCGCGTCTCTGACGGACGGATCACGTCGTCCACATACCCACGCTCGGCAGCGATGTAAGGGTTGGCGAACTTCTCACGATAGTCGTCGATGAAGCGCTCTTCCGCTGCTTCCGGGTCCTCCGCCTCAGCGATCTGCCGACGATAAATGATCTCGACGGCACCCTTCGGACCCATCACGGCGATCTCGGCCGTCGGCCAGGCGAAGTTCAAATCACCACGGATGTGCTTGGAGTTCATCACGTCGTATGCTCCGCCGTAAGCCTTCCGCGTGATGACGGTGATCTTCGGTACCGTCGCCTCGGCAAATGCGTAGAGAAGCTTCGCGCCGTGCTTGATGATGCCTCGCCACTCCTGATCCGTACCTGGAAGAAAGCCCGGCACGTCCTCGAAGACGAGTATTGGGATGTTGAATGCGTCGCAGAAGCGCACGAAACGCGCCGCCTTGAGCGACGCATCGATGTCCAATACACCGGCGAGCACAGCCGGCTGATTGGCGACGATGCCGACAGACCGCCCACCCAGATGTGCAAATCCCACAATGATATTGGATGCGTAATCCGGATGGATCTCGAAGAACCTCTCGTTATCCACGATCTCCCGAATCACGTCGTGCATGTCGTAGGGCTTGTTCGGATTATCCGGCACGAGCGAATCAAGAGCCTCACTCGCCCGGTCCGAGACGTCTCCCGTATCCACCATCGGCACCGGATCCTCGCAGTTCTGCGGGATGAAGTCGAACAGCTCGCGGATCCTCAGCAGGCAGTCGACTTCGTTCTCGCACGCCAGATGCGCAACGCCACTCTTCGACGCATGCGTGTCCGCGCCGCCCAGATCCTCGCTCGACACGTCCTCTTGCGTGACCGTCTTAACGACGTTCGGGCCCGTCACGAACATGTAGCTCGTACCCTTCACCATGAACGTAAAGTCGGTGATCGCCGGACTGTAAACCGCGCCGCCTGCGCATGGGCCGAGCACGGCGGATATCTGCGGCACGACGCCGGAGGCCAGTGTGTTGAGCAGGAAAATGTCCGCGTAGCCGCCGAGCGAGACGACGCCCTCCTGAATGCGCGCGCCACCGGAGTCGTTCAGGCCGATGATCGGCGCGCCGTTCTCCATCGCCAGTTCCATCACCTTCACGATCTTCTCGGCGTGGGCCATTCCCAGCGATCCGCCGAAGACGGTGAAGTCCTGGCTGAAGACGTAAACCAGACGACCGTTGATGGTGCCGTAGCCGGTCACGACGCCATCGCCATACGGTCGATTGCGGTCGAGGCCAAAGTCATGGCTCTGGTGCCGGACGAACATCCCGAGTTCCTCGAACGAACCGTCGTCAAGCAAAATGTCGAGCCGTTCACGCGCCGTCAGCTTCCCCTTCTCATGCTGCCGTTCGATGCGAGTTTGCCCGCCGCCAAGCCGGGCTTCCGCGCGCCGCTGTTCGAGTTCGTTGAGAAGACCGCGTTCGGGATTGTCAGGCATGGAGTGTAGAGGATGTGAAGCAGATTCGGCTGCAAAATAGCGCGCGCGATCGGAAGGACGAAGTCAACGTCTCGAAGGCCGCACGACCCGAACGCTCTACCTCCCACTTTACACTGATTCCCCAAAACGTGCTTCAACCATATCCGTAAATCCAACCGCCGCTTCGTCGTAGATATTGATGTCATAACGACGAAACACATCTTTGGCGATTACGCGTGATGCTTCAGCCCACGATGAGGTTTGATCGATGCGCTCCAGCGCCTCTCGATAATCATCCGTCGAGCCGCTGAATAACTGCCGGATGAACATCCGGCGGCTTCGAGCACCGCGATCGCCGAGCACGCGGCGCTCGACGCTATCCAGATCGGATGGCGTCTCAACCGGCTCGTCTCGCATTGTCCGCGCTGTGTGTTCGTCGGATTTAATCGCTCCGCCAGGCTCGGGCGCCGTGCGCATTGGTTGATCCGGCTTCATCGGAGTTGCTTCTGCCGCCTTCATAATCGGGTGCTCCGGTTCAGACGGTTTGGGCGAAGCGCCCTGCCGAAAACGCTGCCACATCGGCACGTCTGCGTCTTTTGCGGATGGAGCTGCCGCCGACTCGCGCGCAGGCGCTCCGGGAGCCCGCTGGAACTGCTTCCACAGCGGCACCATCTCCCGCTCCGATGCCGGTTCGGCCGCGGTCTCAGCGGGCTGATCCACAGGACGCGAACGCGGCTCCTCGTCGAGATCCGGCTCGGGCTGCGGCGCCTCTTCCGGAGCCACTGGCGCCTCCGTGAGAATCGCGACGAGTTCATCACGTGAAATGATCTCACCCCGACCATAGCGGTCCATCCGCATCAGCATCTCCCCCAGCTCCTTCTCCCGAAAGAAAATGCGCAGGACATCCGCCGGAACGCCCTCGGCATAATCAGGAACAACGGCGAGCGTCTCATAAAGCGGCTCAAGGATGTCCGACCACTCCTCAGCCGAGAAATCAGACGTCATCTGCCGATCGATTCGGTGCAGAACCGAGTCAAGCTTCTCTCGCTCTACATGCTCGATCTCCCGCTCCGCGAAATAATGCCTGAGCACTTCCTGGAAGTAGGGGTACGCCGAAAACATGCGCATCCGCTCGAGGATCTCGTCGACATCGAGCGACTGCTCCGCGCGCTCGAAAATCGTTCCCTGCAACGTCGAGGACGGCCGGATGAGGTAGCGCAAAACGACGTCGCTCGTCGATCGAAGAACCTCTGCAATACGATCCGCCGGAAGCTGGACGTTCCGCGTGACCGCCACGGCGAAGGCGGTCCGCGCGCGACGCACATCCACGCTCTCGGCGATCCACACGTCGCGGCGGTTGTTGATTCCCTCTGCGACGCGCTCGGCCTCACGCTCGAGCAGAGCCAGCAGGTAGGTGCGGATCGGCGACGGCAGATCAGAAGAGTCGATCGCTTGTTTGCTGATCGGCTCGCCCATTCCCATCTTCTCCGCCAGCGCCTTGTGTATCTTCTGGCTTACATCCTGAATCATCGCTGCGTCAAATCGTAAAGTCTGGCCTTCCGGCGCTATAGAATCTCAGGGCCGATGTTCCGCCCGAGGTGTTCGCTATCGTCTCGAAAAACTACGCACTGAGCACACCAATATTGCATGAACCCTGCTCGTTTGTGGATATCAGTCTCCATCGGCCGCGCGCGAAGAATCGGTCCTGATGTGGTTCTGCATCTGCTGCTCGGTGCGCTCCTGTTGTGGATGTCAATTGCGCTTGCTGCAGAGCGCTCGCCGGCGGAGAGGCAGCACCTCATGCGGATATGGGCGCTCTGCGGCGCGGGCATCGTCACGGTCGCGACGCCGCACATCCTCTTCCCGCAGAAGAACTTTCGCTACCATCTGCTCACCGTCCCGCAGAAAGGCCAGCTGCTGATGCTTCAGCTTCGCCGCGCATCACCGCTGTTACTGCTGTCGCTGATTCCGGTAATCGTGACGGCCGTCGCCGGAGGTGCCGTGATTTCGGCGCTGGCGTCTGCGATGCATCTCGCGGGTGTGTGGATGCTTGCAGTCGGCACGTACGTTCGCCTCGGCCGTCGGTCGCAGGAGTGGCAGGAAGGAACGCGGGGTGGATGGTACCGGCGTGGCCTCGAATATACGTCGATGCCTCCGGCGCTGCCCGACGGTTCGATGCCGCTGATGCTTACCACGACCGGACTCTTCGCGGCTGCGATCGTGACGGTGCTCGTGTGGTCGGCGCTGCGGGGTGCAGGAACGCTGATGATCATTCCGTCCGGAATTCTCCTTCTTGTGGGAGTGGCAGAGATCATGCGCCTCCGACGCCGAGTCGACGCCGAGGTCTTCCACACCCAGGCGTTCTTCGACGAGATCTTGCGGATGACCGGTGGACTGCGTGAGGCGCAGCGGGAAGCCGCCACATACGAGAGCATTTACTGGGCACCGCATCGACTTCGGCCCGCAATCTGGGCGCAGCTTGTCCAGATGGATCGGCGCGCGCCGCTCGGTCGCCTGGTTGCGGCGGGCCATTTGTTTCTGTGGATCCTGATGTGGAACCAGGGTTATGATGCCGCCGTGATCGGCTACCTGCTAACGTTTTCGCTGGCGAAGAACATGGCTCCGGCGCTCATCGCCGGTGAGGATGCGTCGCCTCCGGCATTCGATCGCTTGATGCAGCCGGCATCGTCCTGGATCTGGACCCGCGCCTTCGCCTCGTTGCGGTGGACGCTTCCTTGGGCGCTCAGCCTCGGCATCATCAGTATTTTTGCCGAGTCATTTCCCGCTAACCTCATCCTTCTCTGGACGGGCATCGATGTCGCACTGGCCATCGGCGCCGCCTTCCTCATCACGCTCCTCACTGAATATCGACACCGACGATCCCTTGCCTGAGCGCCTCATCCTGGACGACCTCACCAAGCGATACGGGCGCGGGCCGGCCGTCATCGAAAACTTCTCTCACACGTTCCAGCCCGGCTCAGGGACGGCACTCGTCGGCCCCAACGGATCGGGCAAGACGACGCTCATCCGCCTCATCACGGCGCTCTCGTTCCCCACATCCGGCACCGTCAAGTACGGCGCGATGTCCATCCACGACGAACCCGCCTCGTGGCTCAAACATGTGGGCTATGTGGATGACGCCGGAGCCCTTCCCCAGTATCTAACTGCCGTCGAACTGCTCGAATGGGTGAGCCGCTCGCGTGGCACATTCGAAGAAGCGGGCCGCGACGGACTTCACGACCTTCTCGACCGCGTGAAGCTCGATGATCGGAGGGACAACCTCATCGGAACGTATTCCACAGGCATGGTGAAGAAGACGCACATCGCGGCGGCGCTCGTGGGGGATCCAGAGGTGCTGGTTCTGGATGAGCCCTTCCGCGGGCTCGATGCCGAGACGCACGAAGCAATCGAGCACATCCTGGCCGCCTTCATCCGCGATGGCGGACTGCTAATCATGGCCTCGCACTTCTCGCCGAGCGTCGAGCGCCTGTGCGATGAGGTGCTGGAGTTGCAACGCCTCGCCAGATAAGATCACACGCATAACATCAATTTTAGTACGCGATTCCAGTCGCATCAACCGTGGCCTTTGATTCCCTCGAAGAACAGTTCGGACGTCACATCGCGTGGACGAGCGATTTCCCTCTCGGCCTCGAAATCGAGCGGGCGGAGGGGCCATATTTATACATGAGCGACGGCCGGCGCATCACCGACTTCATTAGCGGGATCGCCGTCTCATCGCTCGGGCACCGGCATCCGCGCGTGGTGGAGGCGATCCGGCAGCAGCTCGATCGGCATCTTCATGTGATGGTCTACGGCGAGTTTATCCAGCGGCCACAGGTGGATCTGGCGTCGCTGCTTGCCCGGAATCTGCCGGAGGAGCTGTCGGTCGCCTATTTCACCAACTCCGGCACCGAAGCCAATGAGGGCGCGCTGAAGCTCGCGAAGAAGCACACCGGCCGAACTCGCATCATTTCGTTCGAGAGATCCTTCCACGGCGACACGCACGGCTCACTGAGTGTGACGGGGCGCGATATCTACCGCGAACCGTACGAGCCGTTGCTGCCGGGCGTCACCTTCCTGCCGTTCAACAATGTCGAAGCACTCGACGCTATCGATGAAACCGTCGCGTGCGTCATCACCGAGCCGATTCAGGGCGAAGGTGGCGTGAATGTGCCGACAAAGGACTGGATGAAAGCGCTGCGCGAGCGATGCACGCACACCGGCGCCTTGTTGATCTTCGACGAGATCCAGACAGGTTTCGGCCGGACGGGCAGCCTCTTCGCCTTCGAGCAGTTCGGCGTCCGGCCGGACGTCCTGACCGTCGCCAAGGCGATGGGCGGCGGGATGCCGCTCGGTGCGTTTATCTCCAGCCCCGACATCTTCGGCGTCTTCCGCGACAATCCGCCGTTGAGCCACGTGACGACGTTCGGCGGTCATCCTCTTTCATGCGCCGCGAGCCACGCCGCACTCTCAACGCTGCTCGATGAGGATCTGCCGGCACGTGCGATCGAGGTAGGGCGGCGGATTCGTGAGCGCCTCGTGCATCCGGCCATCCGCGAGGTGCGCGGCATGGGCGCGCTTCTGGGGATGGAGATGATCGATCGGAAGGTGACTGAGCGGACGGTCAATTCGTGCATCGAGGCAGGTGTTTTGTTGGGATGGACGCTGCACTCCAGCACGCTCGTGCGGATCGCGCCGCCGCTGAATATTCCCTGGGATGCACTCGATAACGCTCTGGCGGTTATCTTGCGATCGATAGATAAAGCGGCCGCCGCCTGATAATCTCCGGTGTCGCGATTATTAATTTAAGTCTGCGCGCCCGGCGCCGATACCGGGACTGTGTTTTCTGCATGCGGCCGAGTACCCGGTCGTTACCGCTCCATGTCCTCTGATCGACCTTCTTCTCTCGCAACACGATCATCCTTCCGCCTGATCGGCGCGGGCCTCGCCGCGACGATTCTGCTCGTGCTGTGCGTGCTCGTCGTCATCTGGCGCAGCCACGTCGTCGGAGACGAGCGGCGTTCGATGATGCTGGCGTCGGAAGAGATCCTCAACCTCGTCGAGTTTTACGGGACGAGTACGACGCGCTTCCGCGAAGCGGCCATCACCACGGGCGACCAGCTCTGGGCCGACGCACATCTGGACTATGCGCACAAGCTGGAAGCGACGCTCGCCCTCGCGCAATCGCACGCTCTGGCGGAACGCGTGCGCGAAGGCGCCCGGCGCGCTGATTCCCTCAACCAGCACATCCTTCAGCTCGAAACACGGGCCGTGGGGCTCGCCCTGAGCGGGCAAGCTTTGGATGCCCGCGCCATCGTCGATGCACCGTCATTCGCGCGACTCATCCACGAATATGGCGATGCGCTGCTTCAGTTTGCACGCGCCTCGGATGTTGCCGGCGGCGTTGGCCATATGAGGCAGGGTTTGAGCGCGATGGAGGATGAGGTCGAGTTGCTCCAGTCGGCGCGCGAACAGGGGATCGAAATCCCGGCGCAGGTTCTGTCGGCGCGCGGACCGATCAGTCGCAGAATCCTCGAGAGCGCACGCCTCCTGGGTGATGATTTTGGAGGTCATCAGGATGCGGCGAAGCTTGTCGAAGCTTTTGGCGACCTGGCGGCAATATCCATCGACGGCACAGATGGATACGAGGCTGCGCTTCACCGGCTGAATGAGCTGACGGCATCATCACACACGCATCTCGATGCTTACGAACGGGCGCACGATGCATCCCGACGGTGGGATCGGCTGGTGATGCCCGCGCTGCTCACGCTCCTGCTGCTTGTGCTCGCCCTCGTCTGGGTACGGATCGTTCGTCTCGTCCGCCGCAACCTTGAGCAGCAGAAGCGGGCGATGGAGCAGGTACGCGAGGCCGAACTCCGCGCCGATGCGCTGATCGAGGCCATCCCCGATCTCATCTTTCTGCACGATGCGGAGGGCAACTTCCTCGATTACCGCGCGAGCGACGACGATCTGCTGATCAAGCCGCCCGACTTCGTCAACAGGAATATCCGTGATGTTCTGCCGCCGCACGTTGCCACGCCCGGGCTCGAGGCGATCAAGCGAGCCGCCGCGACGCAGGAGGTCCAGCTTCTGGAATATGAACTCGAGGACGGCCGCGACCCCGGCATCTATGAAGCGCGCCTGACGCCGATCGACTCGAATCGCGTCCTGGTGATGGTGCGAAACGTCACGCAGGAGCGCCGGGCGGAGCGTGCGCAGAGGGAGGCAGAGCTGCGGTTCCGAACGCTCGTTGAGCACTCGCTCGTCGGCATCTACATGATCCAGAACGGGCGCTATCTGTATGTCAACCCGCAGTTCGGACGCATCGTCGGGCGCAAGCCCGAAGAGGTTGAGGGAATGCGCGTCATCGATCTCATCCACCCGGATGATCGTAGGCGCGTCGAGGAGAACCTTCGCCGACGCATCAGCGGCGAAATCGACCATATCCACTACCTCATTCGTGGCCTTCACGCCAGTGGCTCCGTAATCACGGTTGATGTGTACGGCGCATCTACTCTCATCGACGGAGAGCCGGCAATCATCGGAACGCTGCTCGACGTTACCGAACGCGAGCGCGCCCGGCGGGAGATATCGGACCTCAAGGCCTTCTACGAGGAAACGCTCAACCGCCTGCCGATCGAAATCGCGGTACTGGATCGCGAACTGCGCTATGTCTACCTGAACCCGCTGGCCGCGCCCACGCCGGAGATCCGGAAGAAGCTTCTCGGCCGCACGCTCGAGGATTACTTCCGAGAGCACAACATGGACCTCGAGGCCCACCAGCGACGGCAGCGGTGGGTGGAGGGAGTGGTGCGCACCGGACAGACTTCCAGCATGGAGGAAACCATTCGATCCCGCGATGGACGGGAGCGGCACACTTTACGCGTGGCTGCGCCGGTGAAGGATGATCAGGGCGAGGTGCGCTACGTCGTAGGCTACGCGCTCGATGTGTCGGAGCGGAAGGAATACGAGCGCAAGCTGCTCGACGCCAAGGAGCGCGCCGAGGAGATGGCGCATCTCAAAAGTGCCTTCCTCGCCAACATGAGCCATGAAATCCGCACGCCGCTCACGGGCATCATGGGATTCGCGTCGCTGCTCGAGGACGAGGTACCGCCTGAGCAGCAGCAGTTCGCGTCACTCATCGTGCGAAGCGGCAAGCGGCTCCTCGACACACTGAACGCAGTGCTCGACCTCTCGCGCCTCGAAGCCGGAGAGATGAAGCTGGAGATCCGTTCGACTGATCTCGGGGTCGAAGCCAACGAAATCACATCCTTCCTGCGCTCGCTGGCAGCGGAGAAGGGCATTGCGCTCACGGCATGTGTGCCCGAAGCACCGGTGCGCGCCATGGTCGATCCGGGCGCACTCCACATCGTGCTCAACAACCTGATAGGCAACGCCATCAAGTTTACCGACGATGGCGAGGTGCGCGTCGAGCTCTCGGCAAGTGCTCACCGGTCAAGCATTCGCATCACCGACACGGGCGTGGGCATCGACGAGACGTTCATCCCGCAACTCTTCGAGGAGTTCAAGCAGGAGAGCATCGGTCTGACGCGCAGCCATGAAGGCGCCGGCCTCGGGCTCGCTATTACGCGCAAGCTCGTGACGATGATGGACGGCACGATCGAGGTATCCAGCACGAAGGGCCGCGGAACGACGTTCGAAATCACCTTCCCCCGCGCACCCGAGCAGCTCGACCTCCCGCTCACGGAGATCATCACCCACGGAAACGGCCACGGCCCGGCATAACATGACCTGGATCAAGCACGTCATCGTCGACATCCTCATGGTCGCCGTGATCGCTCTCGCGACACTCGCAGACGTCACGGCCGCTCGCTGGGCCGTCATCATCTACACGCCGCTCATGCTGGTGCTCAAAGTCGTTGCCCTGCTGGGCGGCAGCGCCATTGGCCAGTTCAAGCAATCAAAAGACGCGCCGCCACCGTGGTTCTTCCACCTCGTCTACATTGTGAGCATCCTTCTGCTCGCTCTGAACACGTGGTGGATCATGGCCGCCGGCTGGGTCGCCATCTGGATACTGTCTCTGCTTGCCGAGCATCGTACGGAGATGAGCCGCCGCGCTAAAACGCGCGTGCGCTGAGGAGGAATCCACACCGGCGCACGGCCGTACCTCCACGTCACGCAATTGCCCGACGTGGATGGTCACCAACTACTTTACCCTTCGCGCCCTTGTTGCTGAGTGGCAGTCGATGCTCGGCTATCGCATCGGCGACGCCTGGTCACAGGAGCGCGGTGAGCTGACCCTCGGCCTCTACCGCGGCCCGGATGATGAGGAATGGGCGATCAAGATCAGCACGACGCGCCCGATGCCGTTCATCTTCCGCTATCCGGGCCACAATCGCCCGAAGAAGAACGTCACGCCGATCTTCGAGGAATGGTGGGATAGGGAAATCGCGGCGATCGAAATCGCTGATCGAGATCGATTTATCCGGTTTGGATTCGCAGGTGGCGACGCGCTCGAGATCATCCCGTTTGGCCCGCGCGCGAATGTTTTGTTGATGGACCAAAAGCGGACGGTCCTGCGCGCCTTTCGCAACAGCGATGAACTTGAAGGTGAAGCCGCTCCTGATCCGTCACCGGCTCCTGCATTGCCGGATGATGCCGAGGCTTTGCAGGAGTTGATGAATGATCAGCGCGGTTCAATCGCGAAGCGCCTTAGCCGTGCCATCCCCCTTTTTGACAGGATGATGGCTGCGGAAGTCTGTTTCCGCGCAGGAATCGATCCATCGTCCTCCGGCGCTTCTGTGGATGCGGCCGCGTTGTTGCCGCAGCTTGTATCGTTGATCGCGGCGTTTGATGAGCCTGCACCGGTCATTTATCGGGATGGGCGACGGCCGGCGGAATTCGCACTTACGCCGATGCACCACCTCCGTGAGCAGTTCGAAGAGGAGCGTTTTGACACGCTGGATGAGGCGCTGCGCTCATTCGTGCGTGGATCGCTCGCGCGGCAGGCGTTCGATCAGGAAAGGGATCCGCTTGTCGCGGCGCTCGAGCGGGAAATCGAATCGGTGAAGACGGGGCTCGAGCGAATGGCGGAGGAGCTGGCGAAGCCGTCGCGAGCGGATGTTTATGAACGGAACGGGCATCTGTTGATGGCGCATGCATCCACGATCGACGATCGATCCGAAGAGGCGCGTGTCGATGATTTGTTCGGCGGCAACGGCGAGGTGGTCATTCGGCTGGATCCCGAGCAGTCGGTCGTGCAGAATGCGGAGCGGTACTATGCCCGGGCACGCCGCACGCGGAAGGCTCGGGAGCATGCCGAGCATCGCCTTGAATCCCAGCTTGAGCGTCAGGAGCGCCTCGAAGCGATTCTCGCTGAGGTTCGGCGGGCAACGACAGCGAAGGAAGTCCGAGCGATCCGCGAGCGCGAAGCTTCTACGCTGCGCTCGATGCTGCCATCAGGTGCAGGCGGCGGGGAAGCAACGCCCTGGCGTCGGTTTGAAGAGGGAGGCTACGAGATCCTCGTCGGACGCAGCGCCCGCCACAACGACCGACTCACATTCGGACACGCCCGTAAGTTTGATCTGTGGCTGCACGCCCGCGGCGTTGCCGGGTCGCACGTAATCATTCGACGAAATCGCGACGAGCAGGTGCCGCGGCCGGTCGTTCATCGCGCGGCCGGGCTTGCGGCATGGTTCAGCAAGGCGCGCGGAAGTTCACTCGTCCCGGTCATCATGACGGAGAAGAAGTACGTCCGAAGTGCAAAAGGCGGCCCACCAGGCGCCGTGATCGTAGAGCGAGAAGAAGTTCTAATGGTCGAACCCCGGTCCCGATAGAAATGTCACGGGTGTCACGGGTCACACTCGCCACACTCCCACGTTCTCGCACGCGCTTTCCAATAGCTAACCGTGCGCGTATCTTCCCGCCCGTCATTCAAAACAAGTCGTCCGCAATATGGCCTGGTGGGAAGCCCTGATCCTCGGACTCGTCCAGGGCCTTACAGAATTCTTGCCCGTGTCGTCGTCAGGGCATCTCGTGCTCGGGCAATACTTCCTCGGTATCGATGAGCCGGGAATCACGTTCGAGGTCTTCGTCCACTTCGGAACCGTCCTCTCGATCCTGACCGTCTACCGGCGGCGCATCATCGAGCTCGTCGCGCACTTCTTCAGCGCCCTCACCCAGCCGTCGCGCCTTCGCGATGCCTTCCGGCCGGGAACGATCGAGCAAGTTCAGGCTGATCCTACCGCGGAGATGCAGGCGGATCGATCCAACGGCCATATCCGGCTGGCGCTGTTCATCCTCCTGTCGATGATCCCCACGGGGCTCGTCTACATATTTTTAGGGGATTGGCTCGAGTCAAAGTTTGGTGATCCGCGCTTCGTATGCGCGATGCTGCTCGTTACGGGCACACTCCTGCTTCTGATTCGCTTCCGCCCGGATCCCAACGGCGTGTTCACGCCCGTAAAGGCTCTGCTGGTCGGGCTCGCACAGGGCGCGGCGATGATCCCCGGCATCTCACGCTCTGGCTCGACGATCGCTTCTGCCATCTATCTGAACGTCGACCGCAAGCAGGCCGCTGACTTTTCCTTCCTCATGTCGCTGCCCGTCATCATTGGTGCGACGATGCTCGACGTATTCGATCTGCTCGGGAGCAGCGTCGAGGTCAACTGGCTGCCACTTATCATTGGAGCGCTCGTAGCGTACGTCTCCGGCGTCTGGGCCATCCGTGTCGTGCTGGATTTCGTGAAGCGCGGGAAGCTTCAGTACTTCGGGTACTACGTGTTCATCGTCGGCATCCTCGGCCTCATTTTTATTCGATAAGGGAACGCTTCCATGCGATTGACCAGTTTTGAGAAGGATGTACGGCGTGAAATCGAACAATGGGAACGCGGCGACGCATCCATCTTCGTCCAGGCGCTGAACTGGGCGATGAAGCCGATGGACTGGGTGGTTGACCGCGTTGCGCCGCCTGAAATCGTAGATCAAGCAGGCGACGCCATCGAACACTTTCTGTCGCTGCTCAACGACGCCTCCGAGTGGACCTATAACGCCGATGATTTGCTCGTAGCAGCGCGTAAGAGAGGACTAGAAGTAGATCGCGCCGAAGACCTTCGCCTTCAGGCGCTCGAAGATCTCGATCCGCTTGCCCGCAGTCGCTTTTCCCAGAATACTATCATGGCGGCCGTCGAAGGCGGCGGCGCAGGGCTCGGCGGCGTCTTCCTGATCGCGGCGGACATCCCGCTCCTCTTCACCATCAACTTCCGCCTGATCCAGCAGATTGGCGCGGCCTATGGCTTCCCGATGCGCGGGCCGGCGTTTCGGCCGCTCGTTCTCGCGATCTACAACGTCGCCGCATCCGGTGGGCGTGAAGCCAAGCACGCCGCCCTCCGCGAGATATCCGTAGCGGCTGCAGCGTTCGCGGACGATCTCGAATACCGCGGCCGCGTGAGGGGCTCGTTCCGAGAGCAGAATCGGCACATTCCGCGGGAGATCGCCAAGAACATTGTTGGGAGAAAACTGGGCCAGGCGATCCCCGTCGCGGGTGCCGCCGTTGGCGCCGGCATCAATTACTGGTTCACGAGCGAAACCGCGCAGGCGGCGTTCATGTTGTTCCGCGCCCTATACCTCGAATGGAAAGAGCGCAGCTGAGCGCGATATCGTGAGCAAAATGCCCCTCGTTGCGATCGTCGGCCGACCGAATGTCGGCAAGTCGACGCTCTTCAACCGTCTTACGCGGTCGAAGGCCGCCATCGTGCACGATCAGCCCGGCGTGACGCGCGACCGCGTCTACGGCAGTTCGTATTGGAACGGCCGCGAGTTCTCGGTCATCGACACCGGCGGCTTCGTGCCCAACTCTGCCGATCGCTTCGAGGAAGCCATCCGCGAGCAGGTGCATATCGCAATGGATGAGGCCGACGCGCTGCTGTTCGTCCTCGACACAACGACCGGCATCACAGACCTGGACGACGCAATGGTCGAGGTGCTGCGCCGAACGGGTAAGCCGGTGCTGGTCGTGGCCAACAAGGCCGACAACGAAGAGCGGCGATGGGAGACGGGAACGTTCTGGCAGCTTGGCCTCGGTGAAGTTTACCCCGTCAGCTCGATCAACGGCTCAGGCACAGGCGAACTGCTCGACGATCTCGTCAAGCAGCTTCCGCCTGAAGATCATCGCGCAGAAGAGGATGAGAGGCTGCGGGTCGCCGTTATCGGACGGCCGAATGTCGGCAAGTCATCGCTCGTAAATGCATTGCTCGGTGAGGAGCGCTCGATCGTCACGGAGATCAGCGGTACGACGCGCGATGCCATCCATACGCCGTTCCGCTTCGAAGGGCGCGAGATGCTGCTGATCGACACCGCCGGCCTGCGCAAGCGTGCCCGCGTCAGTGAGAACATCGAGTTCTACTCGACGCTCCGCACCGAGCGCGCGCTGCAGGAGTGCGACATCGCGATCCTTCTCATCGACGCGGTTGACGGACTCACGATGCAGGACATCCGCGTGCTGAAGAAGGCCGAAGAGCTCCGAAAAGGCATCATGATCGCCGTCAACAAATGGGACCTCGTCGAGAAGGAGACCAATACGGCACGGGACTATACGAAGGCACTCAACGAACGATTGCAGACGCTCGAGTACGTTCCCATCGTGTTCATCTCCGCGATCACGAGGCAGCGCATCCACAAGCTGATGACCATCGCGCTCGAGATCGAGGCCGAGCGAGGAAAGCGCATCCCAACCCACGCGCTGAACGATTTTCTTCAGGATGCCGTCGAGCGCCTGCGCCCGCCGACATACCGGAACCGGTTCGTGCGCATCAAATTCGCGACGCAGGTGCGCGAGGCGCCGCCGGTGTTTGCCTTCTTCTGCAACTACCCGAAAGGCATCACGGAATCATATCGGCGCTTCCTCGAGAACCGATTGCGCGAGCGCTTCGGGTTCAATGGCGTGCCGATCGTGCTCGTCTTCAAGCAAAAATGAACGGGGCGTGCGGAATCAAGGCAATTGTCTCTGTATTTTGGCACGTTACGGCCGGAAGCTGAGAACCCGGCCATTGATGGCGGGTGTACAGCCCCGTCACCGAAATCACCTCGAGCGATACTTTTCGCAACGATAGACCAGGCTATGGCAGGCGAATACGTCAACCTTAGGGACGAAAACGAGCGGAAGCTCAATTTCTGGGAGCGCATCTTCCTACCGGAAGTCTTCCGGGCGCTGGGTTATTCATTCAACAAGATGAAGAATGAGCCCAGATATACGATGGAGTATCCGGAAGAGCAGTGGTATCCGCCGGATAGCTACCGCGGGCGTCCGGTGCTGGTGGAGGAGGAGGGACGGCCGCGCTGCGTCTCGTGCAATCTCTGCGCCCGCGCCTGCCCGCCGATGGCTATCTCGATGCAGTCGCACGAAGTGGAGCACGTGAAGGAGCGCGAAC
>CAZKDQ010000022.1:0-3552 GCA_964551345.1 uncultured Rhodothermales bacterium
TCCTGTTCCAGCACTTCTTCTGGTTCTACTCGCACCCGGCCGTATACATCATGATTCTGCCGGGCTTCGGAATCATCTCGGAGCTCATAGCGACGTTCTCGCGGCAGCGGATCTACGGCTACACGGCCATCGCACTTTCCTCAGTTGCCATTGCGCTGCTCGGATTCCTGGTCTGGGGCCACCATATGTTCGTCTCAGGTCAGTCCGCGATCGCGGGGATTATCTTCTCGCTGCTGTCCTTCCTGATCGGCATTCCGTCAGGCATCAAGATATTTAACTGGACGGCGACGCTCTACAAAGGATCGATCTGGCTACAGACTCCGATGCTGTATGCGTTGAGCTTTCTGTTCATGTTTACGATCGGTGGCTTGACCGGCATTATGGTTGCCATCCTGTCTGTGAACGTGCACGTGCATGACACCTACTTCATCGTCGCGCACTTCCATTATGTGATGGTCGGCGGCATGTTCATCGCGTTGATGGGCGGCATGCACTACTGGTGGCCGAAGATCACGGGAAAGATGTACAATGAGAGTCTGGGTAAAATTGCCTGGGCGCTGATCTTCGTCGGCTTCAATGTGACCTTCTTCCCGCAGTTCATCCTCGGGACGCAAGGAATGCCGCGCCGCTACTTCAGCTACCTCGATCAGTACACGACGCTACATCAGCTGTCTACGATCGGATCTTATATCCTCGGTGTGGGCCTCTTCCTGGTTCTGGGATACTGGCTGCACTCGATCTTCTGGGGCAAGAAAGCGCCTGCGAATCCCTGGGGCGGCACGACGCTCGAGTGGACGAGCACGACGTCGCCTCCTGATCCGCACAACTTCCAGCGGACACCGCTCATCACGCGTGGTCCTTACGACTTCCACCTCGCCGACGAAGTCTTCGGCGGCGGCGATGGTGCCGGCAACGGCACAGCGACGGTGGAGGGAACGCGTCCGGCGGAGGAACGCCCTCACTGACGCAGACTCCTTTTCGAACTCGTACGTATTAGATAAAGCTGATGGCGACGCATTCGGCGACATCCACGGTGGCGGATAATCCGCCCGGACACCCTGGAGCGCATCCCCCGCACCTGCAGCATCACTTCGTTTCGTCTGAGCAGCAGTTCGACGCGGCGAAGCTGGGAATGTGGCTCTTCCTGATTACGGAGATCCTGCTCTTTAGCGGGATGTTCGTGGCCTATGCGGTATACCGCACGCTGCACCCGGAAGTGTTCGCCCACGCGAGCACATTGCTTGACTGGCGACTAGGTGGGCTCAACACGATCATTCTGCTGGCGTCGTCGCTCACGATCGCGCTCTCGATCCGATCTGCCCAGCTCGACAACCAGAAGTGGCTCGTGCGGTACCTGCTTCTCACGCTCGCCGGCGCGTTCATATTCCTGATCGTCAAGTATTTCGAGTATGCGGACAAGTTCTCGCACGGCATTTTCGCGGGTGCGGCGTTTAACCCGACCGGCGAGTATGCAATGTTCAACGTCCCGTATGCAGCGCAGTTTTTCTCAATTTACTTCGTCATGACGGGGATCCACGCGGTGCACATCCTGATCGGCATCGGCGTGATATCCAGGATGACGTATCGAGCGTGGCGTGGTCACTTCAATCGCGAATGGTATACGCCGGTAGAGATAACCGGCCTTTACTGGCACCTCGTGGATATCATCTGGATCTTCCTCTTCCCACTGCTTTACCTCGTTTAGGTAATACACTTTTCCCTGTAGACAGTCTCGTACGATGGCGCAAGGCGGACATCATCCCGGCGAACAACACGGGCATCACATCATCCCTCTGAAGACGCTGCTGACGGTCTTCGGTGTGCTCGTCCTCTTGACGATCATCACCGTTATCACCGCTCAGTGGGACCTCGGCCCGTTGAACGTGCCGCTCGCTCTTCTCATTGCGGGTACGAAAGCGACGCTGGTTGTCTTGTATTTCATGGCACTGAAATATGACAACAGAGTGAACGCCATGGTCTTTTCCTTCGGTGTGATATTTGTCGCTCTCTTTCTGTCATTTACGGTGTTCGATAGTATGTCCCGAGGCGATGTCGGTAACGTGGGCACTGAAACCATATCCGACCAGGAGCGGCGTGAAGAGGAGTTGCGTGCGCGGGATCCGGGTGTAACCGGTTCTGTCGTAGCTCCCGATGTCATCGCCCCCGGCGAAGGACAACAGGAGGCGGAGGGTGAGGGCGCGGGTGAAGCGGAGCCCGACACGCAATAGCGTCGACAACTGCCCGGCCGTACAATGCTCGTTTCGGGATCGTCGCGACGTGAATCGTACCTCGAACCTATTCTGATCGCTTAACGAGCACGTGATTCTACCGAACCGGACATGCAAGGAAGCATCCTCATCATGCTCCTCATGGGCCTCCCGATCTTGTTTTTCCTGGTCGTGTGGACGGTCGGTACGGTTATCCGGTTAACTTATCCCGAGCGCTCTCTGTCCCGAGAAGCCGAACGCGTGTTGATGCGAAGACGTGCCCGAATGACTCGCGCAGTGCCGGTGGGCGTTCGCGAGATCAGGGAAGATTATCGGTGGCAACATACCGAATCCGGTCCGGTCGATTATCACTATTCAGGATTCGCGCGGCACCGGATTCCAGAGGATTGGTTCGATGATCTTGAGCGGCGGCGCAACTGAAGTTACCGCGAGAGCCGCTCGATCCGCCTGATGAGGTAATCGGCGAGCACATCCGCATTGCGAGCACGTGCTGCTCGTATGTCCGGCTGCTCAATTCCGAAGTGCCCGCTTACCACCTTTATGATGCTGCTGGCAATACCATGCGTAGCGGCGACGTAGGTGACGGCGTACCCGGTCGAATCCACGTAATCCGCTATACGCTGCCAGTAACTCTGCTCGTCTCCGGATCGAACCAGATGGTCCTGCGTCACGAGCGTTCCAGCCGGCAGATCAGGATCGAGTACTTCGAGCGGCATGCGTGGGTACGACGGAGCGGCGAGTTCGATTCGGTCACCTTCGAAGACCTGATCGACGCCGACAACCGTTCCGGGCGCGATGTCCTGCTTCAGTGCAATACAGAGGCCGGCCTGAATGACACGCTCGAGTCGGTGGCTTCGCAGGAAACGCTCGCTTCGAAGAGTCGCTTTAACCTTGCCCGTACCGGTTATCGAGACCGCAATCGTGTCGTCATGCAAGACTTCCCCTTCAGAAATCTCGTCGAAGCGACCACGTTCATAGCGATCGAGAAAAGCCCTACCTTCATCTGTACTCGCAAACAGGATTCCGATCATCGGAAACTTGTAGGATGCTTTCTGTTCTCGTTCAATGGCTCTGAAACGTAGGGGATTGCAACGAGATCTACCACCGCAGACGTTGAAATGAAAGTCACTGAGATTCTCGATAGAGCAAAGAACCCTCTGATCTCATTCGAAATTATCCCGCCGCGGCGAGGTGGATCCGTATCCGAAATCATGTCGATCGTTGAACGACTCGTAGAGTTCGAGCCTCCGTTCATCGACGTGACCAGCCACAGCGCTGAGGTTTATTACGAGGAGCTACCGGACGGCACGCTGCGGCGATATGC
>CAZKDQ010000022.1:3652-18056 GCA_964551345.1 uncultured Rhodothermales bacterium
CCGAGATGAACCGCGGCGTTTATCTCGAGCATCTACTGGATGCTGCTCCCACTGATTTCTGCGTAGGAGTGGCCGGATATCCGGAGAAGCACTTCGAGGCGCCCAATCTCTCCTGGGATGTTGCGCACCTGAAGAGCAAGGTCGACGCTGGAGCGGCGTACGTTGCGACGCAGATGTTTTTCGAGAACCGGCACTTCTTTGCGTTCGAGAAGGCATGCCGTGAGGCAGGAATCGACGTTCCCATCATCCCGGGCATCAAGGTTCTGACCAGCAAGAGGCAACTGCACTCACTGCCGCGCAACTTCCATGTGGAGGTCCCCGCAGAGCTCGCTCAGGAGGCCGATTCCGTGCCCGACGAGCGCGTGCCCGATGTCGGGATCGAATGGGCGACGCGTCAGGCGGAAGCCTTGATGAGCGCGGGCGTACCGTGCGTCCACTTCTACATCATGCAATCGGCAGACGTTGTCGCACGAGTCGTCGAGCCTTTACGTCTGATGGCGTAGCGGATGGAAAGGTCGACGTATGGAGCACGACGTCGACCTTCGAACTTCCAACCCCATACATAGAAAAAGCCCCGACGCTTTGGGGCGCCGGGGCTATGACATGCTCGCTAGCGGTGTTCGTACCGGTCTGTGCTCCGTAATTTCGCTTTATAGCGCATGAGTTGTCGTCGCAGCTTCGCCGTACAGGTATCAATCGCTTGTTCATGCGTTGAGGCGGAATCTCGTGCCGTAAGCGTCTGGCGGTAAACGCGCAGGCTCATTTCTGCCCCTCTCTCCGGCGCACCGTTGTCGTCTCGTGTTAGAACCACGTTGACTTCCGAAATGCCATCGTAAATTCGTGAGAGCTTCTGTATACGCTCCTCTACATAGGCGCGAAGCTCGGGGGTGGCATCGAAATGGCGAGCGGTGAATTGGAGTTGCATGGGTACCTCGTGGCTTATGGTGCACGATGATGCGACAGTGACTCGTTAAAGAGCCGCTATCAGTAGTACCCATGAAGTGCTGTACGGTTTTAGATCCAACCCTTAAAGGGAGGGTTTTCACACCGACCAGTATCGCTCAAGGTACCGATCCTCGAGGCGCTTCATTTCCGCGGCACCGTCGTTCGTTTCGTCACGATATCCGAGGAGATGCAGCAGGCCGTGGACGACGTATCGCGCGGCTTCGTCCTCAAACGTGGATGCGAACTCAACGCACCGTTCGCGCGCTGTGTCGAGGTCAACGTATACCTCACCTTCAATGCCCGCTTCCTCTGATTCACTCAGGTCGAAGGCAAGGACATCCGTGTGGAAATCGTGATCCAGATATTGCCGGTTCATCTCCAGGACGACGTCGTGGTTCGTTAGAACCACATTCACGTCTAGGAGCTGTGTCCGTTCATCCGCCGCGACGCTTTCAACCAGGTGACGCAGGCGCCTAGCCGGCAGGGACAGGTGGGGATGATCCTGAACGATGGAGACCGCACTCACGCCGGTGCTTCAACCGAGATCGTTAAAGAGCGTCTCCGTCATAGACAGAGCCACACTGCTCATGATGAGCTCGGAGGGAAGCTGCGTGAAGTCTGTCGAAAGGAGACGGTCGGCCACGTTGGCATAAAGCGAGCATCCCACTTCCCGTTCGACGACAAGACCGTTGGTTGTGCCGGCATTACGCGCGAAGAAGATGACTTCGCCGAGTTCATCACTGGCAATGAATCCGGTACATCCTTGCAACTGCAGGAACGAGCTGGGGGCAAAGACGGAGATGAGATTCGTCGTGCCTTCCTCACTGACGGATTCCGGCAGAGACAGAGCCGGATGAATCTCGAGCGCGAGTTGGCGACCGTTCGCATCGTTCTTGAGCTCGAAGCGAACAACGCCTTCATCCTTCTTCGGCGTCACGCCAAGAATACCGGCGATGCGGTTGAAGTCAGCATCCGAGAACGAGAAAGCCATGGAGAGCCCGCGCGTGGGTTGGGGAAGTCAGCTGGAGAATTGGCACCCGATCGAGGTGCTCAACGTCGCAGCAAAATAGCCCCACATGGCGGCAAAAACAACGTGCTCAGACTCCGGGAGCCGTGCTGGCGTAGGCAGACGCAGGTTCGAAGGCGCGTCGCCTCGATTCGTGATGCGCTTGTTCAGCCGGTACGTCTTCAAACTCATCGAGGCCGACCACATTGTAGGCGTGGAGGCCTTTCGGACCGTCTTCGAGTTTGAAATCTACGCTCTGACCCGTTCGCAGCGTTTTGAAACGCTTGTCCGACTCGATGGCGGAGTAATGAACGAAAACGTCGTCGCGTCCGTCGGGGTGATGAATAAAACCGTATCCCTTTTTGGCGTCAAACCACTTAACTATGCTACGGCGGGTACTCATGTGGGCCTCCTTGGATGATTGTTTACGAATAAAGGCGGGTGATTCGTCGGAGAGGCAACCAAAATCAATATGGCAGCAATGTGAAAAATATATAATGCATTGCGCGCATGTCAACGGCTGAGGCACTCAAACACCAACCTTGCGCCGTAACTACCATAGTTGGTGCGTTAAAAACTAACAGGCGGATCCCCCGCGCTTGCAGAGGATCCGCCTGATCAACTATCCAGAAGAATCTAATTTACGATTCGCCGGCGCCGTCTGCCTCATTGAGGAACTGCGCCTCGCGCTCAAACCATTGTCTGAGCTGCTCTGGAGACTGACGGTACGTCGTGTCTTCAAGTAGCTCCGCGATACGTCCACTGAACTCAGACGCCGCATCGAAATCGCCTGCCTGGAGATAAGCGTAGCGGATCATCGAGACATACTGCGCTGCGAAGTCCATTTCGCGATTTGACTGCGCCGTAGACAGCCGATGCAGCACGAGCGGCTCGGCGCGACGCATCAGATCCGACACGGTCTCCGCGTCGCCCGCAGCTTCGTAGGCGCGGGCAAGGAGGATGTAAGAGCGCTCATCCCCCGGAATGGTCTCAAAAGGCACGTTCGTCATGATGGTGTCGAGCACCGCGAGCGCACGATCCGTGTGCCCCTGCATCGCCAGTTGCTGTGCCGTGTGCGAGAAGACGTTGCGGTAGTTATCCACCATTCTCCGGATGTTCTGATCATAGTAGACATCAGGATCATCCAGATTCGTGAAGGCGAAGCGCTGGATTCGTTCATCCGTGAGACCAGGCACGACGCGGCCCAGCGGGTTCTCATCCCGAATCGGCACCACCTGAAATGCCTGACCTTCCAACTGAAAGAAATCCTCCAAACCGATCTGCCCATCCGGGCTCACCGTGACGGCGAAGTAGATCGGTCGCTCCCAACCCTGTGCGGCATTGGTTGTGACGATATCAAGGGCAACCTGATCGGCGGCGTACACGATGTTGAACTGCTCCGAGTACGGCCGCCCTTCATACTGCCAACGCATCGGGCTCTCGAAGCGGCTGCTGTCGTCGAGCGTCGCGAGAAGTCCCTCAGCCTGTATGGTGGCCGGATCCACAGGTAACTCGATTTCAGCCGGTTGCCACTGCGCCACAGACAGACTCTCAATGTGCGAATCCGGCATCGAGATCGGAACAGGTTCAGAAGCACGCGAGGACTGATGCTTCAATTGATTAACGTACCATGCCGTGTTGAGCAGCGACAGGTTCACCACGCGCACGTCGCGCCGAATGCCTTCGACCTCCTGCAGGTACCACAGCGGGAAAGTGTCGTTGTCGCCGTTGGTGAACAGGATCGCATTCTCATCGACGCTCTCGAGCATGTTCAGTGCATACTCGCGTGCTACGTAATTGCCTGAACGATCGTGGTCATCATAATTCTCCACCATCATCCATCCCGGCACCGCGATTAGAAGGATCGCTCCGATGCTGCCCGCAATGGCTCGTAGCGTGCCATCATCTTCCATCGACCGACGAAGAGCATCAGTCGTAAGTTGTATCACACCAGATGCACCAATGCCGACCCACAAGCTGAAGGCGAAGAACGAGCCGGCATAGCTGTAATCGCGTTCACGCGGTTGCAATGGCGTCTGGTTCAGGTACAGCACAATGCCGATGCCGGTCATCAGGAACAACGTTCCGACGGCGAACGCGCGCCGCCAGTCGCGGGAGATGTGGAAGCCCGCGCCAATCAAGCCCAACAAAAGCGGCAGCGCGTAGTAGCGATTTCGGCTAGCGCGTTCGCTTGGCGTCTGCTGCAGTAAAGGCTCCGGCTCGATTTGCTGATCGATGAAGCGGAAGCCCGTGATGGCGGGCGAATCCTGGACGTCGCTCGACCTCCCCATGAAATTCCACAGGAAGTAGCGGACGTACATGTGGCCGATCTGGTACTTCCAGAAGAACTCGGTATCCGAATCGTACTGCTGGTAGACTCGGATGTGATTAGGATCCGACGAATGGCGCCGAGGAAAAAGGACCTCCTTGTCGAAGTTGATGCGGCCGAGGCGCTCGTCGTAGGTCGAGCCGCGGAAAAGCGGCGTCTGCCCGTACTGCTCGCGATTCAAGTAGGAAATCAGCGACTCAATCGTCTCCGGATCGTTTTGATCGATGGGCGGATTGGCAGCACTGCGGATGAGTATCAGCGCGTACGTCGAATAGCCTATCAGCACGAGCGTCATGCCGAGTAGCAGCAGGTTCGCAATCCTGTATCCCTTCTGCTGCGTGTAGTGGAGGCCGAAAATGATCAAGCCTATCAGCACGAGCAGAAAGAGCACGGGCGCGCCGCTCGCCAGCATGATCGACGGCAGCACCCGGATCACCCCTGGATAGATGAGCAGGAAGACGCCTGAGGAAACGACGGCTGCGGCGGCAAGGCCGTAAAGTCGCTGCCGCGTATCCCATTCCGGCCGATCAAAATGCTGGAAGTAGACGATGAGCGCAACAAAGAAAATCGACAGCAGACTCAGCAGGTGAATGCCGATGGCCAGGCCGTAGAGATAAGCGATCACAAGCAGCCATCGCTCAGCCGTGGATCCGAATGCATGCTGCACGCCGCTTGCGAACTGTGCGTCCTGCCGCCGGGCCTGTTCACTCCAACGCAGCGTCAACCAGACAGCGAGTGCTGTAAAGAGCGTTGAAAAGGCGTACGTCTCAGCCTCCACCGCATCGAACCAGAAAGAATCGCTCGCAGCGAGCGTGAGCCCGCCGATGATTCCACCTGCATACGCGATGATATGGTCGAGCGCTGTCCAATTCTCGCGAGGCCCTTTCATTTCCCGCATCAGTCGGATGACGATCAGGAAGACAAGCAAAATCGTCAGGGCACTCGAGAGAACCGAGATCATGTTTACGGACAGAGCAACATACTCGGCCGGCGAAAACATGGAGAAGAGGCGCCCCACGAGCATGTAGAACGGCGCGCCTGGAGGATGAGGGATCTGCAGACCATGCGAGACCGCAATGCGTTCGCCCGGATCCCAGAACGAAACCGTGGGCGACACGGTGAGGATGTAGAGAACGAGCGCAAAAAGAAAGACCAGACCGCCGATGATCCGGTCATAAAAGCGATAATTCATTGCGGTGCTGTCTGTCCTTTGCCGTCGATGCGAGGGCGGCTCTTGAGTGGATGGTCGAGCGCACAACGACGAGTTAAAGCGATCGTTTCTGAATCGTTAAGATAAGCGCGGGTAGGGCGGGAGGCTACGCGCCCGCGTATGATGTGCCCGCCACTATGAGGACGATCTCGCCGCGCACTTTCGTATCCTCGAAATGCGTCCGAACCTCCGTAAGCGTGCCGCGCACGGTCTCCTCGAACTTCTTGCTGATCTCCCGCGAGACGGAGCAGAGGCGATCATCGCCGAAGGCCTCGGCGAGCCTGCCCAGCGTCTTTACGAGACGATATGGCGATTCATACAGAACGATCGTGCGAGGCTCCTCTGCAAGCTCGGCAATGCGCCGGTTGCGTCCCTTCTTTTGCGGGAGGAAGCCTTCGAAGGCGAATCGATCTGTTGGCAGCCCGCTAACGGTTAGGGCCGGGACAATGGCCGTGGCACCTGGAAGCGCCTCAACGGCGATGTCTGCTTCGACGCACTCTCTCACCAGGTAGAAGCCGGGATCGGAAATGCCCGGGCTCCCCGCGTCGGTCACGAGGGCGACGGATTCCCCGGCTTCCATACGATCGATTAATTGGCGCGCACGACCCTTCTCGTTATGATCGTGATAGCTGATCATGCGGGTCTCGATGTCAAAATGCTGCAGCAGGCGGCCGGTCGTACGGGTGTCCTCACATGCAATGAGATCGACCTCCCGCAGCACGCGAAGAGCGCGCATCGTTATGTCTTCGAGGTTGCCTATCGGCGTCGGAACCAGGTACAGCATCAATCGCGGCGAAAATATCGGCGGGCGCGGGTGAAAAGACGCGGTGTGCCGCGGAGATCGAACCCGACGTAGATGAAAGCGACCAATCCGATGATGAGGATTACCAGATTCGCGCCCCACATCCCGACCCAGGGCTCGATGTAGCCGCGATCCGAAAACTTCTCGCCCTGAACGAGAGTGACCCAGTAGAAGAGGAAGATGGCTGTGGCTGCCGCGCCGGTAAGGCCGAGACCTCCGCGCCGCAGTCCCACGCCAATCGGCGCACCGACAAGCGCGAAGATAAAGCACGCCACGGCTATAGAATACTTCTTGTGTATCTCGACGCGGTAGCGATTCGCCTTCTGCTGTTCCCAACCGATCGTCCGACTCGCGTCGTCGATCGTCGCGCGCCTGGAACGAGCCGTTCTGAGCGCTTCGTCAACAACGTCGAAATGCGATTCGGGCGTGACGGCGCCTTCAGAAGGCTCATCGGCTGCGAGCCGGATGAGCGAGTTCTTGGGAGGCTCGGTGGCCGCGGTATCACCCGTCGCGAGGAGACGTTCGGGTTCTGTCAGTCGAATCTGATTGTTGCGCGTGCTGGCGGCGAGGGAATCGAGGAGCCGCGTCATCTCATCGGTCCGCATCGTGCGGTCGGAGCGAAAGCCTTGAGTCGGGTCGCTACGCTCGAAAACAAAATCGGACAGATCAAGGCGAAACCGGTATCGCCCGAAGGCGAGGTGCTCGTAGCGCTCGCTGCCTCCGCCGACGACATCGGAGACGGTATGAACCTCCCCATCTTCCAGAAACAGATCCACGTACGGCTGAAACTCCTGCGAGACGACTCTTCCGCGCGATGCCTTGATCACCGACTGACTTCTGTTGCTCGCGGTGTAGTCGTAGATCGTGATGTCGTGCATCGTATCGGATTCACCGTCCACACGCTGCACGAGAATGCTATAACGGTTGAGGCCCTGGTAGAACGCGCCGGCTTGCAGATCGAAGGCGGGTTTTTTCTTGCGGATATCCTGCCAGAGGTTGCGTGCGCGAAAATTGGCTTCAGGCAGGATGATATGGTTGAAGTACATCATTCCGCCGGTTAGCACGAGTCCGAGCAAAAGAGTCGGCCACGCAACGCGCACGAACGAGATGCCGGCACTTTTCATCACCGCGTATGCTCCCGTCTCCGTTATGCGCCCGAAGACCATCACATTCGAGATCAGAACCGCCATTGGCACCGCCAGCACCAGCATGTACGCGAGATTGTACACGACGAGCTCGGCGATCACCAGAATCGGCAGTCCCTTCCCCGCGATATCCGGCAGGTACTTCATCAGGAACTGCATCAGAAGCAGAAACATGATCAGCATGAGCCAGCCGAAAAACGGACCTGGCAACATCCGCACGATCATGAGGTGGAGCCGCTTCACAGTTGAACCCGAGCAGGTGGGAGGAGTTGAGCGTCAACGTTTCATTACAATCATCGATCCAGGTTCATGGTCGTTCGTCAATTTACCTTCAACCCGTTCCAGACGAACTGCTACGTGTGCCACTCTGATGGCGAAGGCGTGCTCATCGACGCGGCATCATCCGATCCGTCCGAGCACTCCGCGATTGAGCGATACATTGAGGAAGAAGGCATTCAGATCAAGCACCTGCTGCTGACGCACGGTCACATCGATCACATATTCGGGTGCAGTCACTTCAGCGATCGTCTTGGGATGACGTTCAAGCTGCACACCGCGGATGCACCGCTTCTTCAACAGGCAGAGCAGCAGGCGGCGATGTTCGGCGTGCCGCTCACGAAGCCCCCGACACCGACGGATTATCTTGAGGAGGGTGACAGAATAAGCTTTGGCGGAGCGAGTCTCGACGTGCTGCTCACACCCGGCCATTCACCCGGTTCGATTTCATTCTACGAGGCGAAGACGAGGTGCGTCCTGTCCGGTGATGTGATTTTCGCGGGCTCGATCGGGCGGACAGACCTCTGGAAAGGATCGTTGCCGATCCTCATGCAATCCATCTTCCAAAAGCTGCTGCCACTGGGCGACGACGTTACCGTTTACAGCGGCCACGGTCCGAAGACGACGATCGGGGAGGAGCGGACGAGCAATCCCTTTCTGACGAGTGGGTTCGGGGAGCTCTGACCTGTATCCGCTTCGCGCGGACTGTCCGGGCGTTACCAATATGGGAATTCCGAACGTGATTACTTCCCACAAAAAAGCCGGGTTGCCCCGGCTTGAAAATCAACGGTCGAAACGGCGTTTATGATAATGCGCCGGCCGAGCGTTTTAACACGACGAGGAGTTTGAGACCCTCGTTTTCAACGAGCCGCGGCACTGCACTCTTGACGACCCATCCTCCCATCAACAGCGGCATGACTTCCGGATGCCGCTGTACAGGTTCGCCGCTTCTGAAATCGACCAGCATCACGCGTGATCTGGATGAAGCTACGTTAATGGGCGTCGTCGATGATGTCGTCTCTCGTCGCGGCCCACGTGGCGCGCGCAATGGCTGATTAGGCGTCTCTACGTTGCTCATTCTCCTCCTCCGGGGTCGTCGATCGGCGGCATTCGAATGCCCCGATAAATGCGGGTGATTGGACGATCAGGCTCAATCGCTATGTGACGTTTGGCTTGCAAAGCTGTAGCTTCATATATCTATCGTATGTCATTGAAGTTCTTCGCGTTACAGCCCCGTTACCCCCACGTGGTGTTACAAATCGGGATTGGGCGCCACCGAATCCGTGATGGAAGCGACAGGTCCTCGGAAGCCCGGAGTAGCCGGCTTGTTGTGGGCAAGAAGAACTTGAATCGACTGGTAGACGAGCTCGCCCATCGTCAGGCAATCCTCGAAAGCAGGTTCTTCGTAGTGCTCAGCCAGTTGCGCGCCCAATTGCGTCACGTGATCAGGCGGTGAGATCAGATCCTCCGTCATCACCTCGATCAGGGACTGGAAGCGACCATGCGAGACGCGGACGCGGTTCGCTATCAGTGCGCGCTCTTCCTTCTGATACTGCAGAACGTTCTCCGGCGCCAGACACTCGATCCCGACGTTGATCAGTTCATTATTTTGAGGATAGTACTGAGGCAGGTAGACCTGCTTCCGCCAGTGATGGCTCTGCTGGTCGAAGTCGATGGGGCGCATCCGGAAGTGCCACTTCTCGAAGTCGCGCGTGATGTCGATCACGAAATTGCCCGAGTGCATATCGCCGAGGAGACGAACAAAGGTGCGCTCGTTGAACTTCACGAACTCCTTCGCCAGGCGCACGCGGTCGAACCGGTGCTCCGGCATGTTCTCCGTGAACGTCTCGGCCGGAATCCCAATCACATGCTCCTCAATGATCGTCTCATCGTGAACAAAGTAGTGGATGCGATTTGGCGAAAGAATGTGCTCGAGCTCGAGCCCGTAGATCCGGTTGGCATCGACACGCTTGACGTAGAAGTAGTCGAAGTTGTCGTTGATGCGATTTACGATCCGGACGCGAAACGGAAGCGTGTTGCCGTAAAGACATACATCGACACGATCCACAAACAGATGCGGCGCGATCGAGACGTCGCCGTACGCCTTCAGCAGCGCATAGGTGATCGTGAGCTGGCGGTTTATCTCCCGCTGCTCCGTCTGCGGATAAAAGACCGTCGACCACAGCGTATCCTCCCCATGCTCATCATATAAGGGGATGGAGTTGTCATACCGGAGCAGATCCTCATAGCGGATGCCGTCATCATCGAGTCTACCGTAGCGTTCGAGGTAAGACTGCAGGTAGTCGCTGATCGGATAGACTTCCTTCTTCTTGCTGATCAGGTTGCGGCGGACGTGCATGGATCGGGGCCGTTGTCAAACGCTTGCGCGCGGCAGGACGGGCTCCCGGACGCGCTCGTAATGGGCTTCATACAGTGGGATGATGTGCTCCGTGTCGAATTCCTCCACTGCGCGTCGGCGGGCGGCGCGCGCCATGCGTTTATGAAGCGCATCATCGGTCAGGATGCGGTACGCGCTCTCGGTGAAGGCGTCGATGTCGCCGAGTGGGCAGAGGAATCCAGTCTCGCCGTCAACGACGAGTTCGGGCAATCCGCCAATGTCGCTCGCCACGACCGGCACTTCACACGCCATGGCCTCGAGCGCCGCAAGTCCGAAGGTCTCGGACCCGGATGGAATCATAAATACATCCGCAATCGAAAGGATCTCCTCGACCGGCTCCTGCTTGCCGAGGAAACGAACGTGCTCGCTGATGCCGAACTCAGTCACAGCCCGCTGCGCCTGTGCGCGATCAGGGCCGTCGCCCACGAGAAGAAGCTTCAGCTTCAGGCCTTCCTGCAATAACCGGTTGAAAACGTGCACGACGTCCGTCGCGCGCTTCACCGGTCGAAAATTTGAGACGTGTGCGACCACTCGCTCGCCATCAGGACACAGCGCCTGCTTGAAGTGCTGTTTATTGAGGCGGTGGAATCTGCGCGTGTCAATAAAATTGGGAATCACCTCGATCTCGTTTCGGACCGAGAAATACTGGAACGTCTCCTGCCGAAGATAATCCGAAACGGCCGTCACACCGTCAGACTCGTTGATCGAGTGGTTCACGACGGGAGCGAAGGACGGGTCCTGGCCCACGATCGTGATGTCCGTGCCGTGCAACGTCGTCACGACGGGGATGTGGATGTCCTGCTTGGCGAGGATTTCCCGTGCGAGCACGGCGCTTGTCGCGTGCGGGATCGCGTAATGAACGTGGAGGAGGTCGAGCTTCTCGTACCGAGCTACGTCCACCATCTTGCTCGTCAGCGCGAGCGAGTAAGGCGGATATTCAAAAAGCGGGTAAGGGTTTACGTTGACCTCGTGGAAGTTGATATTCTCCGTCACGTGGCCGAGCCGGAACGGCATCGAATAGGCGATGAAGTGAACCTGATGGCCGCGAGCGGCGAGCGCCTTCCCGAGTTCCGTGGCCACGACACCGCTGCCGCCGTAGACGGGATAGCAGGTTATGCCGATTTTCATATTAGCAGCGAATGGGTACCGGCCCGAGCCATGCCGGGCGTAGGTGCTGTGTGTAAAGGTGCCTCCGAAACTCGTTAGCAGGGGTGAGGTTGCAGCGACGCCTTTGGCCGGCGGTGCGCCCAGGGACCCCTTCATTCAACTACAAAAGAATCTTCTAATGACATCTCGCTACAGCCCCTTTTCGTCTGTGAAAGGATCCGTTTTTGCACTTCTGATCCTCGTCACGCTTGTGCTTACGCCTGCCACGGCCTCGGCTCAGTTCGGCGTCGCTGTCGGTGCCAACTTCGATAGCCTCAGCGACATCACGGGCGAACGCGAGGCAACATTCGATAATGCGAGCGGCTTTCACGTCGGCGTGTTCTACGACCTTCCGCTTGGAGGCCTCGCACTGCGACCGGGCCTGTTTTATATGAATGTCGGCACGTTCGATGTTGAGAGCGTGGGTTCCGCCGTACGTGATGTTGACCTGAGCCTGATCGAGGTGCCGGTTGATCTCAGGCTGCGGATGATGACGCCACTGATCAAGCCGTACGCATCAGCAGGGCCCGTCCTGCGATTTGCCAGCAGCAGCGATGATGACTTCAGTGAGTCTCTGACCAACTTCAGCGTTGCGGCCAACGTTGCTCTTGGTCTTGAGATCGGTGCGCCCGGTGCGCAGATCCGCCTCTTTCCCGAGTTACGTTACTCGTTCGGAATCACGCGCATGACGGAAGACATCGAGTTCCTGGGCGCGACGTTTACCGCTGAGAAAGAGCTGCGCCTCAACAGCTTCATGCTTCGCCTGGGCGTCGCATTCTGATGTGGATCTGCTTGCGTATCATTCACGAGATCTCTATTTAATAGAGGCCCATCCGCGCACCGGGGAAAACGTTCTAAGAGGTAGTGTTCGTCCGGCTAGCGGGGAGCAAACGATCAATGAGATCCTGCAATCCACAAAGCCCTCGTTCCGTTTGACATGACTGAACCCATCGGATCTACAGCATTTTCCAGCACCTCTGCCGGCACGGCCAAGGCTGATCTTGGAAAGCGATTCATCGCAGTGATTATCGACGCGGTAATCGGTGCCGTAGTCGGTCTCATTCCAGTAGTCGGCGGAATTGTAGCGGCCGCTTACTGGCTGTGCCGGGACGGCCTGGAGTACGACTTCATGGACCGCCGCTCCATCGGCAAGAAGGTGATGAAACTGCGGCCCGTACGGGACGACGGCCAGCCGATGGATCTCCAGACCTCGTTCCGGCGGAACTGGATGTTCGCACTTGGTGGACTCGTGGCGTTGCTCGCTGTGATTCCGATCATCGGTTGGATTTTGCTACCGATCGTCGCGCTCGTAGCCGTTGTGATCGGCATCGTTGAGGCAGTTCTGGTCGTGACGCACGATGAAGGACGGCGCTTCGGCGATAAGATGGCCGGCACGCACGTCATCGAAACCGTTGATTGAACGGTAGCAGGCGTCAGTCCCGGCGGCAGCGTCTTGCCGCCGGCCGTCGGCACGATTCAGCGATCAGCCGCTGAGGGTGGCGCGGGCTCATCCGTTTCGCGAATCTCGCTATCGGAAACACCACGTTCCCGCAGCGTGGCACGTGCCCGATCGACAAGATCCGCGATCTCCTGCACCGATCGGTTCATGGTGAACGCGACCTCCGGAAGAGGCATCCGAAATTCGTCGTGCATCATCAGCACTCGCTCCTGCTCCTCATCCTCAAAGACACCGTCGATATCGTTCTCGATTGAGAGTTCGACTTCCTCCAGCGTGCTGCCGGGCGTTACATCCTCCCATGTAATCTCCCCGTCGGGCTGATACCAGTCCCAGAACCATTCCTGCGAATCCTCGGCAGCCGTCTCGAGAGGGAGCGGTTTGTCAAGCGAGATCGCTTTGTCCTCCCGGTATTGCTGCTGCTTCTCGACGAGCCCGCGCAGTACGCGATGCTGCACTCCCAGCAGCCACCCGCGAAGAGACATGCGTTCGGGGCGCTGCTTGCGATGTTGCCATGCTTGAAGAAGCGCCTCTCCGACGACAGATTCGGGCGACGTGTCTTGCGGATGAATCCGGCGCTGGCGCAGATAAAAGGCCAGTTCGCGCCGTGCCACACGCGTCATCGTAGGGATGACAGGCTCCACGATTTCGCGGAAGGCATTCTCATCATCGTTCTCGAGTAGGCGTTGCCACTCCTGATCATGCTGCGCCATGATGTCTCTAGGTCGATATGGTTGGATTGCGACATCAAAACGCTCAGCGTCATCCGGTGTTGACGACGGACAGGTAACGATTGACACAACGAGGAAAGGGCGACTCCTGATCAGGAGCCGCCCTTGCAATAATGCGATTTCAACACTCAGGACACGCCTTCGAAGAACCTGAAGCGCTGCTCATCGACCTCAAAGGTTCGCTGCGGCACCACCTTTGTGCCTCCGGCCGCCCAGTCCGGGTGTTTGATCCCAACCATCGAACGCTCGCTGTAGAAATGCCGGGTGCGCTTGCTGAAAGGCCGGTACCCCGCATCCGCATGGCGCACACTATAGGCTATGCGAAGCGCCTGGTTGAATCCCAGCGCGTTTGACTCAGGCGTCAGCCGCGTATAATAAGTGCGCTTGCGGTCGCCGGGGTTGAACGCGCTGAACTGGAATGGATCAAGAACGGCGGCCTCATACGACGCCTTACCGCGATATTGAGTCTCGACGCGGTTGCGAACAACCCACGCGACCAGCTCCATTTCCTCCGGGCGCTTGGTTTCCGAGTAAATGGCGCGCGCAAGCCAGAGGGTCTCGGAATCGATTTTCTCAGGTGGAAGCGGCGTGAGCTTGCGCGTATTCTGAAGAACCTCGCGGATCAGGTCCGAGTCCTCATCGACAGGTTCTACTTCGACGAGACGAGGCGGCTCTACGGTGACGACGGCAGTTGCCGTAGCACTGCCGAAGAGGTCGCCATGAATTAGAAAAACACCAGTGAAGAACAGAGACAGCGAAAAAAGTACAGCTTTCGTCGTGTGTTTCGTCTTCATGCGTGAGTCGGGATGGTGGACGATAACGCGCTGCGGTTTGGGCTTTCACGCCCGGGCAGCACGCACTACGCAGCCGGTCGGATCAAATCTGATTCTTGAGAGCCGGCTCTTAACACTGGAAACCGCGCCGGTGAAGCATGATCACCATTCATTGGATCTGTCGCGG
>CAZKDQ010000022.1:18156-27372 GCA_964551345.1 uncultured Rhodothermales bacterium
AACACTGGAAACCGCGCCGGTGAAGCATGATCACCATTCATTGGATCTGTCGCGGATTCTGAGTGCATAAGCAGTTGTTCCGTAACGATTTACTGATCTCGTGCTCATGTTGACGATGGTCTCGACAACGTAACATGCCACTGCGCGTTCCAGGAAGCGTGCATTTCTTGATGCAGTCTCCATTCGCCTGTCACGCACATATGAGCCCGTCTGATCTTGTCATTGTCGCCGATGAAAATATTCCCGGCCTCGATTCCTATGCAGGCCTTTTCGGCTCGATTCGGAAGGTAGCAGCGGCGCACATCGACCGGGCGCTTCTGGAGCACGCAGAGGTTTTGCTCGTGCGGAGTGTGACGCGGGTCGATGAGTCGTTGTTGAACGATACCAGCGTAACGTTTGTGGGATCGGCTACGGCCGGAATCGATCATGTGGATGTTAATTACTTGCGGTCGGCAGGGATCATATTCGCTCATGCGCCGGCTTCAAACGCGGTATCTGTGGTGGAATATGTCTTGGCAGCCATTGCCGTGCTGGCAACACGCTGCGGGCGCGATCTCCGGCGCATGACCGCTGGAGTAGTGGGTTGCGGAGCAGTGGGAGGGAGGCTGGCAGCCCGACTCGAGGCGATCGGAATGAACGTCCTCCGAAACGATCCGCCTCGAGAAGAAGCGGAGGGCGGTGGCTTCGTCTCGCTCGAACAGATCCTGGCCGAAGCTGACCTCATCTCGATGCACACGCCGCTGACGCGCATCGATCCGCACCCGACGCATCACCTCATCGGCAGTCGTGAGATCAACGCGATGAAGCCTGACGCCTGGCTCATCAACGCGGCACGCGGCGCGGTCATCGATTCAGCTGCCCTGGCCCACGCACTGCAAACAAAGGCCATCGGTGCGGCGGTTCTCGACGTATGGGAGCATGAGCCGGACATCGATCTGAAATTGCTCGATCTGGTCGACATCGGGACGCCGCACATCGCCGGATACTCCTATGACGCAAAGCTCGCCGGTACGCGGCAGGTCATGGGTTCGCTGTTGGAGTTTCTCGCTGTGCCGCAAGCGAATATCATGAACGACTCTTATGAAAGACTGGACCTGTGGCCGGCCGATCCAGCGCTTCCCTCTTCCGAGCTGCTGCGCTTCTACATAGACCAGATGTATGACATCACGGCTGACGACGCGCGCATGAGACTCGCGATGAACGCCGGTCCATCAACAGCAGATGCATTCCGGCGGATGCGGAAGGAATATCCGCGGCGATACACATTCGGGCGCTATGGGGTCGCTCATCCCTTGCTCGCGCCGGACAGCGTTCGTGCTGTGTCAGATGGGCTCAGGATCGATGTTGAGGACGGCCTCGTCGCTCACCGCCGGTAGCCGAATGATCGGAGGAACGTATCGCGGTTGCGCCAATCGTCGCGCACCTTCACGAAGAGCCGGAGGAACGCAGGGCGGCCCGTCAGTTCTTCGATATCGCGTCTTGCCTGTGTGCCGATCCGTTTGAGCGCCTCGCCACGGCGCCCGATCACAATGCCTTTCTGCGATTCTCGCTCGACCACGATTTCGGCATCTATTAAATCTTTGCCGTCTTCGTTCTCGCTGTAATTCGAGATCATGACCTCGGTCGAGTACGGGATCTCCTGCCGGAACTGCTCGAATATTTTCTCACGGATGATCTCCGCGATGAAAAACCGCTCAGGGTGCTCCGAAATCATATCCGGGGGATAGAACGGGGGCCCATCCGGAAGTCTTTCGATGATCAGGTTGCGCAGCAGGTCGACGTTATATCCCTTCGCTGCAGAGATGGGAACGACCTCCTCGAATTCGCGGAGCTTTCCGTACGTCTCGACAAGCGGAAGCGCGTCCTCCCGTCGGATAAGATCCATCTTGTTGATGACGAGGATGGCCCGCCGGTTGCCGATCACGTCGAGGCTCAGCTCATCGGCTCGGTCGAGCGTCGCGTCCGCCATGAAGAGCAGCAGGTCGGATTCCGTAACCGACTCCCGCACGCTGTTCATCATCGCCTCGTGGAGCAGGTAACGAGGTTCGATCACGCCGGGCGTATCAAGGAAGATGACCTGATATCCGTCGCCCGATAGAATGCCGAGCACGCGCTGGCGTGTCGTCTGCGGCTTGTTGGTTACGATCGACAGTTTCTGCCCGACGAGCGCGTTCATCAGCGTGCTCTTGCCGACGTTCGGCTTGCCGATCAGCGCGACGTAGCCGCTGCGATGGCCTTCGGGGTACTCGATCTGCGACACGTCCGGTTCGACCATGGTCAGGAGTATGTATGCCGGACGAGCGTCGCCATGTCGTGCACGGCCCGGTCGAGGCCGACCATCACTGCCTGCGCGATGATGGCAAAGCCGATCGAGACCTCCTCTACATGAGGTACGGCTCGCCCGAAGGCAGGGTAGTTCCGGTAGTCGAGACCATGGCCGGCATGCACCCGCAGTCCCAGGTCATGAGCGTGTTCTGCGGCGTCTGCGAGACGCTTCAGCACTTCTTTACGCTCATCCTCCGTGGTGGCGTTGGCGTAATTTCCCGTGTGCAGCTCAATGCAGTTGGCTCCTGCATCGACACTTGCTCTCACCTGATCCAGATCCGGCTCGATGAAGAGGCTGACCTCTTCTATACCGGCCGAATACAGGCGCTGCGCGATCTCACTTAGCTTGGATACAGCGGAACGGACATCCAGGCCACCTTCAGTTGTCACTTCCTCCCGTCGTTCCGGCACGAGCGTAGCCATTTCTGGCACGATGTCGCAGCAAAAGTCGACAATCTCCGGGTCGGTGGAGAGCTCGAATCCGATCTTCCCCTTCACCGTCTCCTTCAACATGCGAACATCGCGATCGGTGATGTGCCGGCGATCTTCGCGCAGGTGAAAAACGATGCCGTCGGCGCCGGCGGCTTCACAAAGTGCTGCGCCATGAACCGGATCGGGAAATGCCTCCTGACGTGCATTGCGCAGCGTCGCAATGTGGTCGATGTTGATCAGAAGTCGGGTCAACGTCGGGATGTGTAAACTTGATGAAGGGAGGACTCGGCAGGCAACGTCACGGTCTGCCACGGGTCAATTACGTGCGGTGCGCCGTTGCATACCAGACAGTTCAAGCTTTGTTTTGACGCCTCCAGAGGCGGCGTTCCGGTTGCTTTTAGGGCGATATGCCGTTAACTTCGCGCCGCGTATTGCGCGTGGCACCCGCCTTTCCATCCGCTCACAAATGACCCTTCAGGGATTGAAGTATTATGGCTGATAACAGCCGGGCCTTTCGACTTGGCCTTCAGGTGGTACTCGCCATTGTCATCATTGCGCTGTCCTACTGGCTCTATCTATCCATCACAGAGCCGTACAAAGTGGTGGAACAGCAGCGAGCGGTGACAGAGCGTACACGTGACCGGATGGATGAGGTGCGGACGGCGCTCGTCCAGTACGAGCGACAGTACGACCGCTTTCCGCACACGCTGGATTCACTCGTGATGTACGTGCGCGAGGACTCGCTAATGGCGCCGCGCGTCGATAGTATCTTTGGGCCGGGCTTCAATCCGGATTCTCTGATCTACTCGCCTCGGACCGGCCGCCAGTTTGAGTATTCCGTCAACGACACATCGAACGTGAATATCTACCTGCTCGAGGATCCGGACAGCGGTGATCGGATCGGATCAGCAGAGCCGGACGTCACGCGCATCAACGCCGCGAGTTGGGAGTAGCGCGCGACGACGCGCCTATCCCATTAAATTCGGCAAGCATGAAAGCTGTCGCGCGTGCATCGATCGATCTACAAGGGCGGGATTTGCGGTATGCCGAAATCGAACAATACGGCGCCCGCTACCGGTTGCTGCGTCTGGGGAGCTGTGACTTCGATTTCGACATCACGCGCGAGATCGTTCAGGAGCCAGAGAGCAGCAAGCTGATATCGGTGCGGGAGGCGCTGCGCGACGTGCTCTCAGGATCCGTCGCAAGTGTGATGCGCTTCGTTCTGCATCCTCCTGCCGTGCGGACTTTCTTCTCCGCCGTTCCATTGGATTTCCCTCGCTCGAGTCTGCGCATTCGTGCCCAGCAGGAAGCGGCGCTGCTTTACGGCGTTGGTCCGCGGCTTACGGTTGATCATGAAATCGCGGTAGAAGCACGTGGTGACGGCTCTTCCGCGGCCTGGCAGAGTATTTCCGTGACGCTTGCGGACGTCAGGCGCAAGCTCACGCGTCTTGCAGCGGCACTTCCAGGCGCTGAACTCGAAGTCGTCTCCGGACGTGTCGCCGGCGGCCATGCACTGCGGCGTTATCAACAGGTACGCGGGCAGGATGAAGCCGGCGTCGTGCTCGCGGTCGGGTGTTACCCGGACCATTTCGATATCGTCTATGGATCCGAAAATGAATGGCTCTTCAGCTGTTTATCGCCGGGTTCAGCCGAATCGGACGCTGCGTATTTTTCTGCGGAAACGCTGGGGCGCCTCGGCTACGCACCCGGTGATGTATCGCGCGTCCTTACTTTCGGAAGCGAGCCTCGACCGGAACTCCCGTCATTCGCCCGGTTGTACGATCTCCGCCCAGTGGTCTTCGACCCGCTGATGCTCGTGAACCTGGATCCCGCGACGATCGACGACGACTTCGAGGGGAGCGCGTATCTACCGTGCGTCGGAGGCGCGCTGTAGGCGGTTGATAGCAGCGGGTAGTCGGCATGCCACAATGCGCCGGCGTTATTAAGCACTTCCGGTCCGGCCCGCATCACCTCGTTCGTTCAGTCATTCCATGAGAATCATCGGTGGAAGGTTCAAACGCAGGAGAATCAGTGCTCCACGGGGGCACCTGACTCGCCCGACGACAGACCGCACGCGTGAGGCTGCATTCAATCTCGTGGAAGCGCGAATGCCAATTGCGTCGGCTGATGTCCTTGACCTTTTTTCCGGAAGTGGTGCGTTGGGGCTCGAGGCACTCAGCCGCGGCGCGCGCCACGCGACGTTCGTGGAATCGGACGGACGCGTGATGGCGGCAGCTCGTGAGAACGCACAGGTGCTGGGCGTCGAAGAAGACTGCACATTTATGAGGATGGATGCGCTCGTCTTCCTTAAGCGCGTAAGCGGCCAGCGGTTCGACCTCATCTTCGCCGATCCACCGTACTATCTTCCATCGATTGCGCTACTTCCTGATCTGGTGATGCCGCATTTGTCGGAGGGCGGCTTGTTCGTTCTGGAGCACGACGCGCGCATCAGCCTCGATCATCATCCGAACCTCGAGACGTCACGGTCATACGGGAAGATCGTTCTATCGGTCTTTCATATACCGGATGAGCGCGAGGAGTAAGTGGAATAAGGATCTGATCCATTATGGCACACGAGCACCGTCTGGCGCTGTATCCCGGCACGTTCGATCCTTTCACGTTCGGTCATCTCGACATCCTCGAGCGCGCAACGCGCGTTTTCGATGAGGTCGAAATCACAATCGCCGTGAACGCGGGGAAGTCGACGCTCTTCTCAATTGATGAGCGGGTCGAGATGGCCCGGCGATGCGTGGCGCATCTGGATGGGATCACGGTGGCAGGCTTCGAAGGTCTGCTTGTGGATCGGGCTCGCGACCGCGGCGCCACTGCGCTGGTTCGCGGACTGAGGCAGGTCAGCGACTTCGACTATGAGTTTCGGATGGCTTTCGCGAACCGAAAGCTACACCCCGAGGTCGAAACCGTCTTTTTCATGACTTCCGAACAGCACGCTTTCACAAGCTCATCGATTGTGCGGGATGTGCATCGCTGGGGCGGCGAGCTGTCGCACTTCGTGCCCGAGGCGGCGCTCGAGATGCTTCAGGCGAAGCCGCCTCGCGTCTGATCGTAAGTTGGCCATCTCCGATCCCGCTAATCCACATTAACACTACTTCAGGATGTCGCAGAGCATAGAGTCCGTTTCTTTCAATCCGCGTGTCGAGGCCATGCAGCCTTCGGCCACGCTTGCGATGTCGGCGCGGGCGCGTGAGCTCAAGCGCGGCGGGCGACCGGTAATCAGCCTTAGTGCCGGCGAGCCGGACTTTCCGACGCCCCAGCCGATCGCCGATGCGGGAAAACGCGCCATCGAACAGGGCTTCACCCGCTATACCGACAACGCCGGCATGCCGGAGCTGCGCGAAGCGATTGCCGAGAAGCTCAAGCGGGACAACGGCCTCACTTACCCGATCGACCAGATTCTGTGCTCGAACGGCGCCAAGCAGTCCATCGCGCTCGCGACCTCCGTTCTTTGCCGCCCCGGAGATGAGGTGCTGATTCCGGCGCCGTACTGGGTCAGCTATCCAGAGATGGTCCGCTTTGCAGGTGCGGAACCGGTAGCGATCGCAACGACGTCGGAGGCGGAGTACCGACTGCGTCCGCAGCAGCTCGAGGAAGCCATTTCGGACAAGACGCGTCTGCTCGTGCTGTGCTCGCCATCCAATCCTACAGGCAGCGTTTATCCCCGTGAGGAGCTCGAAGCAATCGCGGAGGTGCTTCGGAGGCACGAGCATGTATTCGTGATATCAGACGAGATCTACGAGCACGTGATCTTCGGTGTGGAGCATGTCTCGTTTGCATCACTCGAAGGAATGCTCGAGCGAACGATCACCGTCAACGGCTTTTCGAAAGCGTTCGCGATGACCGGCTGGCGCCTCGGCTATTTTGCTGCCGAGCGATCCATCGTGAAGGCCGCCGCAAAGCTGCAAGGTCAGTTCACCTCCGCGCCCTCGACGATTTCTCAGCACGCGGGCGTCGCCGCACTCGGAATGGAGATGGACGAAGTCCATGAAATGGTGAATTCCTTCCGCCGCCGCCGCGACCTCGTGATTGACGAACTCCTGTCGATCGAGGGCGTGCGCTGCCCTGTACCGGATGGCGCCTTCTACGTCTTTCCACAGTTTGATGCGTATTTCGGCCGGAAGGCGCCCTCGGGCCGTGCGATAGATTCTGCCGAAGACATCTGCTTCTATTTGCTGGAGGAGCATGACGTCGCGCTCGTGCCTGGCGAAGGATTCGGCGATCCAACCGGTGCCCGCATTTCGTATGCGGTATCTGAGGAAGATTTGATTGAAGGGCTTCGTCGCATCCGCCGCGGTCTGGAGCAGCTTGCGTGATGGCTGACGAAGGCCGCGAACGTCCGTACCATCCGATCCCGGATCAGCCGTCAACGACGACGTTCTTGCCGAGTCGTGGCAGCCAAGTGCGTAAGGATCGCTACTGGCTGCACGCGCTGCTCTTCGTGCTCACCCTCGCATCAACCGTTCACTCGGGCGGGTACCTTGTGGGAAGGGTGTTGGCTTACGAAGAACTGGGCGCGTGGTGGTTCGTGCCGGACGGCTTGCGCTTCGCTGTTTCGTTGCTGCTCTTCCTGTCGGTGCATGAGTTCGGCCACTACTTCGCCGCACGGAAGCGCGGTGTGGCCACATCGCTGCCGTACTTCATCCCGCTGCCGCTGATCGGCATCGGAACGCTTGGTGCCGTAATTCGCATTCGCGAGCCGGTACCGAGTATGCGCGCGTTGTTCGACATCGGCGCCGCGGGACCGATCGCCGGTTTTGTCGTTGCGCTCGCGGTGCTCATCTTCGGGTTCTCAACCATGCCGGGACCCGAGGTCGTGTTCGATCTACCGGGTCACGAGGCGCTGAAACACCATGTGCAGCAGTACGAGCGCTTCCCGGATGAGATGCCGGCCGAGGGCGGCGAGATGTCGCTCGTTGTCGGGCAGACGCTTCTATACTGGTTCCTCTCGCAGTTCTTTGTGGACGTCCCGCCGATGTACGAGATGTACCACTACCCATTCCTGTTTGCGGGATGGCTCGGCCTGTTCTTTACGGCACTTAACCTGCTCCCGGTGGGCCAGCTCGATGGCGGCCACATCCTCTACGCACTCGTCGGGCGCAAATGGCACAGCATCCTCGCGCGGTCTTTCGTGACGCTGCTATTGATCTCCGGCTCCATCGGGTTCATGCAGGAGGTCCAGCCGGCGCTCGGGGAGGTGCATCCCTATCTTGGCGAACTATCGTGGTTCTTGCTGGCCGGCATCCTCTATTTCTATCTTACGCGCGTCTTCGAAGGGCGCTACCGCAGCATCGTTCCCGTGCTGGTATTAGCGATGGGGGCGACCGTCGCCAGCGTCTACTTGTGGCCCGTACTTCAGGGAATCGGTTACTCCGGGTGGTTCATCTGGTGCCTGTTGATCGTCTTCATGATCCGCATTGACCATCCGCCTGTCCTCTACGAGCAACCGCTCACGCCGATGCGCCGCGCGCTGGCCGTTGCGGGCATCCTGATTTTCATTCTGTGCTTCAGTTTCCGCCCGCTCTACATTGCGTAATGCTTGTCGGCGTCGGGTAAATGCGTATCTTGGCCCCGCTTCCGGAATCTGACCGCACCGAATGGCCGAACGCTACCGCTCGTAAAGTCCTTCATCCAAATCCCGCCGCCTCTCTGTCGGCAGATTCCACGTGCGTCCTCTCGTTCTGCTGCTAATCGGCGCTCTGGCGCTGGTTGCGGGTTGTGACACGCCGCCCGGTCCCGATCTTCCACCCGGCCGCGCACCCGTCGTATCGGATTTCCAGTTCGATCCGGCAAACGTCCATCTTGCGGATGTCGATGAAAGTGACCGCCAGAACGGCGCCGTCACCATTCGCATGAATGTCGCTGTTCGAGCGCACAGCGAGGCAGACGACCTCATCGCCGTGCGGTATCTCGTACGCCGCCCCGAGCGATCGACCAACGTTTTGGCCGAGGGTGAGCTGACGGCGGGCGACGACGGGCAGTACCGCGCCGAGTTCAGCATCGCGCTGCCGACCGGAGCCGTTGGAAATTATCCGGTGGTCGTTTATGCAGTGGATGGCCGCGGGAAAATGAGCAACCAGGTTTCGGGGATGCTCCGATACCGTGCGCCGAGTGAGCCGCCGGTCATCGAGGAAATTATTGCGCCGGATGTGATTCAGCGCCCGTCCTCCGGCACGACCCCGGTGCAATTCGTGGCAGTTGTCTCCGATCCTGATGGCCTTGAGAATATCGAGCGCGTCGTGTTGTGGAACGTCAATTCACCGGGATCACTCATCCGGATGTATGACGATGGCTCGGCTGTATCGGGAGATGCGACGGCGGGCGACGGCCGATACACCGTCACGCTCTCGGTGGCGAGCGACAACCAGCCGGGTGTAAACACCTTCGCCTTCCAGGCGCGGGATCTGACCGGCCTCGAAAGCGACGTCGTCGAACACAGCGTTACGA
>CAZKDQ010000022.1:27472-30879 GCA_964551345.1 uncultured Rhodothermales bacterium
CAGGCGCGGGATCTGACCGGCCTCGAAAGCGACGTCGTCGAACACAGCGTTACGATTCAATGATGCAGCGGCTCCTGGTTATTGTGATGATGGCGAGCCTGGCGCCGGCGCTGCAGGCACAGCACCTGACGCCGGAGGCAGAGCGGATGACGGAGCTCATGCCCGTGCCGTCGATTTACAGTAACAGCGTAACGAAACTGGCCACGCGCGGCGATTCGCTGTGGGTTGGTCCGCTGCTGGATCTAACGATCGATGGCGGCGACACGTGGAGGCGCGCGTCGGTTGATTCACTCAGTGATGAACGAAACCGTGTCTTTTCGATCGATACGCACGACGATGTTGTGATCGTAGGGCTCGGCTACGCCAGTGAGGAGGCGCAGGGTACGGTGCAGGCTGCGGGTGGATTTCTCGTCTCGACCGATGGAGGCAATTCGTTCACCTACCGTTTTCCCCAACTAGATTCGCGCGGCGATACGACCGTCACCTACGGCGTCTCGACACTTCGAGCACTCGACGTCGTGGTGCCGCAGCAGAGCCCGCCCTACATGGTCGATTATGATCCGACAACGGGCGATATCTGGGTTGCGGGATGGGCGAGCGGTATCCGCCGTTCAGTGGACCTCGGGCGAACGTGGGACCGCGTCGTGCTGCCTCCGGATGACCTCGAGGAGATCCATCCGGATTCAACCTACGATTTCTATCTCGCGCCGCAGCGCGGCCCGACCGGCCACCTCAACCACATGGGTTTCGCAGTTAAGGTCGATTCGCGCGGCAACGTCTGGGCCGGCACGCCCGTGGGCATCAACAGAAAACGCGCAGGCGAAGAAAGCTGGCGCCGGTTCTCTGCAACGGGCTCTCCAAACTCCTTAACGGGAAGTTGGGTCGTTGATATCGAAGAGCAGATCCTCGATGGCGAGAGCCTTCTCTGGCTTGCCACCTGGAACGCGGGCGAGGCGGGCGAGGCATACAGAGACGGTATCACCATGACGCGCGACTTCGGCGAAACGTTCGAGCAGATGCTCATCGGCGAGACTGTGTACGACTTCGCGTTCCGCGGTGAGACGATTTATGCGGCGGCAGAAAGCGGGCTCTTTATTTCTGATGACGTCGGCCAGACCTGGCGCTCCGTGATTGACTTCTACGACGCGGCGCAGCCCGATCGCATCATTCGGCCGGATGTGGAAACGTACGCCGTTGAAGTAACATCCGATGCGCTGTGGGTCGGGACGTCGGACGGCCTCATGAAGAGCACCGACGGCGGTCAAACCTGGCGCATTTTCAGGGCAGAGGTCCCGCTTCACCCAAACCAGCCGTCGGAGCGCGTGCCGGATGTCGACACCTACGCCTATCCAAATCCATTCTCGCCCGCCACGAGCCGGTTCGTGCGCATCCGTTTCGAGCTCGATCAAAGCAGCGCATCAACGATCCGGATTTATGACTTCGAGATGCAGCTCGTGAGGTCGATCGAAGCGGACGTAGTCGATGCCGGCGCCCGCGAGGTGGTATGGGATGGAACTGATGACAGCGGGTTGCGCGTGGCCAACGGGCCGTACATCTATGTTGTGGATGCCGACGGCCGCCGCGTCGATGGCAAGATTCTGGTGATCGAATGACGGCGCGGGCAATGAACATCATCAAGAATATCGCCCTCGCGACCATCCTGATCGCGAGCACGGCTCAACAAGCGGCCGGCCAGAATGCGGGAACGGTGGCGCGTATGGGTTTTGGCGCGCGTGGGATCGGCCTCGGAAACGCGATGGCGGCAGACCTGTCGGGGCATGCGAGTCCGTTCTACAACCCGGCACTTGCACCGTACGTCACGGCTCAGAATCTCGAGGCATCGGTTGCGCTGATGTCATTCGACCGGCAGATGCAGTTCCTGCAGTTTTCGGCTCCCATGCGTCCGCGCGCAGGCATTGCCGCCGGGTTGATCCACGCAGGTGTCGGAAATATCGACGGGCGAGACGCCAACGGCTATCACACGCAGGATTACTCGACCAACGAATACGCGCTCTTCTTGGCATTCGGTACGCGAATCACTGAACGGATCACCGCCGGACTGGGGCTGCAGGTCTTCCGCGCCGACTACTTTGAGACGCTTCGCGCCGTCAATAGCATCGGCATTGACATCGGACTTGCGGCCCGTTTGACGGACGACCTCCACCTTGGGCTTGTGATCGACGATTTGCTCGCCCGATATTCGTGGGACACATCGGCAATGTACGGCACCGGCGGCCGCTCGACCTCCGATCGCTTTCCCCGGCGCATCCGAGTTGGCGGCTCTTATAATGTGGCGCCACAGGCAATCCGACTGCTGGTGGAGTATGAAGCGCGATTTACGTCACGCGAGACTCGGTGGAACGTGGTGACGCTGTTCGGAGGAGAACCCGTCGAAGGCATTGAATCCGAGCGCCTGACGCTGGATGGCGGCTTCTTTCGCGCGGGGATCGAATGGACGCCTCGCGAGGCGTTCGCCGTCCGCGCGGGCGTCGACAGAATGGGGCAGGACGGATTTACAAGCGCACGCCCAAGTGCAGGCTTCATGATCGAGCAGCCGGTGGGCACGCTCCTCGTTCGCGCCGAGTATGGTATGGTGATGGAGCCATACGACGCGGGCCTTGCTCATCTCATCTCGCTGCGAGTGTTTCTGTGATGACGTGGACGATGCGGCGCGCAGGCTGGCTGACGTTGATGTTGGCGGCCGTCTGTGCTCCTTCGGCGGCCCAGGATCCGGGAATGTCATTTCTGCGGATGGGTACGTTTGCTGATCATGCGGCGCTCGGGGATACGTACACGGCTTACGTGCGCGGAGCCGCATCGCTATACGGTAACGCGGCGGGATTGGCAGTGCACGATCGGAATTCGGTTGCGCTGTCCTATCAAAGCTGGATTGCCGCGACGAGCATTTACTCGGCGGCCGTTCGGTACCACGCCGGCTCGAACGGAGGCGTCGGCGTCAGCGTGGCCGTTTTTGATGGAGGCGATCTCGACGTGGCGGCGCCGCTGCGGCCGGGCGAGGCGCCTGCAGCTCAATTCATTGCAGCCTCCGCAGGTTATGGCTACCGCCTCGGTCCATTTCGTGCGGGTGTTGTGGGGAAGCTGCTTCTGGAGCGAGTTTATGCGGATGATGCTTCGGGGTACGCATTCGATGTAGGTGTGCAGGCTGCTTTCCTGGATGATCAACTGCTGCTCGGCGCATCCACACATAATCTCGGGAGGATGGAAGCGCTGGGCGCCGTGGCTACGGATCTGCCCGCGATGATCCGAGTCGGCGCGGCGGGATATCCATTGCGCATCTATTCGGGCTCCAGCAGCGAACCGACGCTCCTGTTTTTCATCTCGCCCGAAGTCGTCATCTTTCCCAATGACGACATCCAGCAGTTCCGTATCGGCGTGGGCGGCGAGAT
>CAZKDQ010000023.1:0-10170 GCA_964551345.1 uncultured Rhodothermales bacterium
GAGAAGTCGACGTAGATCGTCTTCGTCTCGGTGTAGAAATCGAAGACCTCCCAGCCGCCTTCACGATGCCCGTTTCCGGTCTGCTTGACGCCACCGAAGGGCATGTGAGCTTCCGCACCGATCGTCGGGCCGTTGATGTAGGTGATGCCCGCCTCGATGTCATGCATCGCTCGGAAGGCCGTTGCTACATCTCGGGTGTAAATGGAAGAGGAGAGGCCGTACTTCACTTCATTGGCGATCTCGATGGCTTCCTCATAGGTGCTGAACCGGAGCACGGACAGTACCGGTCCGAAGATCTCTTCCGTCGCAACACGTGAACCCGGCTTAACATTCGTGAACAGGGTCGGCTGAAAGAAGAAGCCGTCGTCCAGACCATCACCCGAGGCGCGTGCACCGCCCATCGGAATCTCGGCACCTTCATCGCGCGCGACGTCCATGTACGAGCTCACCTTGTCGAGCGCCTTCTGGTTGATGAGCGGCCCAACATCCACACCATCATCATTCCCATAGCCCAGCCGAAGCTCCTTCGCGCGATCCATCAGCCGTTCGACCACTTCATCATGGATGTCCTCGTGAAGCAGAAGGCGACTTGTGGCCGTACAGCGCTGGCCGGTCGTGCCGAAAGCACCCCACAGCGCGCCTTCCACGACGAGATCGAGATCTGCGTCCGGCATCACGATCTGCGGGTTCTTTCCGCCCATTTCAAGTGAAACCCGCTTGTGTGAGGCTCCGGCCGACTGCGCGATCTGTGCTCCCGTCTCCGTCGACCCCGTGAACGAGATGCCATTGACATCCGGATGCTCAACCAGAAGCCTGCCCGTCTCGCCACCGCCCTGGATCAGGTTCACAACGCCCGCCGGAAGCCCCGCGTCGATGAAGACCTGAACGAGCAGCATGCCGCTCTTGGGCGCGTCATCACTCGGCTTGAAGATGCACGTGTTGCCCGCAGCGATGGCGGGAAACATTTTCCAGGTGGGAACAGCCACCGGGAAGTTCCAGGCCGTGATGACCCCAAAGACACCTACCGGGCGCCGGACGCTCATGTTGAACTTGCTGGGCAGCTCACTCGGCACCGTGTGACCGAAAAGGCGACGCGTCTCGGATGCTGCATAGTATGCCGTGTCAATGGCTTCCTGTACGTCACCTCGAGTTTCGGTGAAGGTCTTGCCCATCTCCCGCGTCATCTCGAAGGCGATCTCATCCTTCCGCTCAACCAGCAGATCACCGATCGCCTTGAGGTAATTTCCGCGCTGCGGCGCCGGCATCCGGCTCCACGTTTCGAACGCCTTCCGAGCCGCGGCAACTGCCTCGTCAACGTCCGCCTCGCCGCTGGAGGGAAACAACCCGATGATCTCGCTCTGGCGCGCCGGGTTGCGATCTTCGAACGTTGCGCCGTCGGATGCGTCCTTCCAGACGCCGCCGACATAATTCTGAAATCTGTCTGACATGAAAACGATGTTTGGTTTTGCAGATCGGAGTGTAAACGTGCGCAAAATAGAGCCGGACGGATGGCAACTCAACCAGAGGCCACTTTCGGGGACGGCGTTTATGAGCGGCCGTCCTTATAATGCCCCGATTGCGGCTCAGGATGAGCCCTACGATCCCGAAGTCAATCCGTTCATCCATTGATAGAAATGTCAAACCAGGTCAATTCGGTCGATCTCGAGGCGCGCCTTTCGGAGCGCGTGCGTTCGGTGCCGCCCAGTGGCATTCGCCGCTTCTTTGAAATTGCGGCGACCATGGAGGATGTCATCTCGCTCGGAATCGGCGAACCGGATTTCGTCTCGCCGCAGCCGATCATCGACGCCGCCATCGGGTCGCTGCAGGAGGGAAAGACCGGATACACAGCCAATGCCGGTCTGCTCGAACTCCGTGAACACGTTGCGGCAGATCTCGATAGCCGATACGACGTCAAGTATGATCCCAATAATGAGATCCTGATCACGGTCGGCGTAAGCGAGGCGATGCAATGCGCGATGCTGTCGCTTCTGGATCCGGGCGATGAGATCCTGATCCCGGAGCCATGCTTCGTCTCGTACGGACCGACGGCGCGCTTCGCCGGCGCGAACGTCGTTTACGTGCCGACGTCGGTCGAGAACGACTTCCAGGTAACCGCGGCCGACATCGCCAGGAAGATCACTCCGCGCTCGAAGGTTCTCTTCCTCGGATATCCCAACAACCCGACCGGCGCCGTCCTGCGCCGTGAAACGCTGGAGGAGATCGCTGAACTCGTCGTCGAACACGACCTTCTGGTTATCTCGGACGAGATTTACGACCGCCTTGTCTATGGTGCGGCATTCGACCGCGGCCACGTCTCCGTCCCGTCGATTGAAGCGCTGCGCGACCGCACGGTTCTGCTCGGGGGATTCTCGAAGAACTACGCGATGACCGGCTGGCGTATCGGATATGCGTGCGCGCCGGAGCCGATCTACCGCGCGCTCTACAAGGTGCACCAGTATATGGTGATGAGCGCTCCGACGATGGGCCAGGTCGGCGCCGTGGCCGCGCTTCGCGATTGCCAGGAGGATGTCGAGACGATGCGGCAGGCATATGACCAACGGCGCCGTGTGATCGTCGACGGTCTGCGCGCCGCCGGCCTGCCGACGTTCGAGCCGGAGGGCGCCTTCTACGCCTTTCCGGATATTCGATCGACGGGCCTCTCGTCGGAAGACTTCGCCCAGCGCCTGCTACAGGAGGAGCATGTGGCTCTTGTTCCGGGTGATGCCTTCGGGCCCAGCGGTGATGGTTTCGTGCGCTGCTCATATGCGACGGCGCTCGATCAGGTTGAGGAAGCCGTGCGCCGCATCACGCGGTTCGTCGAGCGGTGCCGCAACGAGCGCTGAATCACATGATCATTTCTGATCTGCAGGACCGGTGGCTGCTGCTTCCGGTCCTGCTGCTTGTTTTGTTATCTGCATGTGCACCGGCACGCCTCGTGGATGTCGAGGAAGTCGTGCCTGATACGACCGTAGGCGCTCAGCCAGTTGAGCTGACGGATTACCGCGTGCTGGAACACCGGCGAGAGGATTTCAGCCCGCGTGTGCCGTACTACGACATCCTGCATACGGAGCTGGATCTCGAATTTGATTTTGAGGATGAGATCGTCATCGGGGTGGCGACGCACAGGTTGACGCCGCTGCAGCCTGGCACCGATAGTCTCGTCTTCGATGCGGTTCATATGGAGATTGGTCATGTGACGCTTACCCATGCCGGCTGGACCGACACGCTCATCACACGCAGTACCGCCTCCGGGTTCGTCGCCTATCCCGTAGAAGCGCTGCGCGACATCGACACGGTGGAGGTTTCGATCAGCTACCGCGCTCATCCAGGGCGGGCAGACGGAATACGCGGGCTACATTTTGTTGATGGCGCAGGCGTCGACCCGTCCCTTCCCACACAAATCTGGACGCTCTCGCAACCCGAAGACGCACGTTTCTGGTTTCCCACGTGGGATTATCCGAACGACTTCATGTCGTTTACCATCCGGTTGACGGTGCCCAGTGAGTTCGATACCGTCGCAAACGGCGACCTCGCGTCGCAGGATCAAGACGGCGATCTGCGCACGGACACATGGCTCTTCGATCAACCGCACGTTCCATACCTCGCGGCATTTGCTGTGGGCGACTTCGTCACCGTGGAGGATTCGTACGTCCGTGCTGACGGAAGCGCCGTTCCGCTTCGGTACATTGTCGAGGAAGCCTACGCAGATGAGGCGCCCGCCATCTTCGGAGAGACATCAGCGATGATGGATGTTTTCGAGCGGCAAACGGGCCTGCGCTACCCGTGGAATGACTATAAGCAGGTGGTAGTCCAAGAGTTTTCGGCGGGTGGGATGGAGCACACCACGATGTCGACGCTCAGTTCACGAGTCCTGCGCGACGCGCGTGCGCGCCTGGATCAGACGGCGCGCAATCTGATCGCGCACGAGCTGGTGCATCAGTGGTTCGGCAATCTCGTGACGTCGGAGAACTGGGCGCACCTCGCGCTCAACGAAGGATTCGCTCAGTACTTCGAGACGGTCTATCTGCAGGATGCCATCGGTGCGGACGAGGCGCAGGAACACGCCATGCGCAGTCTTCAATCGTATCTCGATGAGGCGCGCACGCTACGGCGGCCGATCATCTGGTATGGATATGACGATCCGTATGAACTTTATGATCGACATACTTATGCCAAGGCTGCTCGCGTGCTGAATCAACTGCGGTTTGAGCTGGGCGAAGACGCCTGGTGGGAGGGCGTCCGTTCTTATCTGCGGGATAACAGGCACCGCAACGTCGTGGCCGAGGATCTACAGCGAACAATGGAAGCGGCATCGGGTCGCGACCTGGGACGCTTTTTCGAGCAGTGGTTCTATTCACCAGGGCATCCGGAGCTACTGGTCGAGCATTCGGTCGACGATGCGACGGGGCTGTATAAGATCCGCGTTCGCCAGACGCAGGACACATCCCGGACGTCCCTGTTTACGTTTGATGCCGAGTTTGAAGTCCGCTACAAGAACCGGCAACCGTTCTTCGGGCGCGTAACGGTAGAGACGGCGGACACCACCTTCCAGATCGGCACGGCCGGTGAGATCGACTATGTCCGTTTCGATGCCGGCGCACAGTTGCTCGCAGACATTCGAACGCAGAAACCGCTGGGGGAGTGGATCGCGCAGGCGAAGCATAGCCCGGAGATGGCTGCACGCTATGAAGCGGTGGGCATCCTGGCCGAACAGTCGCCATCGCAATTGATCCGCAACGCGCTATTGGTAGCGATGCGAGATCCCTACGACCTTGTTCGGCTGCGCGCGGTGGAGGCTGTGGCAACTTATGCTGAGTCGGACGCTTCCGCGCGGCGCGCACTCATCGAGCAGGTTTCGAACGATCCCTCATCGCGTGTTCGAGCCGGCGCCATTCGTTCATTGCGCAAAGTCTCGGAGGATGAGTCGCTCATCGATGCCGCGATCCATGAAGCGCTTCACGACTCATCCTATACCGTCACCGCAACGGCCATCGGTGCCTTTGGAGAGCGACGGCTCGAATCGGCGCTGGATGCCTATGCGCATTTGCTGAAGCTCGAATCATATAGCGGAATCATTGAGCGGGCACTTGCATCCGCGATCCCCAATATTGTTCTGGATGAACGAATCGAGCTGTTCATCGATGGGCATAGCAGGCCGGTTCGGCAGGTGGAAGCTCGGCTTGCCGTAGCTGGTCTACTTGGGAAGCTTACGTTTGAGGATCCGGCAGGCGAGGTGCGCCACGAAGCCGTAATGCGCTTGCTCGTGGATGTGGATGAGCGTGTTCGTTATCGGGCGGCGCAGGCTATCGCATCCCGACGTTATGTGATTGATGAAGCCGCTCTCTCCGAGCGCATCGAAGCAGAACCTTCGCCGCGCGTTCGTTCGGTTCTCGAAGATATCGGTGCGGCAGAGCCGACGGTGAATCAATGAAAACTATCGGCAAGCTCATCGTAGTCTTAGCGCTATCGCTCGTGCTCCATTTGCTTCTTGGGTGGATGTGGACGGCGGTTGCAGGCATCGTCGCCGGTCTCTGGACGCGCCGCTACGGCTGGCTCATTGGATCGGTTGGAGTGGCTCTCGGATGGGCTGTTCTCGTCGCCTACAGTTTCTACGTTGCTCCCTACCCGACATCAGAAATGGCCCGCATCTTCGGCGCAATCGTCGGAAACCTGCCGGCTGCCGTTACCGTTGCCGCAACCATCGTAATCGGAGGCGTGATTGGCGGTCTCGGAGGAGCCACTGGTAACCTCATCGCCGCGTCTCTGCCTCGCCGTGCACACGCCGGCGCAACATCCTGATTCCCATCACAAACGAATACCATGGCAACCTTTTCAACGGATGATATCCAGAGCCTGTTAGAGCGTGTTAACACGCTCGGAGGCTATCTTTGACGTCGATAGTCGAAGACAGAAAGTAGAAGGACTCAATCAGAAGCGGCTTGACCCCGCCTTCTGGAACGACCCTGATCAGGCGCGCGTCGTCGAGAAGGAGGTCGCCGCGGAGAAGAGCTGGCTCGACGACTGGGACGTGCTCAAGCGCCGGGCCGAAGACGTGGAGACGCTGCTACTTCTTGCAGAGGAAGAAGACGCCGACCTTGCCGGTGAGATCGAGCGGGAAGTCGAACGCCTCCGAGCCGATCTCGAGCGCCTCGAGTTCCGCAACATGCTCAGCGGTCCCGATGATCAGCGGGATGCTATCCTGACGATTCACGCGGGTGCGGGTGGAACCGAGAGCCAGGACTGGGCGGAAATGCTCCTGCGGATGTACACCCGCTGGGCAGAAAGCAATGGCTTCAAGGCGTCGATGCTTGAGCATCAGGAAGGTGATGTCGCCGGCGTCAAGAGTGCAAGTCTGCACATTGAAGGCCCTTACGCTTTCGGTTATCTTCAGTCGGAATCGGGCGTGCACCGCCTCGTTCGCATCTCGCCGTTCGACTCGAGCGGGCGCCGCCACACTTCGTTCGCGAGCGTTTTTGTCTATCCCGAGATCGACGACACGATCGACGTCGACATCAACCCCGCAGATCTCGAGCTGCAGACCTTCCGCTCCGGTGGAAAAGGCGGGCAGAACGTCAACAAGGTCGAAACCGGCGTCCGATACATCTGGACCGGCAAGCTCAGTAATGGGGAAGAGCAGCGTGTCGTAGCGGAATGTACCGAGGAGCGAAGTCAGCTTCAGAACAAGGAGCGCGCGATGACGATGCTCAAGAGCCGGATCTATCAGCTTGAGAGTGAACTTCAGGACGCCGCCAAGAACGCGGTTGAAGGGCAGAAGAAGAAGATCGAGTGGGGTAGCCAGATACGATCCTACGTCTTCCAGCCATACACGCTGGTGAATGATCACCGCACGGAGACCAAGGTGACGGACGTGCAGAATGTGATGGATGGTGAGATCGATCCCTTCATCAAGGCTTTTCTGATGCAGCAGTCGAACGAGCCGTAGTAAAATCGCTCGTTCGCCTATCCTCCCTCGCAAACATGGCATCAGCAAAGGCTGAACGGCTCAAGGTCGACTTCCTCGTGATCGGTAGCGGCGTAGCCGGCCTATCCTATGCGCTGAAAGTGGCTGATCACGGGAGCGTCGCGATCATCACCAAGAAGAACTCCGTCGAGTCCAATACGAACTACGCGCAGGGAGGGATCGCGGCTGTAATGCTGGACGACGATTCGTCCGAGAGCCACATCGCAGACACGCTGGACGCGGGTGCGGGTTTGTGTGATGAGGAGGTCGTTCGGCTCGTCGTGGAAGAAGGGCCGGAGCGTGTGCGGGAGTTGATGGCGCTGGGTGCGGAGTTCACCCGCAACGGTAATGCCTTGCATTTGGGGCGGGAGGGAGGCCACTCCGCCAACCGAATCGTGCATGCCGCAGATGCGACGGGGCGGGAAGTTGAGCGCGCCCTGATCGAGAAGGTCCAGGCGCATCCGAACATCGAGGTGTTCGAGTATCATTTTGCGCTCGAGCTCATCACGGAGCACCACCTCGGCCAATTCGTGTCGAAGGTGCGGCCGGATGTAACGTGCTTCGGCGCCTACGTGCTCGACGAGCGAACGGGCTTCGTCAAGACATTCCTTGCCCGAACCACACTCCTTGCCGCCGGCGGATCCGGCGCCGCTTATCTGCACACGACGAATCCGCCCATCGCAACGGGTGACGGAGTCGCGATAGCCTACCGCGCGAAGGCCCGTATCGGCAACATGGAGTTCGTGCAGTTCCACCCCACGACGCTTTACCATCCGGACGCCGGCTCCTTCCTCATATCCGAGGCCGTTCGCGGCGAAGGTGCCGTACTGCGCAACCTCCGTGGCGAGCGCTTCATGCCCGACTATGACGCCCGCGGTGAACTGGCTCCGCGCGACATCGTCGCTCGCGCCATCGACGACCAATTGAAGAGGCACGGCGATGATCACGTGTGGCTCGACATCTCTCATCGACCGCCCGACTTCGTTAGGGAGCACTTTCCCACCATCTATCGGACGTGCCTCACGCATGGAATCGACATCACAACTGAACCGATCCCCGTCGTGCCGGCGGCGCATTATCAGTGTGGCGGCGTCATCACGGACGCGCACGGGCGCACCACGATCAAATCTCTTTTTGCGGCTGGTGAAGTGGCCTGCACTGGTTTGCACGGCGCCAATCGCCTTGCCAGCAATTCACTACTCGAGGCGCTCGTCTTCGCGGATCGCGCCGCAAGGGCTGCAGCTGAAGATCGAAATGAGATACAGTTCGCCGAGCAGGTGCCGGACTGGGATGTGAGCGGAACGACGCATCTGGAGGAATGGGTAATCGTGTCTCACAACAAGAACGAACTGCAGCGGATCATGTGGGACTACGTCGGTATCGTGCGATCCACACCTCGTCTGCTGCGTGCCGAACGGCGGCTCGCGCTCCTATTCGAAGAAACGGAAGATTTCTATCGCCGCTCCACGATTTCTGTTGAGCTGTGTGAGCTGCGCAACCTCGCAGCGGTCGCCTATCTGATCGTTCGCAGCGCACAGATGCGGCGCGAAAGTCGCGGTCTGCACTACACGCTGGATTATCCGGAGCCGCGGCCTGCCGAGCGACGGATGACTATCGTCTAGAAGGCCCCGTCCATACGTACGAAGAGTCGGCTCAGCACATTACGCGATCGAAACATCCAACATCTCGTCTCGTTTGTCGACTCTGAAGCTGCCAGGCTTGCGATCGCACGACGGCCCGCCGTATATTTGGGGGTCCGGAATTGGGGGGCTGCCTGGCCGCCCTTTTTTGTTGGCGTTAACGGAAGTAGCGTTGCCGCGCCCGCCCGAAGTTCGGGATCGGGCGTTTTTTGAAGAATCACTTGTTGCATATGGCCGAAACGGTGGATCAGGAGGCGATGGGGCTCGAGGATCGAGTTCGACAGGTCGTCGAAGAGGTCATCGATGGACGCGATCTGTTCCTGGTGGAAGTCGACATCCGGGGGCAGAAAGGCTCGCGCGCCGTCGACATCTTCATAGATAGTGATGCAGGCATCGGGATCGACGTGCTGGCGAAGGTCAGCCGCGAAATCGGGTTCATCCTCGAGACGGAGGACGTCATCGCGGGCCGCTACAACCTGAACGTTTCTTCGCCCGGCGCCGATCGCCCGCTCGTCCACCCACGGCAGTATCGCAAACACATCGGGCGGCCACTTCGCATCGAGCGCGCGGGTAAAGACGGCACGGAGAACGAGGTCATCGTCGGCGACCTTCTCGAGGTGCATGACGACGGCATCGTTCTGAATTCCGGGCCGACAAAGACCGTACGCATCGACTATAAAGACATAGAAACCGCCCGCGTGCAGCTGCCCTGGTAGGGTGCGCTGAGACTGATAACGCAATACGAAAACATATGCAAAGCTCGGTTCTCGTATCTTCGTTCGCGGAGATCGCCCGCGAGAAGGGCATCGAACGCGACATGCTGCAGATGATCATGGAGGACGTTTTTCGCGCCATGATCCGCAAGCGCTACGGTGCTGATGATGCCTTCGAGATCATCTTCAACCCCGATCACGGAGACATCCAGATCCTGCACATTCAGGAAGTCGTGCCCGACCTCGATCTCGAGGATCCGGTGACGCAGATCGAGCTGACCAATGCGCGCCGCGTCGATGAAGACTTTGACGTCGGCGACGAAGTAGCCAGCGAGGTAAGCGTTGCCGACTTCGGGCGCCGCGCCGTAATGACTGCACGGCAAACCTTCAGCCAGCGCATTCGCGACATCGAGAAGGAGAACGTCTTCCAGGAGTACTCGGAGATAATCGGGGAAATCGTTGTCGGCGAAGTCTATCAGGTGCGCCGGCGCGAGGTCCTCATCATCCATAACAAAACGGAACTCGTGCTGCCGCGCGAAGAGCAGATCTATAAGGATCGCTATCGCAAGGGAGACATGCTGCGCGCCATGGTCAAGGAAGTACGCCGTGAGACGGGCACGAGTCCGCAGGTGATCATCAGCCGCGCTGATCCCATCTTCATGGAGCGCCTGTTCGAGCTCGAGGTGCCGGAGATTTACGACGGCATCGTAGAGATCAAACGCATCGTGCGTGAGCCGGGCGATCGTGCGAAGGTAGCCGTCATCAGCCATGACGAGCGGATCGATCCGGTAGGCGCGTGCGTCGGCGTGAAAGGCGTTCGCATCCATGCAGTCGTGCGGGAGCTCGGCAACGAGAA
>CAZKDQ010000023.1:10270-19894 GCA_964551345.1 uncultured Rhodothermales bacterium
TCGGCGTGAAAGGCGTTCGCATCCATGCAGTCGTGCGGGAGCTCGGCAACGAGAATATCGACGTACTCGAGTTCGCAGACGATCCCCACACACTCATCAAGCGTGCGCTATCGCCTGCCAATCCGGTCGATACCGTCATCAACGATGAACTCGACCCGCCGAGAGCGAAAGTCGTTGTTCGTGCCGACGAAGTGAGCCAGGCCATCGGCCGTGGCGGCATCAACATCCGGCTCGCGTCAAAATTGACGGGGTATGAGATCGACGTCTACCGTGAGATCACGGAGGAAGAGGAGGACATCGAGATCGGTGAATTCGCCGATGCGTTCTCCGAGGAGACGCTCGAGAAGCTGCGCAACATCGGGTGCGACACGGCCAAGGCTGTGATGGAGCTATCGGCCGATGAACTTGTCCGTCGTTCGGGTATCGAGCCCGAAACGGCCGCGGAGATTCTGCGTGTGATAAGGGTTGAGTTTGACGAGGAAGAGGAGTACGAGAGTTAAGGCGCGGACGAGTGGCCGCGTATCTGAATAACGTTAAGACCATTACATGGCGAAGCAGGAGAATTTTAAGAAGGTCCGTCTTTTCAAGCTGTCACGGGAGTTCAATGTGACGGTGGACACGATTGTCGACCACCTCAAATCTGTCGGCATGGAGGGCGGGATGAAGGGTTCCGGCCTCAACGCCGTCGTGACGGACGAGGAGGCCTTCCTCGAACTGCGCCAGTACTTCGCCGATGACATGGCCGCGGCGGCGCGTCTGAAGGAGAAGCGGGCGGAAGCGCGTGCCCTCGATGCGGAGCGTGACGGCGAGAGCGGCGTTACCCGGCTCGAGCATGAGGATGAAGTGCATCCAGGCGTAGCCGACGAAGCGGTTGAGCCTGAGCCGGAGCCCGAGGCACCTGCGCCGGAGGTTGCAGAGCCGGAAGTCGAGGAGCCGGTTGCCGAGGAAGCTCCCGCAGAGCCGGAGCCCGAGGTCGAAGAGGCTCCCGTTGAAGCCGAAGCCGCTGAAGAGGAGGCGGAAGAGGTCGTCGAGCCGGTCGCTGAAGCGGAGCCCGAAGCCGAACCGGTGGAGGCCGAGGCAGAACCCGAAGTGGAGGAAGCGGAAGCTGAGCCCGCCGTTGCCGAAGCCGAGGAAGCTCCCGCAGAGCCTGAGGAAGTCGAAGCCCCTGTCGCAGCGGCCGAGGAATCGACCGACGAAACGGAAGAGGTCGTTGAGGAAGCCCCGGCTGAAGCGGAAGCCGTAGAAGAAGATACGCTTCGAGCCAACCGTCACCGGTTGCAGGGAACGAAAGTCCTGGGCAAAATCGACCTTTCCAAAGTGGAGGACGATTCGGCCACCAAGCGCAAGCGTAAGCGCAAACGCAAAACGAAAGCGGCATCCACGGACGAGGGTACCGTAAAGGTTGAAGAGAAAAGCCGTCCGGTGCAGCGCAAGCGCCCCAAGAAGCGCGGCGCATCGGTTGACGAAGCCGATGTCGAGCAGACGCTGCAGGAAACGTTACGCGAACTCGAGCAGGGCGCAAGCCGCGCCCGCCAGCGCCGTCGACGTCGTCGTCGTGAGGAGCGGGCCGAAACCCGCGATCGCGATCGTCAGGCACAGGCGCAGGATGAACGCATTCTTCGCGTGACCGAGTTCGTCTCGACGGGAGAGCTTGCCAACCTGATGGATGTCGACGTTAACGACGTCATCCGCACGCTCTTCTCCGCTGGAATGATCGTCTCGATCAACCAGCGACTCGACGCCGACACGATTTCGTTCGTCGCCGACGAGTTCGAGATGGACGTCGAGTTCGTCGCGGACGTACAGGCCGAAGAGATCGAACTGGAAGAGGATCGTCCGGAGGATCTCGAGCCGAGACCGCCGATCGTGACGGTGATGGGTCACGTCGACCACGGAAAGACGTCGCTTCTCGACTACATCCGTTCCGCCACGGTGGTTGCGGGTGAGGCCGGCGGTATTACGCAGCACATCGGCGCCTATAAAGTTGAAATTCCCGATGGCCGCGGCGAGATCTCATTCCTCGATACGCCGGGTCACGAAGCCTTTACGGCCATGCGTGCGCGTGGTGCGAAGGTGACGGATGTCGTCATCCTTGTCGTCGCAGCTGATGATGCCGTGATGCCGCAGACGGTCGAGGCCATCAACCACGCTCGTGCCGCAGAAGTCCCAGTCATTGTCGCCATCAACAAGATCGACAAGCCGACGGCCAACCCGCAGCGCGTGATGCAGCAACTCGCCGATCAGAACGTGCTCGTCGAGCAGTATGGCGGTAAGGTTCAGTGCGCGCTGGTATCTGCACACACCGGTGAAGGTGTCGATGACCTCCTCGACAAGGTGCTGCTCGAGGCGGAGCTTCAGGAGCTGAAGGCGAATCCCAACCGCAATGCGCGCGGTTTCGTCATCGAGAGCCGTCTGGAGAAAGGCCGTGGAAACGTCGCAACGGTGCTCGTTCAGAATGGCACATTGCGCGTTGGCGATGCCTTTGTTGCCGGCATCCACAGCGGTCGCGTTCGTGCGATGTTTGATGAGCGCGACAACCGCATCACATCGGTCGGCCCTGCAGAGCCCGCCGCCATCCTCGGGTTCGTTGGCTCTCCGGAAGTCGGGGACCAGTTCATCGTTCTCGACGACGAAAAGGAAGTGCGAGACATTGCACAGCGCCGTCAGCAGATCCACCGCGAGCAGGCTCTGCGTCAGAAGAAACACATCACGCTCGACGAGATCGGACGCAGGCTCGCTCTTGGCGACTTCCGCGAACTCAACCTCATCATTAAAGCCGACGTGGGTGGTTCAGTCGAGGCGCTGGCAGACTCACTGTTGAAGCTGTCGACAGAAGAAGTCGCCCTCAACATCATCCACAGTGGCGTCGGTGCAATCACCGAGACGGACGTCATGCTCGCCTCCGCCTCAGACGCCGTTATCATCGGCTTCCAGGTGCGACCGGCGCCGACGGCGCGGCAGATCGCCGAGCGAGAGGAGATCGACGTCCGCACCTATTCGGTCATCTACGATGCCATCGAAGACGTTCGCGACGCGCTTGAAGGGCTGCTCTCGCCGACGAAGAAGGAGATCACCCTCGGGACGGCTGAGATACGGGACATCTTCAAGGTTCCGAAAGCAGGCACGGTGGCGGGATGCTACGTCGTCGACGGCAAGATTCGTCGTAACGACCGCATCCGGGTTATCCGTGAGGGCGTGGTGGTGTACGAAGGCAATATCGGCTCGCTCAAACGCTTCAAGGATGATGTGCGTGAAGTTCAGACCGGGTACGAATGCGGTATCAGCGTCGAGAACTTTAACGACGTCAAAGTCGGCGACCACTTTGAGACCTACGAGGTGGTTGAAGAGAAGAGGAAGCTGGAGGTATAGTTTTATCATTGTCAGGTCGCGGATTGCAGTTTGCAGTTTCTGAAAACTGCACTTGCCGTGGACTGATAACTGGATACCGCTAACTGACAACTGCCCTAGATATGAGCATTCGCACCGAACGTGTTGCCCGGCTGATCCAGCGTGATGTAGCCGACCTGCTGCAGACTGATTTTTCGGAGCAGTTGCCGTCGCTCGTTACGCTTACCGATGCACGGGTCACCAAAGACCTCTCGATTGCGTATCTCTACGTCAGCGTTTATGGCGACACGGCGGCTCAGCGGCAGGCCTCATTTCGACATCTCGAAGAGCTCACGCCGCAGATACGCGGCGCGCTCGGGCGCCGGATTCGCCACCAGGTGCGAGCGATTCCTGAAATCCGGTTCTTCCTCGACGACTCTCTCGAGCACGCGCAGCACATGGAGACGCTCTTCGATCGCATCCGTGAAGAGCGCGACCGCCGAGAAGACTGATCTGAATGGATGACGTGATGAAATCGGCGCAGGTGGACGAGGATCTACTGGAAGTTTATACGGCCGCACCGGAGCTTCCGCCGACGCTCGAAAAGGCGGTCATCCCGATCGATAAGCCTGCGGGATGGTCCAGCTTCGACGTCATCCGTGCTCTGCGGCGCATTCTCGGCGTGCGGAAGATCGGCCACGCGGGCACTCTGGACCCAATGGCAACGGGTCTCCTTATCTGCCTGATCGGCCGCGCGACGAAGCTTATGGAGCGCTTCATGAGCTTCCCCAAAACCTATGAAGGCGTGATCCGCCTCGGCGAGGTGACGCCGTCTTACGATGCGGAGACGGACGTATCTGAGAGCCACAGCTTCGATCACCTTTCGGATTACGATCTCGAGAACGCGCGAATGAAGTTCGAGGGCGAGATCGAGCAGTTGCCGCCCATGTACTCTGCGGTGAAAGTTGGTGGAGAACGCCTCTACAAGAAAGCGCGGCGCGGCGAAGCTATCGAACGACGACCACGGCGGGTAACCATCGAGTCGTTCAAGCTCGGTCAACTCGACGGAGCTGATCTGCCGTTTTCCGTTCACTGCTCGAAAGGCACGTACATACGTTCTATCGCGCATGACTTCGGCGGTGAACTCGGCGTCGGCGGGCATCTTGTTATGCTTCGCCGAACCGCGATCGGGCCGTTTGATGTCGATGGTGCGTGGACGATTTACGCGCTCGAGCAGGCGGTCGGTAAATCGAGGGAATGATCGCCGACATGCGCATCGAGTTCAGCTACGAGGAGACGGAGTGGGATCCGACCTCGGTCGTGACGATCGGAACGTTCGACGGCGTGCATCGCGGCCACCTCGCGATCATGCGATATCTAATGGGTCGCGCCCGGACGCGTAACGGCGTGAGCACGGTTGTCACGTTCCAGCCGCATCCTCGAGAGGTCGTCCAGAATGCAGAAGTGCCGCTCCTCACGACGATCCACGAGAGAGTTGCCATCCTTCAGGACGTCGGCATTGAGCGTGTCGTCATCATCCCGTTCACACAGGAGTTCTCGCATTTGTCGGCGCGAGATTTTGTGGAAGATGTTCTCGTCAAGACTGTCGGATTGCAAGAGATCGTAATCGGATACGATCATCAGTTTGGACGCGATCGTGAAGGCGATGCGCGACTGCTTGAGGAGATGGGGGAACAGCACGGGTTCGATGTCGACATCATCCCGGCGCAAGTCGTCAACTCGGATGTCGTCTCATCGAGCCAGATCCGTAAGGCGCTCGAGCAGGGAGATGTTGAAGGTGCAGCCGCCCGGCTCGACAGGCGCTACTGCCTCACCGGCCGCGTCGTTAAGGGCGATGCCCGCGGCCGAACGATCGGATTTCCGACGGCCAATCTCGAGATTGACGAGCCCCGCAAGGTCATTCCTGCGGATGGCGTTTACGCCGTGCTCGCAAGCACAGGCGACATCGAACGACATCCGGCGATGATGAACATCGGCGTGCGGCCAACGGTCGATGGGACGCGCCGTATGCTGGAAGTGCATCTGATCGACTTCGACGGCGACCTGTACGATCAATCTCTTCGTGTCGAATTCGTATCTCGGATGCGCGACGAGCGCAAATTCGAATCTGTCGAAGAACTAAAGAAGCAACTTTCACAAGATCGCGTCCGTTGTAAGGCCGCGCTTGAGTCCATATCTTAAGCGATTCGCGTGCGCCTCACGGCGCACTTCTTCTTTAGCATGGTATAATCTAAAGAGGATTGGATGATTACCAAGGAAGCAAAACAGGAGCTCGTAGATAAGTACGGGAAGGACGGCGAGGACACGGGAGCCCCCGAGGTCCAGATCGCCATCTTCTCGAAGCGAATTAACGAGCTCACCGAGCATCTTCAGCAGCACCCGAAAGATCACTCCACACGGCGTGGTCTTCTCAAACTCGTCGGTAAGCGGCGTCGACTGCTGAACTATCTGATCGATCGTGATATTGAACGTTACCGGAGCATCATCCGGGAGCTGGGTATCCGAAAGTAAGCTCGTACAACGCGGCATCCTCTGCGGAAGGGGGTGCCGTCCTTGTATACACCCGCTACGCCGTTGTAGCGTTAGAGCCAGGTTGAGATGCGTGGGGTAGTCGAGGAAGGAAAAACAATGTCGAATGACTGAAGAGAAAACACACATGTCAGAAGCAACAATTCGCGAAGTTGAATTCGCGCCCGGCGGGATGCTGAGCCTCGAGACGGGGCGGCTCGCCAAACAGGCGGACGGCGCGGTCGTCGTTCGCCAGGGAGACACGATGGTGCTGTGCACCGCCGTCCTTTCCCGATCGGTAAGGGAAGGCCAGAGCTTCTTCCCGCTCACGGTAGACTACCGCGAGAAATTCTCCGCCGGGGGCAAGATTCCAGGCGGGTTCATCAAGCGTGAAGGCCGCCCGACGGACAAGGAAGTGATCTCGTCCCGTCTGGTTGACCGTGCCATCCGCCCGCTATTTCCGGACGGCTTTCTGAACGAAGTTCAGATCATCTGCTATGTGTTGTCGGCAGATGACATGTACGATGCCGACGTACTCGCCGGAGTCGGCGCGTCGGCTGCGCTTTTGATGGCGGGTGCTCCCTTCGACGGCCCGATTGCGGAAGTACGCGTGGGCCGTGTCGACGGTGAGTTCGTCGTCAACCCGACGCTCGAGCAGCTCGAGCAAAGCGATATGGACCTCGTCATCGCAGGCAAGCAGGACGCCATTGTGATGGTCGAGGGAGAGATGAGTGAGATTTCCGAAGACGAGATGATCGACGCGCTGGAAGTCGGTCACGAAGCAATCAAGAAGCTTTGCACGGCTCAGCTTCAGCTCGTCGAGGATTTCGGCGGCGTCGAGCAGTTCACCGACTACACGACGGTGGGCATCGAAGACGCTCTCGCTGCGCGCATCCATCAGAGCATCAGCGACCGGATTGCCGATCATCTTCGTCAGCCGTACGACAAGGCATCGTTCTACGGCGGCATCGATGAGATCAAGAGTTCGGTTGTAGAAGAACTCCTCGCTAACGGCGAGGCAGACGTTGAAGGCGCGCTCGCCGATGCGACTGAAGAGGGATGGACCGCGAGCGACATTCGCGCGGCCGTCAGCAAGGTCGAGAGCGATGTGATGCGCAAGATGATCGTCGAGGAAGGTCGTCGTCTTGATGGCCGCGGTCTAACGGAGGTGCGCGACATCTGGTGCGAGGTCGGCTATCTGCCGCGCGTCCACGGCTCAGGCATCTTCACCCGTGGTGAGACGCAGGTCATCGCGTCCGTGACGCTGGGCACTGGCAAGGACGTCCAGCCCATCGATCAGATCTTCGACACGCAGGACCGTCGGTTCTTCCTCCACTACAACTTCCCGCCGTTCAGCACGGGTGAGGCCAAGTTTCTCCGTGGCGCATCCCGCCGCGAGATCGGCCACGGCGACCTCGCCGAGCGTGCGCTGCTGCCGGTGCTTCCGGCTGAGCAGGACTTCCCCTACACCATCCGCATCAATGCGGACGTGCTTGAGTCCAACGGGTCCTCGTCGATGGCGTCGGTCTGCTCCGGCACACTTGCCCTCATGGATGCCGGCGTTCCCATCAAGAAGATGGTCGCAGGCGTCGCGATGGGCCTGATCAAGGAAGGTGACAAGGCGGCCGTTCTGACCGACATCCTCGGCACAGAGGATCACCTTGGCGACATGGACTTCAAGCTCACCGGCACGCGCGACGGCATCACAGCATGCCAGATGGATATCAAGATCAGCGGGCTGCCCCGGGATCTGATGCAGAAGGCGCTTCACCAGGCACGCGACGCGCGGATGCACATCCTCGATGTGATGGAGCAGACGCTCGACACTCCGCGCACCGAGATGTCCATGTATGCGCCGCGCCTGACGCAGATCACCATCGACTCCGAGTTCATCGGCGCGGTGATCGGCCCCGGCGGCAAGATCATCCAGGGCATCCAGCGCGAGACCGGCACGGCCATCGAGATCGAAGAGCGCGAGGGCATGGGCTTCATCACAGTCGCTGCGACTGATGGAGAAAGTGCTCAGCGTGCTATCGAGATGATTCGTGGCATCGTAACCGTTCCGGAAGCCGGAGAGGTTTACGAAGGCACGGTTCGCAACATCCAGAGCTTCGGTGCGATCGTTGAAATCCTGCCGGGCAAGGAAGGCCTGCTTCACATCTCTGAACTGGATCACGGCTATGTCGACAAGGTCGAGGACTACGTCCAGGTTGGCGACAAGGTCAAGGTTCAGCTCATCGAAGTGCGCAACGACGGCAAACTTCGCCTGAGCCGCAAGCCGTTCCTGCCGCAGCCTGAGAACGGCTCACAGCAGCAGGAAGGCGAACGTCGTCGCGAGGGTGGCGACCGGGACCGTGACCGCGGCGGGCGCAATCGTGGCGGTGGAGGGCGTGGCGGCCGGGACCGGCGCCGGGACTGATTTCCCCTCCACAAAGCAGTAGTTACGGAAAGGCGGAGGCCGCAGCAGCGGCTTCCGCCTTTTTCCAAAAAATGAGCCCAAGAGTTAGAGGATGATGCCGAAGAAAAGTCTCGATGATTCCCTGACCGTATTCCGAAAGACGACGCTGCCCGGCGGTGTTCGTGTGGTGACGGAGAAGATCCCGTCGGTGCGATCGATCTCCGTCGGCGTGTGGATCAATACCGGAAGCCGGGATGAGCACGACGCGGAGAGCGGGATGAGCCATTTCATCGAGCACATGGTCTTCAAGGGCACGGCGCGCCGCCGTATGCACCACATCGCGCAGCGACTAGAATCGGTGGGGGGCTATCTCAACGCCTTCACCACCAAAGAGTACACATGCTACTTCGCCCGCGCACTCGATGAGCATCTCGAGCGGGCGATCGACACGGTTCTTGATCTCGTGCTTGAACCCAACTTCCCCGAGAAGGAGCTCGAGAAGGAGAAGGACGTCGTGCTCGAGGAGATGAAGATGTACGAGGACGCGCCGGAAGATCTCGTATTCGATCGATTCGAAGACGTCATCTATCGAGGCCACGCACTGGCACGGCCCATCATCGGGACGCGCCGCTCGGTGTCGAGCTTTCGGCGAGATCAACTGGTCGATTTCATGGATCGGCATTACACGCCGGAGCGGATGGTGGTGGCGATCGCAGGGAATGTGGATCATGACGCGGCCGTCAAGCACGCCGAGAAGATCCTGGAGCGGTCATCTCGCGAGCCCAGACGGCGCGAGCGCAGGCCGATCAACGGCTATGAGCCGGATGAGCACAGCGAACGGCGCCCCATTCAGCAGGCCCACCTGGTACTCGGCACGCGTGGATTCTCCGCGACGGATGAGCGACGAACGGTGCTATCGGTGCTCAATACGATTCTCGGCGGCGGGATGTCGAGCCGGCTCAACCAGTACATCCGGGAGAAGTACGGCTTCTGCTACAACATCTACTCGTTCGCAAACATGCACTCGGACACTGGTGACTTCGGGGTCTACATGGGCACTGATGCCGCCCGCGTACCGAGAGCGAAGAAGCTGATCTTCCGTGAGCTCGAGAAGCTGGCAGAGAAGCCCGTGAGCCGGCGCACCCTCAACCAGGCCAAGAACCAGGTGAAGGGCTCCATTATGCTCGGCCTCGAAAACATGAGCAACCGCATGATGCGCCTCGGCCGCCACGAGCTTTACTTCGAGCGCTACTTCACGCTCGACGAGATGATCAACCAGATGGAAGACGTGACGGAGGAGGATCTGCTTCGGGTCAGCCGCGAGCTCTTTGTGCCTGAGGAGTTCTCGACCATCGTGCTCGAGCCGGAGA
>CAZKDQ010000023.1:19994-26463 GCA_964551345.1 uncultured Rhodothermales bacterium
ATAGACTATTCCAGCGCGTGAAGATTCTCGTTACCGGCGGTGCCGGCTTCATCGGTTCCCACGTTGCCGACGCCTACATCGCGCGCGGCCATGACGTACACATCCTTGACGATCTTTCGGGCGGACGTGAGCAGAACATCTCCAAGGATGCTGTTTTCCACCAGTTTGACATCCGTTCCAAGGATGCTGCCGACCTGATCCGCAAGGAACGCTTCGAGGTCATCTGCCATCACGCTGCGCAGATGGACGTGCGCCGCTCGGTGGCCGATCCATCCTACGACGCCGACGTCAACATCCGCGGGTTCTTGAACTTGATGGAAGCAGGGCGTGAAGCCGGCCTCAAGAAGGTCGTCTTCGCATCGACCGGCGGCGCTATTTACGGCGAGCCCGACTACGCGCCTCAGGATGAGGATCATGCGCTTCGCCCGCTCTCGCCATACGGCATTACGAAGCTCACGACGGAGAAATATCTCTTCTTCTACGAGCAGCAGTACGGCATCCAGCACGTCGTTTTGCGCTACGCGAACGTGTACGGTCCGCGGCAGAATCCATACGGCGAGGCCGGTGTCGTGGCCATCTTCACCGAGCGCATGCTCGAGGGCAAGCAGCCCGTGATCTACGGCGACGGCGAACAGACGCGCGACTATGTGTTTGTGGAAGACGTGGTGCAGGCCAACGTCCTCGCGCTCGACCACGCAGGCTCGGGCATCTTCAACGTTGGGACTTCCCGTGAAACGAGCGTCAACGAACTCTTCCGGCTTATTCGGGATCAGATCGATGAGTCGATTCCGGAGGAGCATGCGGAAGGCAAACCCGGCGAGCAACGGCGCAGCATTCTCAGCTTCGTCAACAGCGAGAAACATCTCCGCTGGAAGCCGAGCGTACACCTCGAAAGCGGCATCGACAAAACGGTGGAGTGGTTCCGCGAGCGCCACAGCGCCACCGCTTGAGCATGTATCGCATCCGCCTTCAGGATTTTGAAGGACCGCTCGACCTCCTGCTGTTCTTCATCCGCCGCGATGAGCTGGACATCTTCGACATCCCCATCGCAAGCATCACCGATGAGTATCTCGAGTACGTCCGCATCCTCGAGCAGATCGATCTCGACAGCGTCGGCGAGTTTCTCTACATGGCGGCGATGCTCATCAACATCAAGGCGCGCATGCTTTTGCCTCGACCGGAACTCGATGACGAGGGCGATCCGATAGACCCGCGCCGTGAACTTGTTGAGCGCCTGCTGGAGTACGTCCGCTTCAAGGAAGCCTCCCATCAACTGGCTGATGTAAAGGAGTCGCGCGATGATATCTTTACGCGCGGCCTGGCTGCCAACGACAGCGAAATGGTCACGAAGAACGGAGAGACGGTCGAGGTCGAGGCATCCATCTTCGATCTTGTACAGTCGCTTCGCCGCCTTCTCACCTCGGCTCCGACCGCGCCGGTGCATGAGCTGGACCGCGAGAGTTACACGATCGAAGAACAGCAGGAGTTTGTGATGCAAGTACTCGGCAACGGGAGACGTCAGGCCTTCGCGTCGATCGTTCGAGCCCGAAGCCGTGCGTTCATCATCACAACCTTCCTCGCAGTGCTTGAACTGGCGCGGCAGCAGGTGATCGCGCTGCTCATTCCTCAGCATGCCACCGATTTCCTCCTCGAAGCAGCAACAGAGGCCTGACAGTGGAAGCTCAACCAATCGACGCCATCGATAGCGATACCTACACACGGCAGGAACTGAAGCGCGCTGTCGAAGCCATTCTCTTTGCGGCCGACGAGCCGGTCGAGGCGGCCCGTATGGCTCATGTCTTTGTCGAAGTGACGGGCACTACAGATGTGGCACCGCAGGACGTAGACGCGACAGTCGAAGAACTCAATGCTGATTTCGCGATGTCCGGGCGCGCCGTTCGAATCCATCGCTGGGCCGGTGGATATCGCCTTGCGACCGATGGCGAAGTGGCGGCGTATGTGAAGGCGTACTTCGAGGAAGACCGGTCGCAGAAGCTTTCCCGCACCCTGCTCGAGACGCTTGCCATCATCGCTTACCGGCAACCGGTAACGCGGCCGGAGATCGACTTCGTCCGCGGCGTCGATTCCGATTATGCCGTTCGCAAGCTGCTGGAGCTGCATCTGGTGGATGTTGTGGGGCGCAGCGAGGCAGTCGGCCGGCCGCTTCTCTATGGAACGACCGCGCACTTCCTCGAACAGTTCGGCCTTGACGGACTCGACGGCCTGCCGACGCTTCGGGAGATAGAAGAAATTCTGGATGATCCGGCGTTCAACCGGGAACGGGCGCGACTGCTTTCACTTGAGGAACGAGAGAAGGCGCTGGACCAGGTGGGGTCTGGTGATACGTTGAATGCAGACCCTGAGAGCGACGATGCCCAGACGCAAGGATAAAGATTCCGCTTCAGCCCGTGATCAGCCGAAGCAGAAGACGTCGCTGGAGCGTCTTAATCGGTACATCTCTCGATCGGGAGTAACGTCGCGTCGGAAGGCGGATGATATGATCGCGGCCGGCAGGGTGAGCGTCAATGGGAAGGTCGTAAGCGAGCTTGGCACAAAGATCAGCAGCGACGACGTTGTGGAGGTCAACGGCCGCCGCATCACGCCGCTGAGCCACAGTTACATCCTCCTCAACAAGCCGATGCAGATCGTCACGACTACGTCTGATGAGAAGGGGAGGAAGACCGTTCTGGATCTCATCGACCTACCGGAAGCCCGGGGCAACGTCATATTCCCCGTCGGGCGCCTCGACCGCGACACCGTCGGTGTACTGCTCCTAACCAATGACGGCGAGCTGGCAAACCGGCTGATGCACCCGAGTTACGAGGTGGAGAAGCTGTATCTCGTGCGGACCAAGAATTCCGTCAAACCGCATGAGCTGGAGAAGCTCCGCGAGGGCGTTGAGCTGGAGGATGGACCGGCTCGCGCGGACTATGTCGCCTACGCCCGTCCTCCCGATGAAAAGCAGATTGGAATACGGCTGCACGAGGGAAGAAATCGCCAGGTCCGGCGTATGGTGGAAGCAATCGGCCACGAGGTTGAACACCTCGAGCGCATCAACTATGCCGGCCTGACGACCGACGGCGTGCGGCGTGGGAAGTGGCGCCGCCTCGAGGATCACGAGGTCCGCCGGCTTCGTCGTCAGGTCAAACTCAAGTGACGAAATTCAATGGCATCAGCAAACGGCCTTCCGAAGAATAAAATCCGTTTCGACGGCCTGACTTACGACGACGTCCTGCTAATCCCGCGGCGCTCGTCTGTCATGCCGCGCGACGTCGACATCCGAACGCGCCTCACGCGGACGATCGATCTCAACGTCCCGATCCTCTCGGCGGCGATGGATACCGTCACCGAGTCCGAGATGGCAATCGCAGTGGCCCGAGAGGGCGGTGTGGGCGTGCTCCACAAAAGTATGACGATCGAAAAGCAGGCCGCGGAGGTGCGCCGCGTCAAGCGGTCCGAGAGCGGCATGATCCTCGATCCGATCACGTTGACGCCCAACGAGACCGTTGCGGATGCGCGCGGTCTGATGGCGCGCTATTCGATAGGTGGGATTCCCATTGTTGACAACGAGAAACATCTCGTCGGCATCGTCACCAACCGTGATCTTCGGTTCCAGACCGATGGTGCCGTGTCACTTCAGGATATCATGACGGCCTCGGGTCTGATCACGGCGCCGGTCGGAACGACGCTCGAACGAGCCGAGGCGATCCTCGAGGAAAACAAGATCGAGAAGCTGCCGGTCGTTGATGATGATGGATACCTGCGAGGCCTCATCACATTCAAGGATATCGAGAAAAAGCGCCGGCACCCGAACGCCTGTAAGGATGAACACGGGCGGCTGCGTGTTGGTGCTGCAGTAGGCGTTACGCCGGATGTGCTCGATCGCGTCGCCGCACTGCGTGAATCGGATGTCGACTTTGTGATCGTAGATACGGCGCACGGCCATTCGGAAGGCGTCATTGAGACGGTCCGCAAGGTGAAGGATGCGTTCCCTGAACTTCAGGTTATCGCCGGCAACGTTGCGACGGCCGAGGCAACCGAGGACCTGATCGCCGCAGGTGCGGACGCTGTTAAGGTCGGCATCGGACCCGGATCGATCTGCACGACGCGAGTCGTCGCAGGCGTCGGCGTGCCGCAGCTTACCGCCATCATGGAATGCGCCTCCGCGGCGCGCCGCCATGACATCCCGATTATTGCAGACGGCGGTATCAAACAAACCGGCGACGTCCCCAAAGCGCTCGCGGCCGGCGCGAACTCCGTCATGATCGGCGGCATGTTTGCTCGCGTCGAGGAGAGCCCGGGTGAGACGATTCTCTATGAGGGGCGCAAGTACAAGAGCTACCGCGGCATGGGCTCGGTCGCTGCGATGGAATCCGGAAGCAAGGATCGCTACTTCCAGGACGCTGAAGACGACATCAAGAAGCTCGTTCCCGAAGGCATCGAAGGCCGTGTGCCCTATGGCGGTACGCTGAGCGAGGTCATCTACCAGATGATCGGCGGGCTGCGCGCTGCGATGGGATACTGCGGATGTCCTAACGTCGACGATCTCTACCACTCGGCGCAGTTCGTGCAGGTTACGGCCTCCGGCATCCGCGAGAACCACCCGCACGATGTCTCCATCACACAGGAGGCCCCCAACTACAGCACCCGCGCGTGACGATGCAGCGCATCGACATCATCCGGAAGCTGATCCACGAGAACGACGCCGATGCGGCTGTTATCTCGCGGCTGACGGATATTCGCTGGGCGATCGGATTCACCGGCTCCAACGGACTACTGATCGTCGATCGCGATTCGGCGGCGTTCATCACCGACGGCCGCTACACGACGCAGGCGGCGGATGAGGTGCGGGGGGCGGATGTGTATATCGCGCCCGGTGTACTCGAGAAGTTCATTCCTGAAGTGATGCCGGATGCGGCCGCACGCGTTCTTTTTCAATCGGAGGATGTGTCCGTAGCGAGGCTCGACAGGCTGCGCGAAGCGTGTCCGAATTGCAAATGGGAGGGACGGACGAATCTGCTTACTGCATTCGTTGCGCGCAAATCGGAGGAGGAGATTGACGCCGTCCGCCGCGCGCAGGCGATCACAGATCAGACATTCGAGCACGTGACGGGGCTGATCCGTGCGGGTATGACTGAGCGGGAGCTTGCTGCAGAGATCGTCTACGACCAGCTTCGGCGCGGCGCAGAACGGATGTCATTCGAGCCGATCGTTGCCTCGGGTCCGAACGGAGCGCTGCCGCATGCGCGGCCTTCGACGCGCGAGCTTCAAACGGGTGATCTCGTGGTGTTGGATTTTGGATGCGTGGTCGATGGATACGCATCAGACATGACCCGAACGGTTGCCATTGGAGATCCTGATTCGGATGCAGTCGAAGCTTATGATGCCGTTCTGGATGCGCAGCAGAGCGCAATTGCTGCCGCGCGTAGCGGTATGAGCGCTCGTGAGTTGGATGCTGCCGCCCGCGACATCCTGCGTGCGCGTGGTTTCGGCGACTACTTCTCCCATGGTCTCGGGCACGGCATCGGCCTTGAGACGCACGAGTGGCCGCGTGTCTCGCACAACAGTGATGACGTTCTGCCTGAAGGCGCGATCGTCACGATCGAACCCGGCGTTTATCTGCCCGGCCGCTTCGGCATCCGCATCGAGGACATGATCGTGCTTCGAGAAAACGGCGCGGACGTACTGACATCGGCGCCTCACGACCTGCTGCGACTCTGATCATGGAGAAGCCGTCGGCGCTCGTTCCTGACCGCCCGCGGCGCGTGCTGGTCGTTGCGTACTACTTCCCGCCGATGGGTTTCAGCGGCGTGCAACGCATCTCGAAGTTCGTCAAGTACCTTCCTGAAATGGGATGGCGGCCAACGGTATTGACGGTCGATCCGGGAGGTTATTTCGCCTACGATTCGACATTGCTCGATGAACTCACGGAGCGTTCGATCGAAATTGTTCGAACGGCGAGCCTCGACCCGACGCGCCTGTTCAGGAAGCAGCGATCGGTGAGTCTCCCTGATGAGTCCCGACGCCGAACCGCCTCGGAGCTTAGTCAATGGATCTTCCTGCCCGACAACAAGATCGGATGGTTTCCGTTTGCACTGCGTGAGGGTTCGCGCCTCCTTCGTGAACGTCCATATGACGCCATCCTGAGCACGGCGCCGCCCTACACGTGCCACTTGATCGGCGCGGCCCTCAGCCGCCGGTTCGGGATTCCATTGCTACTCGACTACCGCGACGACTGGCTCGGAAATCCGCGCCACGTCTATCCGACGCCGCTGCACACCAGGCTGCATCAACAGATGGAACGCTGGGCGGCAGAACCCGCCTCCACAATCGTTACCATTAACGAGGTCATCGCCGGGGCGATTTCCGAGCGACTCAACCGGGAGGTTGAGGTTCTCGAGCAGGGATTCGATCCGGCCGCTTTCAGCGAATCGATCGAACCGGATCAGGACGCCTTTCGCCTTACCTA
>CAZKDQ010000023.1:26563-28370 GCA_964551345.1 uncultured Rhodothermales bacterium
GACGATCCGGAGGAAGTCGCTAATGCCATCGGGCGATTGTACGATTATTGGCTAACTTCGAATATTGACGAACCCGACGCTGCGTTCGTCGAACGCTTCGACCGCATAGCACTCACCCGCAGACTCGCCGGCCTGCTAACCGACATTTCCACGCCATCCACATGAAGCACGAGGACGATTACCCGGCCGTCCATTTTGAGCTGCCGAGTCGTTTCGAAGTTCTCGAGCAGCTGGTCGACGAGGCACAATGCTTCTTCGGAGCTCATGTGTCGGACGAAGATCTGCTCTACCGAATCGTCCTGCTCGCAAGCGAAGCGGCAACCAATGCGATCGAGCACGGCAACCGCCTCGATCCGTCATTAAATCTGCGTGTGGATTTCTCGGTGCAGCCGAACCTCGCCACTGTGATGGTTGAGGATCAGGGGGGAGGTTTTGATATGGATGCGATACGCGATCCACTGGAATCGGAAAATCTCTTGTCGGATCGCGGGCGCGGGATCTTCCTCATCCAGGAACTGGCCGATCGCGTCCAGTGGGAGAATGGAGGAAGGCGGGTGCGGATTTATGTTGATCTGCCGGGTGCCTGATCGGTGCGCGCGATGATCACATCAACCAACTCGCCGGCAGGCAGGCGCGCGTCCAACCAGATGTAATTCGGCTCGCGGCGAAACCACGTTAACTGCCGCTTGGCGTAGCGGCGAGTGTTGCGCTTGAGCAGGCGCAGCATCTCCGCTTCATCTATTGCACCACGCAGGAAGGCGATCGGCTCCTGATACCCGATCGTGCGAAGCGCGGGCAGCTCCGCGCCAAATCCCGCCTCGAGGATCTGCCGGACCTCATCAATCAAGCCGTTATCGATCATCTGATCTACACGCTGCTCGATTCGGTTATACAGCTCGGCCCGATCCCGATCAAGTACGAACACCTGGAAGTCGAAAGGCGGTTCGATCTTGTTCTGTTGATGTTCCGAGAGCGGGCGGCCGGTGGCGTGATAGACCTCCAGCGCGCGCACGATGCGTTGTGATTTGGTGGGATCCATGGTTGCCGCAGCCGCAGGATCAACGGCTTTCAGCTCATCATAAAGCCGATGTGGCCCTTCATCTTGCAGGCGCCGGTTGAGCTTCTGCCGGACGTATGCCGGTACGGTCGGGATGTCGGCGAGCCCCTGCGTCAGCGCCTTGAGATACAGCGTCGAGCCGCCGACTGCCACGACGTTGCGTTCACGATTGCGGATCGACGTGATGCGTGTCCAGGCGGCATCGGCGAAAGCACCGGCTGAAATCGGTTCATCGATCTCCCGATCATCAATAAAGTGATGTGGGATTGCGCGGCGCTCGGTAACCGTCGGCTTGGCGGTACCAATGTCCATCCCTCGATAGATCTGCCGGCTATCGAATGATAGGATATCCGCATCGAGACGATCCGCGAGCATAAGACTTAAATCTGTCTTACCAACGGCGGTAGGACCGGTGATGACGGGAATGGTCAAGGGAGAGTGTCGGAGTGTGGAAAAGTTGGGAGTGTGGAAGGGTGGCGCGTGCGCCATGCATCCTCGATTAAGGGGAACTATGGGACGCGGCTCGTAGAGCCGACTACGCATTTCCGGTTCATACGGGCGACCACGGATCGTCCTGTTGGAGGGACCGGCTGAGAGTGGGAAGAACAGGAAGTGTTTCACATTCTGGTCTCCATCTGATATTATCAGGTGCCTCCATCCTCTCGATTACCACGACATGAAACATCTGATTCACCCGGCGCTTCTGTCGCTCGTCTTGTTCCTCGGCGCCTGCTCCGCTTCCGAAGGCGG
>CAZKDQ010000024.1:0-4923 GCA_964551345.1 uncultured Rhodothermales bacterium
CTGCTCGTGCCAAGCGCCATCGACGGCACTTCGTCGAGCCTGCTGCGGCTGATGCCCATCTTGCGCGCGAGTGAAGCGACACGGCGCGTTCCGATCTCGTCGATGAGCTGCGCGGTGATGGTGTTCTTGGAATAGACGAGACCTTCGGCGAGCGTCAGTTCCGCCTCCGAATATCCTCCTGCATTCTGCGGTTGCCAGACCTCGCCACCCGCCAGGCGAATCTCAACCGGAGCATCGACGAAAGTCTCATCCGGACGAATCCCTCGTTCGATGGCCGCCGCATAGACGAACGGCTTGAACGTAGATCCCGGCTGGCGCCGCGCCCGCGCCACGTGGTCGTACTGGTCGACGTCAAAATCCCGGCTCCCGATCCATGCCTGCACATGCCCGTTGCGGGGATCCATCGCAACGAAACCAGTTTCCAGACGAGTCTTCACTTCGCGCAGTGCGTCCATAAAGGTGTCATCCGAGCGAAGGCTGTCGAGCATCACCTGCTCATCCACGCCAGACTCGACGCCCGATCGAAACTGCGGCGTGGAGCGGATGAAGCTGTTGATGAGCTCGGGCTTCCCATCCCATAACTCGGTGAACCCCGGATTGCGGCGACCATCGTACCGGTAGGAATCCACCGACTGGTAGATCCGGTCACTCGAAGTGCTGCTCCACTCGACGGCGGCTGCGGCCTGGAGCGACGGCATCCACCGATCAACCGACAGCTCCGCGAGCCGCTGGATTCGCGTGTCGAGGGTTGTATGCACGACGAGACTGTCGCGATAGATGTTGTAGCCGCGGCGGTCGGCCCACTCGATGAGCCACTCGCGCAGATGCTCGACGAAGTGCGGGGCGGAGGTCTCGGGGTCCGGCTGGCGCTCGAAATCCAGCCCGAGCGGCCGATCCCGAAGCTGTTCCAACTCGGCCTCCGCGAGGTGGCCGTGCTTGGCCATCTGCCCGAGGACGACGTTCCGGCGATCGAGTGCTCGATCAGGATTTCGCACCGGATTGTAGTAGAAGGTGCCCTTGAGCATCCCGACGAGCGTGGCACTCTCGATCAGATCGAGATCCGCAGCCGACTTGCTGAAGTACGTCCGTGCCGCCATCTCGATGCCGTAGGCGTTGTAGAGAAACGGCACTGTGTTGAGGTACGTCTCGAGAATTTCGTCCTTCTCGTAGGCGTACTCGATTTTGAAGGCGGTGATCATCTCCTTCAGCTTGCGCCGAAGCGTGACCGAGCGTCCGATTTCTTCGGGATAGAGGTTGCGCGCGAGCTGCTGCGTGATCGTCGATCCGCCTTGCCGTTGTCCCGACAAGGTGCGCAGCGTAGCCCCGAAGATGCGCACGACATCGACTCCCGGATGATCATAGAAGCGGTGATCCTCGGTTGAGATGAGCGCATCGATGACGTGCTCGGACACGTTCTCGAGCTCCGTCCACTCGCGATTCACGGGCTTAAACTGAGCCAGCACCTCGCCGTCGGCGGAGATGATCGTCGCCGGACGCTCATACTTCGCCTTCCGCAGGTCCGAAATCGGCGGCGTAAAAGGATAGAGGATGAGCGCGTAGAGGAAGATGACGGCACCGATGATGAAGGCGCACGTCGTGATTCCGAGCGCGATCAGGCCGGCACGCCGCTTCGGAGATGTCTCGGCGGCAAACAGCGTCTGGAAATAACGCTTGATGGATGTACCGAATCCGCGCATCCAGTCATCGACGGATCGCCTTCCACTACTTTCGGGCCCTTCGTCTCTACTATCCGGCACTGATCAATCCTGCTTCGTAGGTGGGCCGAATATCGCGTGGGTGAATCTCAGGATCGTCATGATCCTACCGCATCCTCTTGCGGCGATTGCGGATGTAGTCGACGAAAATAAACTCGCCGAGATGATCGGGCGAAGCGAAGTAGGCGCGACCGCCGTTGGCTTCGGTGAGCTCCCGCACGAAGCCCTGCAGATATGGGTCCCGCGCGATCATAAACGTGGTGATGGGGATGTTGTCGCGCCGGCAGATCACGCCCTCATCGAGGACCTTGTTGACGATCTTCCGATCGAGCCCGAATGCGTTTCGGTACATCCGGCCGTTCTCGATATGGCAGCTCGGCTTGCCGTCGGTGATCATGAAGATCTGCTTGTTGCGATGCTTGCGCCGGTGCAGGATGTCCCGAGCGCGCTGCAGTCCCGAGCGCGTATTGGTGTAAAACGGGCCAACTTGCAGGTAAGGCAGATCCTTGATCGATACTTCCCACGCCTCGTTTCCGAAAGCGACAATGTCGAGCGAGTCTTTCGGATACTGCGTCAGGATGAGTTCCGAAAGAGCCATCGCCGTTCGGCGCGCGGGCGTGATGCGGTCTTCGCCGTAGAGCACCATCGAGTGCGAGAGGTCGATCATCAAAACCGTCGCCATGCTCGAGTGGTGATCCGTCTCGTAAACCTCGAAATCATCCTCGGCGAGGTTCCAGTGGTCGATGCCGGTTCGGCGGAAGGAGTTCGATAGCGTCGTCGTGACATCGAGATGGTGCGGGTCGTCTCCGAACTGCCAGCCCCGCGTTTCCGTGAGCTGCTCATCGCCCGCGCCGGCGAACGGAGTGCGGTGCCGGCCCCGGCCACCCTTGCGGATCTGCCGGAAGACTTCTTCCAGTGACCGTTGTCGTAGCGACCGCTCCGTCCGAGCCGTAATCTGAATTGTACCGCCGGCCTGATCCTCCTTCAAGAAGCCGCGTTTCTTGAGCTCCTCGATGAAGTCGCCGATGCCCATCGACTCGTCGGTCAGGTCGTACTGCTTGTCGAGCTGCGTGAGCCAGTTCAGCGCTTCCGCGGCATCCCCTGCGGTGTGCTGGAGCAGTTGCTGGAATAGGTCGAAGAGGCGGTCAAACGCATTCCTGAACTGACCGTGTTTCTCCTCGCTCCACTCGGTATATCGAAAGTGCATCATGCGACTCTGGAACGGCTATCGGCTAAAGTAGGCGCGATTGATGTTATACGGTGAGTCGAGATACTGTTCTGCCCGGGCGTGTGCTCCCGCCCAGTCCTTCATCGAGAGCACGGTACGGTACATACGCTCGGCATCGGCACGCCGGCCCGAGGCATCGTAGGTCATGCCCTGGCGAAGGCGACCAAGCACCTTGAAGTATGTGTCGTCATCAGTTCGTGCAGCGACGCGATCAAGCTCCTGAAAGTGGACGAGCGCTCGATTATAGTCATCAGACATCATTGCGATACGGCCGAGATAGTAAAGGGCCTGTTCCGCAGAGGCTTCATTGTACCCAATCTGCCCCTTTCGATGCCGCTGAAGCACATCAGCAAAAACCTGTTCTGCCTCCGTCCATTCGCCCCACCGTGCGAGCGCCCGGCCGTGGAAGGTGTGGAAGAACGAGTTCTGTGGATGTTGCTCCCGCAGCCAGGTTGAGTAGTGCAAACTCTTGGCGCGGTCGTTCTCGAACACGTAGTAGATCTGCAGGAGGAAGTAGGCGGCCTCGGTCTGGATGAAGCGTCCGTGCTCGGCGGTGCGCTCGAGGATCCGCAGTCCGCGCTCTCGATCTCCTTTGGGGAAGAAGACCATCACCGGGCGCGTGTATGAATACCGCTCCGGAATGACCGCCGCGTAGTAATCGTACAGGCCGCGTCCGAACATGTAATCCGCATTATCCGGATTGGCGTCTGCCACGGCAAAGACGTAATCCATTGCACGCACGCCATCTCGAGCCGCGCGGTACCATTCGCCGCGGTTTGAGCGAAGACGGCCGCGGAATCCAAGAGCCGCGCTCTTGAAGAACATCGCGTCAAAGTTCTTGCGATCGCGCTTCAGCATTCGATCACTCCTCGCGATAACCGTCTCCATCTCCTGGAAGAACGCCTCGTCATGGGATTCATCAGACAGGTCGATCAGGATCTGCCACCACGTGTTGAGGGCCTTCAGGAACGGACCGATGGGATGCTCGGGGAAGCGCTGGTCGATCTGGCTGAAGAGGACATCCGCGCGCTCGAACTCAAAATTGTAAAGAAGCGACAGCCCGCGGCGCGCCTGGTACTCCACCAGCGGATCGTTGAGGATGGAGTCCGAGTCGCCCGTCTGCGCCCGGACATCCGGAGCAGTGATACCTGCAATCAACAAAACGACGAGACCGAAGCGCTTGATATTCATGCTGATGCGTAGCGGGGACGTGGCGCCGGCTGGTACCGGAGCCTGAAAACGACAGTTCCGTTAGCCTGCATCAACAAAAAGGGCGCCGCTCCGGATGGAACGGCCCCCAGGACGCGACGAGGGGGATGGAGGATCGCGCCTGTACAGTAAAGACGACGGCCTTAGAAAAGGCGTCGTGTGCCGGAATAGACGGCCGCGACGAGGGCTATCTTGATCAAATCGAACGAAACGAAGCGGAGCCAGCCTTTATCGATCGACTCGAGCCACGTGGCATGGCCGGCAGCGAAATGCAGCCACGTTACGCCGATCGCAAAGACGATGGCCGAGCCCGCCAACAGGCTGAGGATGCTGCCGGGGAAGGCGTTCCAGCGCCGCGAGAGCAGGCCGACTGCAGCGGCCGCGAGCGGAAGCGCAAGCAGATATCCCGCCGACGGTGCGGCGAAGAGGTAGGCGAAGCCGAACGTCTCACCGGCGTATACCGGAAGGAACATGCCCAGCGAGAGATAGAGAAGCTGCGAGAGCATGCCGTTGCGCCAGCCGAGATACATGCCGCTGCCATACATCGCCAGCGTTTGCAGCGTTACGGGCACCTCCCAGATGAAAACCTTGATCTGAGCGCCAAGCGCAGTAAGCAGCGCAAACCCGATGACGCTGAGGACCTGCACGGCCACCGTTGCGCGCTCCTCCCGAATGAGGTCAACGGTTGAGAGCGTAGCAGCCTGAAGACGAGGTGCGGAGTTCATAGTGCTCGACGATGGTTCTAGCAGTTGGGCGGCATTAAGATAATCA
>CAZKDQ010000024.1:5023-18690 GCA_964551345.1 uncultured Rhodothermales bacterium
ATCGACATCATCAGACGATCGCGCTCTCGAACGATGAAGCCGCTGAGTTCAAAGAGGAAGCTGCCGGGCCGCACTGCAATCCCTGCACGCCCTTTCAACGCCTGGCTCGGGACCAGGCCATCAACCGGCATCGACAACTCTCCGAATCCCTGAGTCGCAATCCGAGGAACGTCTATCGCGGAGAGCGCGCCTTCCACAAACGATGTGACGGGTCCGCCGCGAGCTATCCGCAGGAGACCAACCGGCTTCGTGCCGGCATCCGTATGGCGGAGTCCCGCTTCAGCCGCAACGGCGAATCCTCCAACGTCGAGCGAATCCCGCACGCGTGCCTCGAACGCGTATCGCTGATGAGCCGTGCCCGCATGAAGTGCGCTGTCGCTTTCGACATGCTCGATCCATCCATCAATATCAAAACGCAGGCGGTGGCCACCGAGCGAGAATGCGTTAGCCGCGGTCGTTCCGTAGCGATGGATTCGCACCTCCGTCGGTTCATTCTGATAGACATAGCGGAACGACTCCGACGTCCGGTTCGCGGAGACATCCACAAGATGGCCACGGAGTAAGGCGCGCAGCCTCAGGTCGAGGTCGTTCCGGATGGTGAAGCGGCGCGCACCATTATTGCGGACGACGGCATCCGTGCGCGAGTAGATCGTCTCATACACGCCGCCCGACCATGGAACCACGCCGCCGTGCGCGCCGATCCGATGGCGGCCGTAGAGATTCGTGAGCTGCACGGACCAGGTTGGACGCGCGAAGCGAATGCGGCCGAAGAGTCCGCGCTCGCGCTGAAGTGAGCTTCCCGGATACTCACCCGTTGCGCCGCGACCCATGTAGATGCCCAGCAGGTTGAGTTCGCCGCTGCGCCCGAGGATCGTCGCCAGGCGCCGCTGCGCGTGAAACGCTTCGACGTGTTGCAGTCCGATGTTGTCGGTCTGATATCGCAATCCCGTGAGCGGTCGCGCCTGATCGAATGTTCGCGTGTTGAGCACGATGCCCATCGCTCCGCCGTTGACTCCGGCAGCGACGCGTGGCGGATCCATCATGCCGGCTGCGATCATCTCCATCGCCGAGCGCCCCGTCATCAGATTCACGTGCGCGATGCCGTCGCGTCTGACCGTGACGGAGCCGGGAGCGAATCCGTAGGGGCTCCATCCATCCGGCCAACCCGCGGTTCGAAATGTGTGGTGGAAGCCGATTGGCGCATCCATCAACAACTCCGAAAGGTGGAGCGCGGTGGAACGCGCCGGATCTCCGCGCCGGAGTACCTCACCGCGCTGATCTCTGTAGAAGGCGATGACGGAATCAGGAGGAGCAGGCGCCTGCGGTGCCGCGGCAACGAGCGTATCGGCGGTGACGAGTGAATCAGGCGCGACGAGCGTATCCGGAGGCGCCGGAGTGGCCGCCGTCGTATCCGGCACCTGCGCATACGCAGCCGGCGCAAGCGTGATGAGGATGAGCAGGGAAACGAGGCGAGGCATCATCCACCGGATCAATCCGGAAAGAGCCCGAAGAGTCGGCTGTCGATACGGCTGATGACGCCGGCACGGTCATCATCCGCATTCACATAATCGAGTTCATCCACATCGATGATCATCTTCGGGCCGGCATCGTAGCGTTCGATCCAGTCTTCGTAGAGCGTGTTGAGCCGCTCGAGGTACTCGATTCGGATGCTCGACTCGAACTCGCGGCCGCGCGCCTGGATGTGGCGAACGAGTGTCGGAACCGATGCGCGGAGGTGGATGAGCAGGTCCGGCGCCTTCAGGTAGGTGGTCATGATGCCGAAGAGCTCCGTGTAGTTCTCGAAGTCGCGCGTGCTCATCAGGCCCATGTCATGCAGGTTGCGCGCGAAAATCTCGGCATCCTCATAAATCGTACGATCCTGAACAACCGAGTGCGGCAGCTCTTCGATGCGTCGGTGCTGGTGAAAGCGCGCCGACAGGAAGAATACCTGAAGGTTGAACGACCATCGCCGCATGTCGTCATAAAAATCCGTCAGGTACGGATTATCGTCGACGCGTTCATAGAGCGCATCCCACTTGAAATAGTCGCTCAGCAGCCGCGTCAGGGTGCTTTTTCCTGCGCCGATGTTACCGGCAACTGCGATGAACTTCTTGCCGGCGCCGGGCGCGGGTACTTCGGACATGAGGGGCGGCAACGGATGGATTTCGAAGCGAAGCCGCCAAGATAAGGTGCACGTCGGGGATGAGCCATGAGCTTTCCGAGAGGAGCTTCAGTCGGGAAGCTCTGCGAGATCATCCGCCTTCCGAACCCGCCCCCGACACTTTCTGGACATCGAGAGGCTCGATGCGTTCAACGGGGGCGGCAGCACGGATCCGGTTTCGGAGCGCGGCTTCGACATCCGAGTCAGGATCGTCAGCGCCTGCCCGATCCAGAGAATCCTGCAGGCCGGCGGCGCGGGCATCCATCGGATCCGACGAAGAGTAGTAGAGGCTGTCCTCCCAACGATCCTCGTCGAGGCCTTCGTAGAAGGCGTCCCGCATGAAGTCGTCGCCATCCTCATCACCCGAATCCATTGCGTAGAGGTACGGTTCGTATTCGGACGGATCGCGCGGCTCGACGTAGCCGGAAGGCGGATCAAATCGCTGCTGCGCAAGCTCGGGTTCGAGAGCGAGTACGGAAGAGAAGAAGTCGCCGACGACGTTGAGCGCATTATTGCCGCCATATCCCCAGGTCGACGAACGGAACGTGATGCGCCGGTCATTGAAGCCGACCCATGCGCCGGTCACCAGACGCGGGTGCATCATGATGAACCAACCGTCGGCGTAGTTCTGGCTGGTTCCGGTTTTGCCTGCGAGGTCCCCATGGATGCCATGGCGATAACGAATGGGCGATCCTGTGCCGCGATCCATTACGCCGCGCATCATCTCCAGCACCGTATAGGCGGTGTAGGATGAGATGGCCTTCTCGGGCTCGGGACCGAATCGGGCAAGCTCGCGGCCATTGCGGTCCTCAATTTTAGTAATGACGATCGGCTCAGAATGAACGCCGTTGTTGGCGATCGTTGCGTAGGCCGACGTCATCTCGAGCAGACTCACGTCGCTCGTTCCCAGTCCGATAGACGGCACGGCATCGAGGCTGCTGTCGACGCCCATGCGCCGCGCAAAATTGGCGATGCGGTGCGGCCCGAGCTCATGCACGAGCTGCGTGGTGATGGTGTTCTTGGAATAGACGAGCGCGTCGGTCAGCGTCATCTCAGCGCCGGAGACACCGCCGCCGGCATTGCGGGGCGTCCATGTGCGGCGCGAGCCGGGGAGGTTGATGGTGATGAGTGAGTCGGTGAACGAGTGATAGGGCGAGAAGCCGAAGTCGACCGCTGCCGCGTACACAAAGGGTTTGAAGGTAGAACCCGGCTGCCGCTTCGCCTGCGCTACCTTGTCGTACTTGTCGCGGCTGTAATCGCGGCCGCCAACCCATGCCTTCACGAACCCCGTCACTGGATCGATCGCCACGAGGCCACCCTCGAGACGAGCTACCGCCGCCGTGAGCGAATCAATGAACGCCGCATCCGATCGGAGGCGCGTGAAAGCTTCCTGCGCACCAAGTTCCTGCGCGGTGCGGCGGTAACGGGGAGTTCGACGAAGATGTGCATCAAGGATGTCACCGCGCGACTGCCACAGATGGGCAAACGGCTGGAATCGACCCTCATCCAGATAACGCCGGTAAAGAGACGCCGAGCCCGATGGACCCGCCGCGCCTCGTCGGCTCCATTCATAGGCAGCCACGGCATGTAAATCACCAACTTGCTGCCTTACCGTCTCGTTCGCGATCGTCTGCAACTGAGAATCGAGTGTGGTGTGGATGCGCAGGCCGTCGGTGTAGAGATCGTAGCCGTTGCGATCGGCCCATTCACCGGCGACCGAGCGCACATAGTCGGTGAAATGCGGAGCAAGCGTTCCCGCGGGATCGCCATACTGGAAGTCGATGTCGAGGGTCGTAGCATGTGCGGTCTGATGCGCCTGCGGCGTCAGGTATCCGTGCTCAACCATCCTTCTGAGCACGAGATTACGACGATCCAGCGCACGCTCCGGATGGCGAAGCGGATTGTACCGCGAGCTTCCCTTCAACAGGCCCACGAGCAGAGCGGCCTGCTCCGGCTCCAGATCGCCGGCCGAACTATCGAAGTAGCGTCGCGCCGCAGACTCGATGCCGAAGGCATTATTTCCGAACGGGACCGTGTTGAGGTACATCTCGAGGATCTCCCGCTTCGAGAAATTGCGCTCGAGCTTGATCGCCGTAACGATCTCCTTCGTCTTACGAATCGGCGTGCGGGTGAATCCGATTTCCTTTGGATAGAGATTACGCGCGAGCTGCATCGAGATCGTCGATCCGCCCTGGATATCGCCTCGAAGCGACTGGTATGCTGCCGCGATCGTTCGCCGATAGTCGACGCCGTCGTGTTCGTAGAAGCGATGATCCTCCGTGGCGAGCAGCGCGTTGATGACGTGAGAAGAAATCGCATCATACGGCGCCCAGATGCGGTCCTGGTCGTAGAAGCGGCCAATCTCCGAGCCGTCATTCGCGTAGACGATGCTGCCGAGATCCACATCCGGCATCTCGTCCCGAAGCTGCGGGAGATCCGGGACGATCACGAGCGCGTAGACGGCTACTACGGCGATAACCACAACCACGCTTGCCGCCGCTGAAGCCAGTAGAAGGGACCGAAGACGTATTCTCTTTCGCGCCATGAAATGCCGCTAATGATGAGAACCTGCGAGCGAGTCGAACCCGCGCAATATGGAGCGGTCCCGTTCCAGCCCGGCAATTAACGGGATCTCTGCTCGGGTTACCTTAACTTCACCGGCTGTCGTTCTGAACCATTATCGGTCGAGCAGCGCCACACTTGACCGGCCTGCCCATCAGGCCGTGAATCATAGCCCGCGTATGAACGGAGACGCCTACCGGCCCCCTTCGCAGTTTTCGGTTTTCCCGCCCGTCATCAAAAACCTGTTGATCCTCAACGGGCTGTTCCACCTGGCGCAGTTCGTCGCGGCGGCCACCGGCACGGAGATGCTGGCGCGGCTGCTCAACCTGATGGCGCTCTATGCCCCTTTCGCGCCGGATGTCGGCTACACGATCTTCGGCACGGTGTCGACGATCCCCGGTTTCTGGCCGTGGCAGTTGGTGACGTACGGTTTCCTGCATGGCGGACTCGGGCACCTGTTTTTCAATATGTTCGCGCTGTGGATGTTTGGCGTCCAGCTCGAAAACAGTTGGGGCAGCCGCCGCTTCGCCATCTTCTACTTCGTGTGCGTGATCGGAGCGGGCCTCATCCAGATGATGGTGATGTGGGGTGCGCCGATCCCAACGATTGGCGCCTCGGGCGGCGTGTTTGGGATACTGCTCGCTTTCGGGATGATGTTTCCGAATCAGCCGATCTATCTCTACTTCATGTTTCCGATCAAAGCCAAGTGGTTCGTGATCGGATACGGCCTCATCGAGCTCTGGGCGGGCGTCGCGGGAACACAGCAGGGCGTGGCGCACTTCGCGCACCTCGGCGGCATGCTCTTCGGCTTCCTCCTCATCCAGTTCTGGCGCGGCAAGCTGCCTGTGAAGCCCCGCCGGCAGATGTACTGGTGAGGGAAAAGACAGGCGGCCGGCGGATTGCAGCAAGCAGTTAGTCATCAGCTTGAGCCGACGTATGAACGTCTGAAAGACGGAGGCCTGATGCCTCGAACGTGACGTCTGACTTCTGCGAATCGACATCTGCCAACCGAACAACTTCAACTGACATCCAATCCCCATGGCCCGCGGACTTCGCGTTGGTGTTCTTACAGGCGGCGGTGATGCGCCTGGTCTTAATGCCGTGATCCGTGCGGTCACGAAGAGTCTCATTCTCGAGCACAACGCCGAGGTCATCGGCTTCGAGGATGGGTTTCTCGGACTGATCGAGCAGCGGATGCGTGTGCTCGGCTATAGCGACGTCAGCGGCATCCTCACCCGCGGCGGCACGATTCTCGGCACCAATAACAAAGCGAATCCATTCAGCTACTACGATCGCGGATACGCCGACGTCTCCTCTGAGGTCGTCAAGTACTATCGAGCGTTGAATCTGGATGCGATAGTAGTGATCGGTGGCGACGGCTCGATGTCGATGGCGCATGGCCTCGAGCAGAAAGGGCTTCGGATGATCGGCGTGCCCAAGACGATCGACAATGACATCGTCGAGACGGATCGCACCTTCGGCTTCGACACCGCAACGTCTATTGCTACGGATGCGATGGACCGCTTGCACACCACGGCGCAGAGCCACAATCGCGTCATGATCGTGGAGACGATGGGCCGCTATGCCGGTTGGATCGCGCTTTATGCAGGCGTCGCTTCCGGTGCCGACATTATCCTCATCCCGGAGATCGAGTACGATTACGATGAGGTGGCGCGCGTTTGCAAGGAGCGCGAGTATGGCGGCCAGCGCTTCACCATCATCGCCATCGCGGAAGGCGCCCGAGCTCAGGGCGGCGAGCTCACGGTGCGCGAGACGATCGCCGAAAGCACTGATCAGATCCGCCTTGGCGGCGTTGGGTATGCGCTTCAGGAAGAACTGAAAAAGCGCGTGCGGAGTGAGGTCCGGACGACGGTCCTCGGGCACATGCAACGCGGCGGGACGCCGACCTCGTTCGATCGAAACCTCGCGACCGTATTCGGTAGTTACGCCGCTAAACTCGTAGCCCAGGGCGAGCACGGGCGGATGGTTACGCTTCACGGCAGCGGGCTTTCGAGTGTCCCGTTCTCGGCCGTCGCCAATAAAACACGAACAGTTCCGCGCGATCATCCGGTTCTGATTGCCGGACGAAGCGTCGGCACTTCGTTCGGCGTTTCGAACCTGGACGAGTCGTTCGGGTCCGACAAGAGCTCAGAATAATTTGGGGGAAGTGATGGCATGCGTGTATTCGTCACGGGAGCGAGTGGATTCATCGGAGCACGTGTTCTGTCTGAGCTTGTGAGGCAGGGGCACCAGGCGCGATGCCTGCTGCGTAATACGGCGGTGCCGCTTCCTGTGGAGGGACCGGCCGTCGAGCGGGTTCGCGGCGACGTCACGGATCCGTCGGCACTTCGTGGCTCAATGCGCGGATGCGATGCCGTCATCCATCTCGTCGGCATCCTCGATGAAAGCCCGCGGCGCGGCATCACGTTCGATGCCGTCCATGACGCCGGCACACGCAATGTGGTGGAAGAGGCGCGGGCCGAGCAGATCCCGACGTTCATCCACATGAGTGCAAACGGCGCGTCGCCGGATGGTACGTCGGCATACCAGCGATCCAAATGGGCCGGTGAGCAGCATGTGATCGACGCAGGATTCGATCACTGGACGATCTTCCGGCCGTCCATCGTCTTTGGAGATCCGGGAGCTGATCGCACCGAGTTCGCCTCGCGACTTCTCCAGCAGCTCGTTCGGCCGTTCCCTGTGCTGCCGCTCTTCGGCGATGGTTCGTTCCAGATCCAACCCATATCCGTAGATGATGTCGCCGCGGCATTCGTTCAGGCGCTCACGAATTCGTCATCCGCAGGAAAGATCTATTGCGCAGCCGGCGAGACGCCTGTTGCTTATCGGGATGCGCTCGACATCATCGCACAGGGAGCGGGGCTGAAGCCACGTCCGAAGCTGCCGCACCCGATCTGGCTTCTCCGGCCGGCGATCAAGCTGGCGGCGCCGACCGGCCTGCTGCCCATCTCTTCCGATCAGTTCGAGATGCTCATCTCCGGAAATACCTGCGACGCCGCTGGTTTCCACGCCGACTTCGACCTCTCGCTCGTGCCCTTCACGCCCGAGACGCTTAGTTATCTCCGACAGAAATAGGGCCGCCGTAGCGCGTGGACCCACGAATATGTCGTTACCCCGGGCACGGAACAGACACATTGACGGCCTCTCCGGGCGCGACATCATATATTCGGTGGCAACGTCCACACCCCACCGATGCCACCAATCCGCCAATATCCTCGAGGGCTTCTCGATACGATCAGGTATTACCTGGGCGGCATCTGGCGTACGCTGAACGAACGGCAGGTCTTTCTATGGGCGCAGGCTGTCGCGTTCAAGGTGCTCATCACGGTCGTCCCGATCATCATTCTGGCAACAGGTATTCTCGGGCTGGTGCTTCAGCGTGCCGAGCCGTTTCAGCAGGTCGCCGCCATCATCGGCGAGTTTCTGCCGCCCGGCCAGAGCGAGCAGTTCATCGGGTTCCTCGAGCAGCTTCAGGGCGCGGGTAACTTCATCACCCTCGTCGGTGTGTTCGGTCTTCTGTTTTCGGCCGTCACCATTTTTACGACGCTGCGCGTTGTCATCAGTAACGTTTTTCAGGAGGAGTGGCACAGCATTCGGCCGGTGTTTCGAGGCTATCTGTTTGATATTCGGATGGCGGCGCAGGTCGGGTTGCTGTTCGTTCTGACGATCGGCCTCTCGGTGGCCATGCAGGGTGCGAATCTGGGATTTCTCGAACGGTTGGGCATAGACTACGTCTGGATCGAGGAAGGATGGCAGCGCCTCATCCGTGCGCTAGGGCTGCTGATCCCGTATCTGCTCACGACTGCCATGTTCTTTCAGCTATTCTGGTTGATCCCGACGCCACATCCACCCAAACGCAGCGCCCTGATCGGCGCGATCGTGACGGGTCTCTTGTGGGAGGTCGCCAAATACTCGTTCGCCGCGTACGCCACGAGCTTCGGCCGACCCGAGAGATTCGGCGGTGGGCAGGAGGGTTTCCCGCTTGGTAACACTTTCGCGCTCATCATCCTGTTTGTTTTCTGGATCTATTACTCAGGAATCGTTTTGATCATCGGCGGTATTATTGCAGCTCTGCACGAGAAGCGTAATCGGCAGCGGCGGATGGGGATCCGTGATGTCGATGAAACGCAGCGTGAAGGCGGTGGCGGTATTGCGGAAGGCTTACCCTCTGATCCAATTCTTGAAGACGTATTGCATGACGGCGCGGCGCGCGAGCGGCACAGGGATGTATCGGTGGATTGACCGTCTATGATCGACGCGCTTCGCACCACTCGCCCGGCTCAACTATATGTGGCCCATCCCGGCATTAGCCTGACCGAACGTTGCGCATCCCGCATCGCGCGGTTTCTGGCGCTCGCTGTCGTGCTGCTCGCAGCGCATGCGCCCGCCGCTGCGCAGCATCCGCTATACCTGATCGACGGAGAGACCACGGTTCGTGGCATCGCCTTCCGATTTCCCGAGACGCAGACCTTCGGTGCGGAGCGGCTGCGTGAAGAGATCGCCACCCAGGCCCCGACGACGTTTGATCGCATCCGGCGCCTCATTCCCCTGGTCGGGTCGCCGACGTATCCCTTCGATCCGGTTGAACTCCAGCGGGATGTCGTTCGGCTGCGGCAGTTCTACCAGCGTAACGGCTTCCTCCACCCGCGCATCGACTATCCGGCATCCCAGCTTGACACGACAAGCAACTCGATCCGCGTCGTCTTTACTGTCTGGGAAGGGCCGCCGCTGATCATCCAGGACTTCGGGTTTCTGAGTCCGGAAGGTTCATACGCGCTCGAGGCGTTTACGGAGGGGATGGAGCGGGAGGATTGGATCGACTTTCGGGACCGCCTCGGTTTGCAGCTCGGCTCACGCTATACGGAATTCGAGAGAACGCGTGTGCAGGACCGCATCCTGACGTGGCTGCAGGATCAGGGTTATGCATTCGCGGAGGTGATGCATCAGACGGAAATCGATTCGGCCGCGAACACAGTCGACCTCCGATTCCTCGTCGATCCCGGGCCGGTTGCCTATGTCGACGATGTGATCGTTCAGGGCAATGAGTCTGTTTCACGGGAGGTGGTGCTGCGGGAGACGGCGCTGCAGCCCGGAGACCGTTTCTCGCGAAGCAGGCTCATCGAGGGGCAGCGGCGGCTCTTCGCCCTCAACCTGTTCCGCGTGGCCGTCGCGGACGTGCCCGAACAACCACGCAGCAACCAGGTCGACATCCGCTATCGCGTGAGTGAGGCCAGACCGCGGCACGTCTCCGCGCAGACGGGTTACGGCCGCAACGGCGGGCTGCAGTTCCAATCGGACTGGCGGCACCGCAACTTCCTCGGCGGCGCCCGCGAGCTGACGATTTCCCTTGGCGCGCGGACAGGTGTCTGGGCGCGGCCCGTAAGAGGGCTTCGTGAGATGCGGAGCTTCTCCGCCACGGCATCACTTCGCCAGCCGTACCTGTTCATCAGTGATCTCTCCGGCATTGTGACGCCGTTCTACACGTGGCAGCACAGCCCGACGCAGGACATCGAGTTTCAGGAGATCGGCATCAACACGACGCTCGTATACGAGATTTACCCGTTTCGTACCGTGCGCCTGCAGAACACCTTCAGCCGCGCCTATCCATTGGGGGACACGCAGATCAACGTGCAGGACCCGATCGATCCGCCTCTTGACGGCGAGATCGAAGTCCTCGACATCTACGACCGCAGCATCTGGACGCTCGCCGGAACGTTCGGTCGCGCCGACAACTTCATCGAAGCATCGCGCGGCTTCATCATTCGTCCGACGCTCGAGGCGGGCGGTTTGCTCTTCGCCCGCGGCGTCGAGTACTTAAAGGGCAGCGTTGACGTGGCGGGATATCGTCCCATCGGGAGACGCTACAACCTCAGCGGCCGCGTTCAGACAGGTATCATCGAGCCGTTCGGGGCGAGCAGAAATCAGAAGGATCCACAGTTTCTGTATCGCTTCGACCGCATCCGGTTTTATGCGGGCGGCGCGAGCGACGTGCGCGGATGGGGACCGGGGCGGCTTGGGCCGGAAATACCTCGCGCGAGGATCGTCCGTAGCGACGATGGTACCATCGTTCTGGAAGACGTGAATGATGGCGGTGATCAGCGGATTCAACTGAGCCGCACCGGATATGAGCCGGTTGGAGGATTGGCGAAGGTGGCGGGCAATCTTGAGTTCCGGATGCCTTTCCCCGGCCTCAGCGAGAGCTGGCAGACAGCGGCGTTCGTGGACTTCGGCCGCGTTTACGCCAGCATGAGCAGCCGGCCGTCGCCGGATATTAGCGGCGCGACGATCGCGCTCGAACCGCCGAGGTTTCGGGTGGGGATCGGCGGAGGCATCCGCTACCGCACGCCCGTCGGCTATATTCGCCTCGATGTCGCGATGAAGGCCAATCCGTCTGACACCGACCTCCAGGATGCCGCCGAGACCTTTCGATGGAGGTACCGCGATGAACTCCGCCGGCTCCATCCCGCTGAGCCGACGCCGGATCGGCCGGAGCGCCACTTCTGGAGGCGATTCCAGATTCACCTCAGCCTCGGGCAGGCATTCTGACCTTGCAAGACAACGGAAACGTACATAACGACGGTGAGGAAACGCCGGATGCGGAGCCGAAAGGCAAGAAGCGTTCGGTGCCGGCGATCCTGCTGCGCGCGCTGTGGGTCTTCCTCAGCTCGATCGTTGTTCTGGTGCTGTTGATCCTGCTGCTGCTCCAATCGAACTGGGGTGCTCAGCTCGGCGGGCGCGTGATCCTGGGCCTTCTCGACCCGTTCAACGACGCGGCGCTGCGTGTCGATCGCGTCGGCGGCAACTTTTTGACCCGCCTCGAGCTCGAGGGCGTGCAACTGGTCAAGAAAAACGATGATCGGCCGGAGGAGACGCTCGTCAGCATCGACACGCTCCGGCTCCGGTACTCGCTCCTTGCCCTGTTCGACGGCAGGCTCTCCTTCAGTGAGATTCACATCGCGAATCCATCTGTGTGGATGGAGCAGCAGGCAGACAGTTCGTGGGATCTACTGAACGTGTTTCCCTTTCCGGAGGAGGTGGACACAACCGCCGCCGCGTACATTCTCGAGTTCGAGGACATCACGCTCGTAAATGGGCGACTGGAGGCCAAGTACTACGCTCCCGACCGGGATTCCACGTTCTACATCACCGATCTCAACACGCGTGTTTCTGATGTAGAGATCGGCGACGCGACAAATCTCGCTGTCGATACGCTGTGGATGACGCTTCGTCCGCCAGGCGCGGAAGGGCCGGTGGATGCCCGTGCCTCCGGAAGCCTCTCGGAGGGCCACCTCGCGCTGAACGAATTGCGCATCTTGTCAGAGGATTCGGATTTGGTGGCGGAAGGTGTGTTGACGCTCGCCACGGAGGAGATCGATGAGATCCATGACATCGACTTTACGCTCAGCGCCGATCCAATAGCCTTCCGCGACATTCGGCCGTTTCTGCCGACGCTCGATCCCGATCGCACCGCGCAGATCGACGCCCGAATCGGCGGCACGTCGGCGCTGCTGACGGCTGATGCGACAGCACAGTTTGATGATGGATCGACCATATCTGTGGAAGGCCAGATCTCGCCGTTAACCGATGGCCCCGTCGAGTACCGACTCACGGGTGAGGTGCGCAATTTCGATCCGGCCATCGTTGGAGGAGGCGAGCAGGGCAGTATCAATGTGAGCGGCGACCTCTTCGCTGATCTCGAGGGCACCACGCTCGACATGCTCTCGGGAACGTTCCGCGCCGCCGTGTTCGACAGCTATTTCGGCGACTACGCACCGGATCGAACGGTGCTCGATGCGCGCTTCGATCAGGGAACGGCCACCATCGATCTGCGCGGCGGCATCCGCGGCGCCACCATCGCCACAACCGGCACCCTTCGCCCGTTCGACGAGACCATCTCCTACAACCTGCGCGGGCGCATCGAGAACCTCGACTTTTACCGATTCTCTGACGGTGCGGGACAGAGCAACCTCTCCGGCAACCTTCGTCTGCAGGGGCGCGGCCTCGATCGCCACGCCGACCTCAGTCTGAACCTCTTCCTCGATCCATCCTCCATCAACAACTACAGCATCAACACCGGCCAGTTCGATGTGCGTTATCGAAATGAGGAAGTGGCCGGAACGGTGCGCATGGTCACGGAAGACGGCTTCATTGCGGTCCAGGGCGGTCTGCAGCTCGACGACCCGATGCGCTACAACATCAATCGCGGACGGGTTGAGAACTTCGACCTCGCCTCGCTGCTCGGCCAGCCGCAGGGCAGCTCCCTGACCGGATCCTTCAGCGGATCAGGGCGCGGCGCGGATATGGCTGCGATCGTACTGAACGCAGACATCAGGCTCGAGCCCTCGACCTACGGCGACATCGTGATTCATCATGCCGCCGGACAGGTCGCCTTGAACCAGGGCCTCGTTCGCCTCGATGCTCAGGCCGATCTCGACGGAGGATCATTCGATGTTCGCGGCTCGATCCGGCCGTTTCTCACATCGCCGACCTTCAACATCACCGCTGCCTCCTTCCGCAATGTGAACGTCGCCTCCTTCACCGGATCACCTGATCAGCAAACGGATCTCACGGGGCAGATAGAGGCAGCCGGGCGCGGCTTCGAGGTCGAGACGATGGCACTCGATGCCAACCTGCGGCTTGCCCAATCGCGCGTGAATCAGCAGCCGATCAACGGAGCCGTGATGGCGCTGACCATGCGCAGCGGTGATATCCGTTTTGACGGCGATGTTGCCATTCCGGAGGGACGCGCGCAGATCGCCGGCTCTGCTCAGCCGTTCCTCGATCGACCAACCTATGCAGTCGATACCGGCACCTTCAGCGGGCTCGACGTCGGCGCGCTGATGAACGATCCGTCATGGCGTACGCGTCTCGCCGGGAGTATCACTCTCGAAGGAGCCGGCTTCGAACCAGAGACGATGACCCTGAC
>CAZKDQ010000024.1:18790-26396 GCA_964551345.1 uncultured Rhodothermales bacterium
CTCGATTCGCGACTTTCAGGAAGTTTCGAGATCGAGGGCGAAGGGTTCGATCCGGAGACGATGAGCGCCGCCGGCCACGTCTTCCTCACCGAATCCTATTATGATCGGGTCGAGGTTCAGAACGCACGTGCCGACGTGGTGATGTTCGGCGGCCTCCTTCAAGTCGACTCAGTTCGGGTTCGATCGAACGTGCTCGATCTCGACGGCGGCGGCCAGATCGCGCTCTTCGATACGACTCGCATTTCCGATTTCGGCTTCACAGCGGATGTCAACGACCTCGACCCGCTGCGCCCGATTCTGGACATCGAGCAGCTCGCCGTCGAGGACGCGCACGTCGAGGGCCGCGTCTACGGCCAGCCCGGCAGCATCCACTTTGATGGGATGGCGGACCTCACGTCGCTCATCTACAACGATTTCCGCGTCGCGGGCTTCCATGGTCAGGCGGCGGGGGAACTGACGTCCGGTCTCGAGCTTCGCGTGGCCGAGGCTCAGGGCGAAGTCGACTTTCTGTCGGCCGGCGGCTTTTCCGTGCAGCGGGCGGATTTTGATGTCTACGCGCTGGGTCGAGAAGTCACCTTCATGGCCGAGGCAACGATCGACGGGCGGCGTGAAGTGCGATTCGCCGGTAACGTTGACCTTCGTCCGGAGGCCCGGCGGGCGACGCTGGAGCAGCTCGACCTGCGACTCGATGGCGATCAGTGGGAGCTCCTTCAGGAAGCTGTCGTCACCTATGGTGAGGAGATCCGCGTCAGCAATCTTCTACTGTATTCGGGGGATCAACAGATCGCCGTCGACGGCGTGATCGATCCCGATGGTCAGCAGAACCTTGTTATGACCGTCGAAGGCTTTCGCGTCGATGCCATTACGGATCTGATTGGATTCGAGGGCCTCGGCGGCGTCGTCAGCGGGTACGTCGACCTCACCGGCGCTGCCGAAGCGCCGCGGCTCAGTGGTTTGCTCCAGGCCGACTTGACGTCCGATGGCCAGGATGTCGGTGAGCTCGATCTCCAGCTCGATTACCAGGACCTCGCTCTCAATATCGATGCGCTCCTGACGCACGACGACGGATCGAACCTGACCGCGCAGGGCACGATCCCGATGGACCTCCGGCTCGTCGAGCGCGCGCCCGAGGATGCGAGCCCCGGCGTCGCCGTGCGCGCGCAGCAACAGCCGATGCAGGAGGAGGTCGACCTGACGGTTGTTTCGAACGACTTCTCCATCAACTGGCTCATGCCATTCATGGATCGCGAGACGATCGACCGGCTCGATGGCCGCCTCGTCGGCACGATCCTCGTCGGAGGCACGTTCAGCGATCCGGTGCTCAACGGCGAGGCGACGCTGCGCGAAGGAACGCTGGCGCTGCCTGCGATCGGCATTACGCTGCGCAATGTCGAAGCCGATGCGACGCTGCAGGAGAACACCATACAGATCGCACGGGCCGTCGCCGAGTCGGGATCAGGCAGCGCCCAGGCTAGCGGCAGCCTGAATCTGACATCGCTGACCGACTACGAATACAACCTCCGCGCGAATGCCACACGGTTCCTGGCTGCGGATTCCGATGAATATCGAATCGTGGCGGACGGCAACTTTAGTCTCACTGGAACCGCCCGCGCACCCGTTCTGAGGGGCAACGTGACCGTCGTCTCGGGCGACATCTACCTCACCGACGGCGCGACAGCCGAGCAGGTTGAGCTGACTGCGGAGGATCTCCGACTGCTCGAGCAGCGATTCGGCATCCGCCCGAGCGAAGTTGACACGGCTGTATTTGACTTCTTCGAGGCGTTGACGATGGATATCAGCGTTCGCACGGAGCGCAATACGTGGCTGCGTTCGCGCCAGAATCCAAACATGGACATCCAGTTCACCGGCCGCCTCGACGTTTCGAAGCGCCCGATGGGAGAGATGGCGATCTTCGGCGATATCGAGGTCATCCCTGAACGCAGCCGCATTCGGCAGTTCGGCCGCGTCTTCGAAATCACCACCGGAATCGTGCAGTTCAACGGCCCGATCGAGGACATGCTGCTCGAGCTCGAAGCCGAATACCAGGTGCGCTCACGCGATAGCCGCGAGGATCAGGTCGTGATCGTGCTCGGCGTAACCGGCCGGCTCGACAGCCTCGACCTGGCGCTCGAATCGCGTAACCCGCCGGGCCTCGACATGGCCGACATCGTCGCCTACATCGCAACCGGACGTCCGGCGAGCGAAGGCTTTCAGCTTGGCGGATCGGGCGGAGCGGCCGAAGCGATCGGCGAGCTCGGTACCGCCGCCTTCCTGACGCAGGTGACGGGCTGGGTAGAAGGAGTCGCGGGTGAAGAACTGGGACTCGACGTCATCGAGATCGAGCAGGACGGGCTCCTCGGTACGCGCATCACGGCAGGCAAATACGTGACGCGACGGCTCTATGTGGCTGTTTCCGAACCGATAGCCTTCGGCACGGATGAGACGGCGATCGATTACCGGGAAGACTTCGCGCGGCGCATCACGCTCGAGTACGAGGTCACCAACTGGCTTCTGACACGGCTCGTGCGCGACGGCTCCAACCTGCGATTCAACCTCCTCTGGGAGTATTCCTACTGACCGGCGCGCGGGGCAAAGCCGAAGTGTGACAGCCTGAGCTCCAGCGCGTATCTTGCGCCCCATGACGAAACGATCCTCCGTTCTCGCTCCGGATTCGGCGTTCCACAACGCGCTGGCCCGCACCGGTGAATTCGCATCCTTTGTGGGCGAGTTCTTCAAGCGGTTCTGGCGGCGGCCCTTCGAGTTCCGCGAGCTCATCCGCCAGATGGACGAGGTCGGCACGAAGAGCTTCCTGCTGACGTCCGTCACCGGTTTCGCGATCGGTCTCGTGCTGGCCATGCAGAGCCGCGGCACGCTGGCTCGCTTCGGCGCGGAGGCCGTGCTGCCCAACATGCTCGCACTATCGATCATCAAGGAAATCGGTCCGGTGCTGACGTCGCTCGTTCTGGCCGGAAGGCTAGGAGCCGGGATCGGCGCGGAGATCGGCTCCATGCGTGTCACCGAACAGATTGATGCGCTGGAAGTCGCGGCGCTCAAACCGTTCCACTACCTGGTCGTCACACGCGTGCTGGCCTGCGTGATCATGTTCCCGATCATGACGGTATGGACCGACGTGATCGCGCTCACGGGCGGCTACCTTGAATCCGCGCTGACGGCCGATATGGACTACCGCGTCTTCATCAGCACGGCTTTCGAATCGGTTCGCTTCGTCGACATCGTCGCGGATACGATGAAGACGAGCATCTTCGGATTCGTCGTCGGGATCGTGAGCTGCTTTCTCGGCTTCACCGTACGCGGCGGCACGCGAGAGGTGGGTCAGGCGGCGATGCAGGCTGTGGTCACCTCATCGCTGTTGATCTTCCTCGCAGACGTCGTCATCGTCCGCCTCTCCATTCTCTTCTTCGGTGATGTCGGAAGCTGATCTCAATACGGCCGCGGCAGAGCGTTCATCGGATGGATCTCAGCCGCCTCCGGAGAACGTCCTGATCGAACTGCGCGACGTGCACAAGTCGTTTGGCGACATGCACGTGTTGAAGGGGATTTCCCTGTCGGTGGAAAAAGGCACCTCCGCCGTCGTGATGGGCGGTTCGGGATCGGGCAAGAGCGTGCTGCTCAAGCACATCGTTCGCCTGCTTGAGCCGGATGAGGGTGAGATCTGGGTGATGGGCATGCGCGTCAACGACCTCTCATCCGACAAACTCGATGCGATGCGCCTCCACACGGGCTACCTTTTCCAGGGCGGGGCACTCTTCGACTCTATGACCGTGTACGAAAACCTCGACTTCCTCCTGGAGAGGCACTCAGGCATGAAGCGCAGCGAGCGGAAGGATCGCATCGAGGAAACCCTCGAATGGGTGAAGCTGGGGCACACCGGTCCGAGCCTTCCCGCAGAACTCTCGGGCGGCCAGCGCAAGCGCATCGGGCTGGCGCGGAGCATCATCCTCCAACCAGACATCATGCTCTACGACGAGCCGACGACTGGTCTTGACCCCGTCTCAGTCCGCACCGTCTCCGAACTCATCGTCCGGTTGCGCGATGAACGCGGGATCACTTCGGTCGCCATCACACACGATCTACTGTGCGCCGAAATCATCGCCGACGACGTGCATTTCCTCTCCGGAGGACGCTTTGTTGCCAGCGGCTCGCTCGAGGAAGTGCGGCGCACGGATAACCCGGAGGCGCGCAACTTCTATGGAGCGTAAGTGTTGCACCGAAACGATTTGCGGCGCCGTGAATGTCGTTCCTCCGTCCACCTCAGTCAACATTCTTCGGGTGAGCCATGTCTCGTGAAGCCCGTGTCGGCCTGCTCGTCGTTGCCGGCATTCTACTTTTTCTGATCGGACTTTTTGCGATTGCAAATCGGTCGTTCCTCCTGAGTGACACCTTCTTTGTGAGGGCGAGATACGGGAGCGTCGCGGGGCTGCAGGCCGGTGCGTCGGTGCAGTATCAGGGCGTGAGCGTTGGGAGGGTGGAGACGGTCAGTCTGCCGGAACGGCCCGGTGAGAAGATCACGGTCACCATGGCCATTCGAGATCGTGCGCGCCACCTCGTCCGGGCGAACACGCAGGCGCAGATCAAAACCGACGGCCTTGTCGGAAACCAGATCGTGGTGCTCGTTACACCGGCGGCCGAGCGCATTGCCGCGCCGGTCGAGGAAGGCGAGTTCATCGCCGGCATCGATCCGTTCGACCTCTACGAGATAACGGACAACATGCTCAGCACGGTCGACCGCTTTGACTCTGCCGCCGAGACGTTCCAGCAAATCATGATCGACGTGCAGAACGGGGAGGGCACGCTCGGTAAGATCATCTACGATCCGTCCCTCTACCAGGAATTTCTGGCGACGACGACGGAGACGCGCCGGGTTCTTAACTCACTGGCAGACAACGCGGTTACGCTCGTGAACCTCGGCGAGCAGGCAACCAGCGGCGTCAACAGCATCCTGGCAAAAGTCGATGCCGGTGAAGGCACGCTCGCTATGATGCTCAACGATCCCGGCGTCTACAACTCACTCCTCGCGACGTCAGATACGCTTAACGCGATTTCGCGCGACCTCCGATCCATCACCTCCAGTGCCGAGAATGCGGCCAACTGGGGCGCGCTCGGCGCCTTCCGTTTTTCGGAGTTGATGGAGGCCGCGAAGTCGAACTGGCTCTTCAAGCGATACTTCGAGGAGCGTGGGTACGTCGAGAAGGCGCCGTTCGAGCAGCGCGAGCGGGCTTTGGATGAGACGTATCAGATGCTGGAGGCGCAGCGGCGTCAGCTTTACGAATGGGAGCAGGAGCTTCAGCGGCGTGAGGAGATGATGGAAGAAGCGGGCGTCCTTCCCGTGTCGCAGATCGGCCTCGTGGCGCCGGCCGATACCGTTGCGGGTGGCTGACGCAGCGTGCTTCGACCGAAGAAATCGCTCGGCCAGAACTTTCTCGTCGATCCGAACACGGTTCGCAAGATCGTTGATGCGCTCGATGCTCCACCGGATGCTCCCGTAATCGAGATCGGGCCCGGCACGGGCGCGATGACGGCATTGTTGATGGAGCGGTACGAGCGCTTCGCCGCGATCGAGATCGACCAGCGAGCCGTTGAGCATCTGAAAGAATCGCTGCCGGGACTTGACGTCAGGCAGGCGGATGTGCTGGAGGTGGACTGGGCGAAGCTCGCATCAGAGCTTGGTGGCGACGTTACCGTTATCGGAAACCTGCCGTACTACATCACGAGCCAGATCCTTTTCTCGCTGATCGATGGACGACGCGCCGTCAGCCGGTGCGTCCTGATGATGCAACTGGAGGTTGCGGAGCGCCTCGTTGCGACGCCGCGAACCAAAGCTTACGGGATCCTCAGCGTCATCACGCAGCTCTATGCACAGCCGGAGCTGCTCTTCCGCGTGTCGCGCAATGTGTTCGTGCCACGCCCGGATGTCACCAGCGCGGTCGTCCGGCTGACGTTTGGTGTGGATGATCCGCATCCGGATGTGAATGACGCTCTCGTCCGGCGCGTCGTACGGACCGCCTTCAATCAGCGACGGAAGACGTTGCGCAACAGCTTGCGGCGGGTAACGGATGACGTGGGCGTCGAGCTTCCGGATCCATGGGCAGCGCTTCGTGCGGAGGAGCTCACGCCTTCCGATTTTGTTGCCCTCGCTCGCGGCCTCCATACCGGAAAGCGCGCCTGAGTTCGTACCTTGCCGGGTCCGCTCAGCCACGCCATCACGTAGTAGAATCCCTTCTCGATGTCGGAACCGCCCATCACAGACGACACCAAACGCACTGGCGGAACGCTGGAAGTGGATGAGCAGCTCGTCTCGGACATCTCGACGCTGATCCAGACGGCGCAGCCGGCGATGGTGCTCAATATCGTCACGGATATGTATCCGGCTGATCTGGCCGTGCTGCTGCGGCACCTGCCGATCGACGAGTCCCGCCACTTGTTCGACCTCCTCCCGACGGAGATGGGTTCGGACGTCCTGCCGGAGCTCGAGACAAACGTGCGGACGCAGCTCCTCGAGAACATCGAGCATGCCCGCGTTGCGTCACTTCTGGACGAGCTGGATACGGACGACGCTGTCGACGTACTGAACGAGCTGCCGGACGACGTCACGCTTCAAGTCCTTCCGGCGCTTGAGGATGCGGGCGATATTCGGGATCTGCTCGCCTATCCGGATGACACGGCGGGCGGCATCATGGGCACGGAGCTCGTCGCCGTGCCTGCGGACTGGACGATCGCCGAGGCCACGGAGGAGGTTCGCCGTCATGCCGAGCTCGTTGAGCAGATCTACTCGGTCTTCGTGATCGACGAGCAGAACATACTCATCGGTACGGTTTCGCTGAAGAACCTGCTGCTGACGCCTGCTACCGAGCACGTTGCCTCCGTGATGGAGCGAGACGTGATTTCGGTGACGCCGGACATCGACCAGGAGGAGGTGGCGCGCATCATGGAGCGCTATGATCTGGTGTCGCTCGCGGTCGTGACGTCGCATGGCGTGCTCATCGGACGCATCACGATCGATGACGTCGTCGACGTCATCCGTGAGGAGGCCGAGGAAGACCTCCAGTTGATGCACGGTGTCTCGGCCGGCGAGGAGCCGACTGACTCCATATTTCAAATTTCGCGCGGGCGCCTGCCATGGCTGCTGCTGGGATTGTTCGGCGCGGGCATGTCCGGCCTGGTCATCGGGACGTTCGAGGAAGGCCTCGAGCAAGCGGTCGTGCTGGCGATGTTCATCCCGGTCGTGACGGCCATGGGAGGAAACGCGGCCGTTCAAAGTGCAGCGATTGCCGTGCAGGGACTTTCATCTGGTGATTTCTGGCTCGGCGATGCATTCAAACGCCTCGCCAAAGAGGGCTCCGTCGCCATATTGAACGGCCTGATCCTCGGCCTCTTGATCGGCGTGATGATCTATCTGCTCGGCATCGGCGATCTGCCAAGGCTTGCCCTAACGGTAAGCCTGACCATGTTCACGGTGATCGTGCTCGCCACCACGAACGGCGCCTTCGTGCCGTTTCTGTTGAAGAGGATGGGGATCGACCCCGCCAGCGCCATGGGCCCGTTCGTGACGACGCTCAACGACATCATCGGACTGACGGTTTATTTT
>CAZKDQ010000025.1:0-2826 GCA_964551345.1 uncultured Rhodothermales bacterium
GGCACAGGCTACTTCACGTTCCGTCTCAGCGAAGTCGTTGCGCGCGGGCGCGTGCTTGCCATTGACATCGATCCGGTGATGATCGGCTTGATCGAGGATCGCATCGAGCAGCACGGCGCCACGAACATCGAGACGATCAAGAGTACGCCGACCGATCCGCACCTTCCCGAGACCGCCGTTGATCTCGCGCTCGTTGTGGATTCCTATCACGAGTTCACCCATCCCCGCGAGATGCTCGACGGGATCTATCGCGGTTTACGGGAGGGCGGCTACCTCGTGATCGTCGAATACAGGGGTGAAGACGCCACGCTCAACGTGGAGGCTGATCATCGGATGACCGAGGCGCAGATCCGTCTTGAAGTCGAGGCAACGGGTTACGAATGGGTCGAGACGCGCGATTTTCTGCCGCAGCAACACGTCGTGATCTTTAGACGCCCGGCTGGGTGAGCGCTTCCCCCACAGGCTCGTAACAGTCGCCGACCGCATCCTCATCACACGGGATGCTCTCGAACTCGAGCGTCGAATGGCTTATGCGATGCTCCTCGAGGAGGTAGTCCTTGATGCTCGCCTTGATTTCCTCCATCCTGAAAAGGTTCTCTTCATCGATCACGATGTGCGCCTCCAGCGCGCGCTGCATCTCATCGAGCTGCCACGCATGCACATGATGGATGTCGAGGACGCCTTTGATCTGCCGAACGCCGTCGAGGAGCTCCGGCAATTCGACGTCACGCGGGGTGCTCTGCATCAGAATGTCCACAGTCTCCCGCAGCATGTGGTAGCTGTGGATGAGCAGATAGATCGAGATGCCGATCGTCAGAAGCGGGTCGACCCAGTACACGCCGTAACTCAGGACGAGGTAGCCTCCAAGCACGACGGCCACGCTGGACACACCATCTGAGAGCGTGTGGAGGAAGGCGCTCCGGATGTTGAGGCTTCCCTTCGAATCCTTGTAGAGCAGCGCTGCGGATATGAAGTCGCCCACGAGCCCGATCACGGCGACGATCATCATCACCGTCCCATCGATCGGCTGCGGGTTGGCGAAGCGTTCGACCGCCTCCTTCACCAGATACAGCGCGATGATCACCAGCGTGATCAGGTTGACGAACGCCGCGATGATCTCGATCCTTCTGTAGCCGAACGTCTTCTGCTGAGTTGCCTCGCGGCGAGCGACGCGGCGCGCTCCGTAAGTGATTCCCAGCGACGTCGTATCACTCAGGTTGTGCAGCGCGTCCGACAAGAGAGCAAGCGACCCCGAAATGACGCCGCCGACGATCTGAGCAATGGTGATGGTGCCGTTAAGCACGATCGCGATGAGCAGGCGGATGCCGGCACCGTCGCGCCCGTCAGCGGGCACGTGGTGATGGTGGTGGTGGTGGTGATGATGATGTGACATTGCAGCCGTTACTGATCTCCTCGACGGTACGGAATCGGTCGGGGGAGGATCCGTTTGAGCATTCGCTCGTGGGATCGTCAGTGACGTGTGAACGAGTCGATCGCGAGCCGCTATGATGCAAGAGAGTACAAGTGCCATTCACCGGATGCTGGCGCGGCGTGTATCCCGGAAGGAGGCGGTGAGGCTACTAAAAAAGCGCCGCGATGACCTCCTTAACCGCGCATGCAGCCGGCCGGAATGTGCTGAGATCATGGCGGAGGTGCGTGAAATCAACCGGGAAGTGGATCAACTCGAGCGCGGGCTGAGGTGAAGCTTGCGACGCGCCGCATGAAGTGATCACATACAAAAAGGGCCGCCCCGCCGAGAGCGACCCTTGATGCAGGCAGCAGGCACTAAATTTCAGCCCGCCTGGATCCGATCGAGGTCTGCGACCGCATCCCGAACGTGCTTTGCTGACGTCTCCAGCATCTCCTGCTCCTCGCTGTTCAGATCGACGGAAACGATCTCCTCGACTCCGTTTCGCCCGAGGCGCACAGGCAATCCGATGAAGAGATCCTTCAGTCCGTACTCGCCCGACGGCATGGCTGCGCATGGAAGCACGCGACCCGAATCCTTTACGATGGCCTCGACCATCTCCGCAGCCGCTGCACCCGGAGCGTACCAGGCCGAAGTGCCCATCAGCTTGACGATCTCGCCGCCACCGACCTTCGTCCGGTCAACGATCTCATTGATACGGCCTTCTTCGAGAAGCTCGGGCAGCGGAATCCCGCCGATCGTCGTGTAGCGCGGTAGCGGGACCATCGTATCGCCGTGGCCGCCCATCAGCAGCGCCTGGATGTCGCGAACCGATACGTTCAACTCCATCGCGAGAAAGGCGCGATAGCGCGCGGTGTCCAGCACGCCGGCCATCCCCATCACGCGACTGCTGGGAAAGCCACTGGCTTTGTGTGCGACGTAGGTCATCACGTCGAGTGGGTTGGAAACGACGATGATGATCGAATTGGGGCTCTTCTCCACGAATTGCTTCGTGACGGAGCTCACGATCTGCGCGTTCTTCGACAGCAGATCGTCGCGGCTCATTCCAGGCTTGCGCGGGAGACCGGCTGTGATGACGCAGATGTCGGAGTTTGCGGTATCAGCATAATCGTTCGTACCCGTCACGCGCGTGTCGAAGAGGTGGATGGGCGCCGCCTCCTGGATGTCGAGCGCCTTGCCCTGCGGCATCCCTTCAACGATATCGACGAGTACGATCTCTTTGACGATGTCCTTCTGCGCGAGGGTGTCGGCGACGGTCGCGCCGACGTTGCCTGCGCCGATGACGGTAACTTTCATAGTAAAGTGTCCTCCCTGATCAATACTGGATGGATCTTGCGTCGGGAAACAAGAGACGACGCGCCATTTCATCTGGAAATATTTGGATAATATGCGCGCAT
>CAZKDQ010000025.1:2926-24227 GCA_964551345.1 uncultured Rhodothermales bacterium
TGTCGATGTGGAGATCGATCGGCTGCTTTCACCCGGAGCCTCGGCCGGGGATGTGCTCGAGCTTGCCGAGGGCTACGAGCGTGACGAGGTCCTGATGCTGATCGGCCACCAGCCCGATATGTCGATGATCGTGCACGATCTGTGTGGTGCGGAGGTCCGATTCGATGAGGGCGCGATCGCGGTTATCGAGGTGGGGGATATAGGAAGAGTGGCTGTCCTGAAGAGCTTTCAACGAGGAGAGGAGCTCGCGCGAGTCGCCGGCGAGTGATCGTCGATAACCCCCGAATTCCGTCACTTTCGATCTCCCGTTGTAGCGGCTATCTTGATGATCCGTCTAGCAACCTCCGGATCGCCATGCGGCAACCCCTGTCACACGTCCCACTGTTCTGCCTGTTGTTCTCCATCGTCGTCGTCGGTTGCACCGCCCCGCGCAGTGCCACGATTGATTTGCGGGATAGCCTCACCAATGAAAACCTGCACAGCGTGCTCTGGACGCAGACGTCCGTCGAGTTCGCGGCGCTTACCGAGCAGGTCTACCAGCTCGCCACGCATCGCCTCGACGACGCGCTGGCCGATACATTCTGGACCGCGTCGATCGAGCAGAAGGAGATCGGCTCGTATGGCACGCTGCCGCCTGCCGTCGTGCTCGACATCGACGAGACGGTGCTCGACAACTCGCGCTACCAGGCGCGCCTCGTTCTCAACAACGAAGAGTACGACACAGCCACATGGCAGGACTGGGTGAGGGAGGAGGATGCGACCGCAATTCCGGGAGCGTTCGAGTTCATCCGGGAAGCGGAGAGGCGCGGGATCGCGATCGTCTACCTCAGCAACCGTCGCGCAGAGACCGAGCCTTCGACGCGTGCCAATCTTCTCGCGCTCGGATTTCCGGTTTCCGACCAGTTTGACGCCGTCGTCTCCCGCGGCGAGCAAGCGGACTGGAATACCGGCGACAAGACAACCCGACGCGCGGCGGTCGCCGATCAGTTTCGCATCCTGATGCTCATCGGCGATAATCTCGGCGACTTCATATCCGATGCGGAGCAATCGGTTGAGGTGCGGCGTGCGATGGTCGAGCCCTATTCCGAGTACTGGGGCGAGCGCTGGTTCATGCTCCCGAATCCACAGTATGGATCGTGGGAGAGCGCGCTCTTCGACCATAACTATTCTCTCAGTCGCGAGGCGCGCCTGCGTGCCAAGCGCGCGCGACTCGATCCTGGTGACTGACATCGCCGCCCGCTATGCGTTTTCTCTTCCTGATCCTCTTCCTCGTTGCCGCACCGGCGCACCTTGTCTCGGCGCAGGAAGCTCCCGTCGATGCTCCAAAGAACGTAATCCTGTTCATTGCGGACGGCTTTGGCCCGGCGATGTCGACGATGGCGCGCACCTATCAGCGTGATGTGCTGGGCGGGCCGGACGAGCTCGTAATGGATAACATTGAAGTCGGATCAATCCGCACTTATTCCACAAGCAGCCGCGTGACGGACTCCGCTGCAGGCGCCACAGCTTTCGCGACCGGCGTCAAATCCTATAACGGATCGATAGCCGTCGATACGACGCGAGCGCCGCTGGGCACGCTCCTCGAAGCCGCACACACCCGCGGCATGCTAACGGGAATCGTTTCGACGACACGCGTGACGCACGCAACACCGGCCGCATTCACGGCCCATGTCCCACGTCGCGCATCCGAAGCTGACATCGCCGAGCAGCAAATCCATTCAGGCGCCGACCTGATCCTCGGCGGCGGCCGCCGAAACTTCCTGCCCGAGAGCATGGGCGGAATCCGTGATGACGATCGAAACGTGCTCGAAGACGCGGTCGCGAGGGGCTACACGGTCACGTCGACGTGGGATGAGACGCTGAATGCATCTTTGCCGCTTCTGGCATTACTCGACGAGAGCAGCCTTTCGTACGATATTGATCGGGAGGATGACGAGCCGAGTCTGGCTGAGCTGACGCGCTTCGCCATCGACAGGCTTTCGGCATCCGATGACGGCTTCTTTGTGATGATCGAGGCAGCGCGAATCGATCATGCCGCCCATAGCAACGACATCGCGGGCACGCTTCATGACGTGCTGGCTTACGATGAGGCCCTCGCCGTTGCACTCGAATTCGTGGAAGCTGACGGCAACACGCTGCTGGTCGCTGTGGCGGATCATGAGACCGGTGGAATGTCTCTCGGGCGGTCGGGGCAGTATGAGTGGAAACCGGAGGTCCTCCACGGAATCCGCTCGTCGCATGGCCCGATGATCCGGGCGATCGAACAGGGTGGTGACATCGCAGACGTCATCGCTAACTACACGGGCCTGAATGATCTCACCGAAGACGAGATCGACGCGCTGAACACCGGCGTTGCCGAAAACCGACTCAACTGGGCGCTGGCTGATGTGATCGGGAATCGCGCCGGAATTGGCTGGACGACAGGCGGCCACACTGCCGTCGATGTCAAGCTCTTCGCCGCCGGTCCGGGGCGGGATCTCTTCATCGGCAATCACGACAACACGTATCCGGCACGCGTAATCGCTGACCTGCTCGACCTCGACCTCGCCGCCGAAACGCAGCGGCTGCGCGCCTCATCGTCTGCGAGCGTTCTTCAGGATTGACGGCTTTGATCTTTGCGATGGTGTGTCTACCATTCGCCCGTCACATGTGTCTTCTATGAGTAGCGCGTACTGATGCGGATTGACGACGCAGGATTTGTCGTAATCGATACCGAGACGACAGGCGTCCGCGCACAGGCTGATCGGATCATCGAGGTTGCCGCCGTCAGGGTGCGCGGCGGGGAGATCGTCGAGCGCTTCTCGCAGCTCATCGATCCCGGCTGCGCGATTCCCACACGCATCACGCGCATCACGGGAATCACCACCGGCATGGTCTTCGGCAAGCCGAGAGCTGCCGACGTCATGCCGTGGCTGACTGAGTTCCTCGCCGACGACATCTTCGTCGCGCACAACCTCTCCTTCGACCAGCGATTCATAGCGGCGGAGCTTGCGCGTTGCGGCCAGGCGTCGTGGAACTGCCAATCCCTCTGCACGCTGCGCCTTGCGCGCCGCCTCTTGCGAGGGCTGCGATCGAAGAGTCTGGCGAGCATCGCCGACTTCTACGGCATCCCCATCCATGGCCGGCACCGCGCTCTCGGCGATGCAGAGGCCACAGCGCACGTCCTCATCCGATTCTTGGCTCAGCTCGGATCCGAGTTTGATATCGAGGATGTCGAGTCGCTGATCGCCTTTCAGCACCGCTCCTATCGCCAGATTCAGCGTGCTTCCGCTCATATCGAGCACATCCGCACATCCGTCCTCCCGACCGTTCCTGACGCGCCGGGCGTTTACTTCATGAAGAACGGCCGCGGCGACATCATCTATATCGGAAAGGCGCGGCGTCTTAGCATGCGTGTCCGAAGCTACTTCAACGCGGTGGAGGCACATCCCGAGCGACTTCGGCAGCTCGTCAGGGAAGTGCGCGACATTGGTTGGAAGACGACTGATTCAGAGCTGGGCGCGATGCTCCTCGAGTCGCGCCTGATCAAGGAGCATCTGCCGCGCTTCAATCGTGCACAACTGAAGTACCGCGCGCGGCCGTTCCTGCGGCTCGATGTGCGACAACCGTTTCCGCGGTTGACGGTCAGTTCGGTCGCGCATCCTGATGGAGCTGAGTACTTCGGACCGCTTGCTAATCGGCAGGAGGCGGAGTTCCTGGTGAAGCTGGTGGATGAGCACTTCGGCCTGCGCGAATGCGAAGACGCAACGCTTGCGCGCGGAAGAGCCTGTGCGCTCGCGTCGATGGGCCGCTGCCCACACACGCCGTGCGTGAGCGGCGGTCGCGACGGTTATGGAATCGAGGTGGAGAGAGTCCGGAGTTTCCTTGCGGGCGAGGACTCATCGGTTCTAGAGTCGCTGCAGCGCTCGATGCAGAAAGCTGCGGCCGAGCTTGATTTCGAGACGGCATCGGAATACCGCGACGCAATCACGCGTCTGAAGTCGCTACTCGATCAGCAGCGTGATCTCGCGCGTCCGGTTTTCCGCCAGAACGAGGTTGCGCTGTGGCGCCGCTCAGACGGCGAACGCGTCGCACTGATAATCGGCCGTGGCCGCCTCGTCGGCGAGGTTTTATTGCACGACGACGGGAATTCCTGGGCGCGCCTGCGCGAGGCAATCGCTGCATGCGGCCGCGACGAAGCGAGTGATCGGTACTGGAAGGAGGAAGCGGATGAGGTCCGTCTCGTTCAGCAATGGATGTATCGCAACCGCGGCGAGGTCGTGGCGGTGGAGCTAGATGATGTTCCATCACCCGATGACGTGATCGGTCGGATTCGAACCCTCGTGACGTCGACTTCCACGACGTCCGCAACGCCGCGAGCCGAGGCTTGAGTGAAGGTTTGTAATCACCAGGCCGATGTATACGTGAACGAGGCGCGGCTCGTTAGCGACACCGGTGGATTTGGCTGACGCATTGAAGCCCGCCGGCGCTATTCTCCTTATCCTGTACCTCTATCTTCACCCAGGCCAACGCGGCATGTATTGTCACCACAGCCATGTCTGAATCTGAGTATCGGTCGGCTTGCATCCTGCCGCTCCGAGACGATCAACAGGGCAGTGCCCGTCCGCACCCGAGGCGCGTCTGCGTCATCGACGTCGGCACGAACTCCTTTCACACGGTCATTGTCGACGCGTACCCAAACGGCGCATATGACGTCCTTGATCGCTTCAAGGAGATGGTGCGACTTGGCGAGCGTGGGACTCTCGGACGCCGTCTCACCGAAGCCGCCATCAAGCGCACCATCCGCGCACTTGAGCGTGTGAAGCTGCTTGCCGACGGATGGGGCGTGAGTGAATATCTGGCCTACGCCACAAGTGCGGTCCGTGAGGCGCACAACGGCGGCGATTTTATCATCCGTGTGCGTGAAGCAACAGGCATCAACGTGCGCGTCATCAACGGTGCTCACGAGGGGTATTTGATCTATCAGGGCGTTCGACGCGCCTTGGAAATGCGTGAACCGGCGCTGATTGTGGATATAGGTGGCGGCTCGACGGAATTCATCATCGCGACGAGCGAGCGCGTGCTCATCCGCACAAGCCTTAAGCTGGGCGCCGCGCGAATGACGGCGGAATACGTTACGACGGATCCGGTAGGGGAGGAGGAATTCCGCGCACTTCGTGCTCGCTACCGGATGGAGCTGGAGCCCATCCTGGCTGCCGCCCGCGACGTGGGCGTGAAGGAGGTCATCGGCTCATCCGGGACGATGGAGAATCTCGCTCAGGTCTACGTCAATTATTTTGGGGATGCAGAGCTTACGATCTTCCAGCAGCCGTTCGATGCGACGTCGTTCCGCCAGGCGACCAAGAAGATCATGACCGCCACGCGAAGTGAACGTGCCGGGATGAAAGGCATCGATCGGAAACGCGTTGATCAGGTAGTCGCCGGTGCGATGCTCGCCGATGTCATCCTTAAAGACCTTGGCGTGCAACGGCTTCGGATCTCGTCCAACGCATTGCGCGAAGGGATGGTCGAGGATTACATCCGCGCCAACAGCAAGCGACTTCGTTGGGGTGCGCCGTTCGCGGACGTAAGGCGGCGGGCGGTCTATGAGCACGGCTTCCGTTTTCGGTGGAATCGGCGGCACGTGCACCAGGTCGCCGCGCTTGCCCTCCAACTATTCGACGCTACGTCAGAACTGCATGGTCTGGGGATGGAGGAGCGCGAGCTGCTCGAGTACGCATCGCTGCTCCATGACATCGGCTACCACATCAGCCGAAGCAGCCATCACAAGCACTCGAAGTATCTGATCAGGCAGTCGGACTGGCAGGGCTTCGTGCCGCGCGAAATCGACATCATGGCGCACGTGGCCCGTTACCACCGCGGCAATCTTCCAAGCCCGCGGCACCATTCGTTCCAGCGACTCTCAGACGAAACACGCTCCACAATCCAGAAGCTCGCCTCTTTCCTGCGGATAGCCGAAGGCCTCGAGCGCAGCCATTTTCAGAACGTCACTCATATCCACTCACGGCTGACGGAGGAGGAGCTAGAGATCGTGATCCGGACCAAAGGCGATGCTCAACTCGACATCTGGGGAGGCACCCGCGCATCGGATCTGTTCGAGGCCACGTTCGGTCGGCGCGTCCGAATTCGAGCCGAAGAACATGACGAGGCAAGTTTGAAGCAGCATGCGGACGTCCCTGCCTCGCATCCAAACCCATGAGAAACAGACACTCAGGCAGATGTACCAGGATCGTGTCGTGAGTTCATTATGCTTTGACGTGTTCTTTTCTTGCCCGACGGTAGACGTTTGGGTAACTTCGCCCGCTGTGCAGTCAAGGCTGCCCATCACCCGTATCGCCCGAGAGGTCTAAACGCATTTATGATCGCCCCGATACTGTTTATTCTTCTGGCCACCGTTGCCGTCGTCGCTGCTCTCGGGCTGATCCTTTCGCGCAATCCGGTTGTGAGTGCGCTCTGGCTGATCCTCAACCTGTTTTGTATTTCCGGCCTGTACCTGACCCTCCACGCCGAGTTTATCGGCATCATACAGATACTGGTATATGCAGGCGCCATCATGGTGCTGTTTCTCTTCGTGATCATGCTGCTCAACCTCGGCAGTCTGCCACGCCTGCAATCAGTCAACTGGAAGGTGGTTGCGTCTTTCGCCGCAGGAGCCGCGATTTTAGGGCTCCTGACGTATGTGCTGGCCGCGAGCTTTGATGTTCTGCCCGGGCCCGTCGTTGCAGAGGAAGCCGCAGTTACCGGCACCGCGACCGCAATCGGCCTGGAGCTCTTTACCCGCCACGCACTTACGCTTCAGATCATCGGTATCTTGCTGCTGGCGGCAACCATCGGCGCGGTGATGCTTGCCAAACGCCGCTTCGTTTGATCGTATCGAGAGTCATCGCTTCACCCGGCATCTGATCGAATGGAAGAAATCGCGCTCAACTGGTACCTCGGCCTAAGTGCCGTCCTGTTCATTCTCGGCGCTCTGGGCGTTTTGCTGCGGCGCAATGCGATCGTCGTGTTGATGTCAATCGAGTTGATGCTCAACAGCGTTAACCTCACGCTCGTCGCGTTCAGCCAGGCCCTTGGCGACGTATCGGGTCAGATCCTCGTCTTCTTCGTGATGTCGCTCGCAGCCGCGGAAGCCGCGGTCGGGCTCGCGATCGTCATCGCCCTCTTTCGGAACAAGCTGACGGTCGACGTCTCCGCCTTCCAGCTCCTCAAACACTGATTTCTGCGCTGCTCGATCGCACTGCACGTAATCAAGCGACCTCATGGATTTTGAGTTTCTGGTACGACTGATCCTTCTGCTTCCGCTTGCGGGCGCCGTCTTCTGTGGCCTGCTCGGGCTGTTCGTCCCGGCGCTGCGGCGAAGCGAGGCGCTCATCGGCAGCATCGCGACGCTGATGGTGGCCTTGCCGTTCGGCATGGCGGCTTACATGTTCGCCGGCTTCGGGGGCGACCCTCAAATCACGACGCTGTGGACGTGGATGGCGGCCGGCGAGCTGAGCATCGACTTCGCCTATCGGATCGACGAGCTGTCGCTGATCATGGTCCTGATAGTGACCGGCATCGGAGCGCTCATCCATATCTACTCGATCGGCTATATGGCCGGCGATCGAGGCTACTGGAAGTTCTTCGCCTACCTCAACCTGTTCATCTTTATGATGCTCAACCTGGTTATGGCGGATAACCTGGTTGTGTTGTTTTTGGGATGGGAAGGCGTGGGTCTGTGCTCGTACCTGCTGATCGGTTTCTGGTACGAGGACCGCCGCAACAGCGCCGCGGCGAACAAGGCTTTCATCGTCAACCGCGTGGGCGACTTTGCTTTCCTGCTGGCGATGTTCCTGCTCTTCCGGGAGCTTGGAGGCCTGGATTTCGGCACCCTTCTGGCTGATCCCACGGCGCTCTCGTCATCGACGGTAGGCTGGGCCGTCTTCCTGCTCTTCTTTGGCGCCACGGGCAAGAGCGCGCAGATTCCGCTCTTCGTCTGGTTGCCCGACGCCATGGCCGGCCCGACGCCCGTTTCGGCGCTCATTCACGCGGCGACGATGGTGACGAGTGGTCTTTACCTGCTGGCAAGGCTTTCGCCGCTCGTGCTTGCTTCGCCGGAGATCATGATGGTGATCGCCATCGTGGGAGCTGTTACGGCAATTATGGCGGCCACGATTGCCATCACGCAGAACGATATCAAGAAGGTACTGGCGTACTCGACCGTGTCGCAGCTCGGCTTCATGTTCATGGCTGCGGGCGTGGGCGCTTTCTTCGTCGCGATCTTCCATGTGATGACGCATGCTTTCTTCAAGGCCTGCCTCTTCCTCGGATCAGGAAGCGTGATCCATGGCATGCACGACGTTGAGCATCAGCTTCAGGAACGAGGGGTTATTCGTGGCAGCACGGGCGAAGAGCCGGTAGGTGAAGCGACGCAGCCGACATCAGAGGAGTACACGCCGCCGTTCGACGCGCAGGACATGCGGACGATGGGCGGTCTGGCGAAGTACATGCCCTCGACCAACATCACCTTCCTGATCGCGACGCTGGCCATCGCAGGCATTCCACCACTTGCGGGCTTCTGGTCAAAGGATGAGATCCTGGCCAAAGCCTTCGAGTACGGCTACGACGGCCAGACGTACGCCTACGTCGTCTTCGCCATCGGCCTCGTTACGGCGCTGCTCACGGCCTTCTACATGGGGCGCGCCTACGTGCTGACGTTTCTTGGGAAGGAGCGCTGGCCCATGGCAAGCGAGGTGAAGCCACATGAGTCGCCCGCCACGATGACGATCCCGCTCTGGGTGCTGGCGGTGCTGTCGATCTTTGGTGGATTCCTCGGCGTGGCGCCGATCGTGACGCATCTGACGGGCTTCGAAAACTGGATTCACCACTATCTCGGTGCGCCCTTCGGCGGTCCGGTAGCCGAGCCTCTCGTCGGCCCGTTTGGCGAAGGCTATCTCGTCATCGAGATGATCCTGATTCTTGTGGGTTCGCTGATGGGGATCATTGGTCTGCTTGTGGGATGGCGCGCCTACTCGCGGCATTCGCTCGAGTACGATGCGAAGCTGCGGGGTGCGCTTGGCGGCCTGTACACGCTTTTCGAAGGCAGGTATTACTGGGATGAGTTCTATGACCGCGCCATCGTGCGGCCGCTGTTGACGTTCTCCGAGCGCGGGCTTGCCGCGTTTGATACGTACGTTGTGGACGGCGCCGTCAATGGGATTGCCGCCGTCACGAGCGGCTTCGGTCGCGGGCTGCGCTACATCCAGTCCGGCGCGGTGCAGGCGTACGCCTTCGCGATGTTCCTAGGCGTCGTTCTTGTTCTCGCACTGGTCGTATTCCTCTGAATGAACGCGGCGTCAACGCGACGCGGATCAAGAGAAAGCTATTCTGCGGATGGATATTCCTTATCTGATATCGATCGTCATTTTCCTGCCTCTGGCGGGCGCGCTGGTGACGATGCTACTGCGCAATCCGCAGGCGGTCAAGGCGACGGCGCTCGTTACGACGCTTGCCACGTTCGTGCTCTCGCTTGGCCTGTATATGGCCTTCGATCCCGCCGTCAGCACCACGGCCGCGCCGCAACTGGCTGATCTCTCGGCGTCCTGGTTTCCCGACTCGATCGACATCAAGTACTACGTCGGCGTCGACGGTCTGAACCTGCTTCTGATTCTGCTGACGACACTCCTCGGGCCGATTGTCATCCTTTCGTCGTGGAACTACATCACGAAGAACCTGCGCGGCTATTACACGCTTCTGCTGATCCTGCAAACGGGCGTGACGGGTGTTTTTGCGGCGTTCGACGTTTTCCTTTTCTACATCTTCTTCGAGCTTACCCTGATCCCGATGTACTTCATCATCGGAATCTGGGGCGGAGAGGACCGGATCTACGCCGCGGTCAAGTTCGTGCTCTACACGCTCGTCGGCTCGCTGCTGATGCTCGTGGCTATCCTCTATCTGGGATATGCCGCAGGTAATGTCGTCAACGATGGCATCTTCACCACGGACTGGTTCAAGCTGCTATCGTTCAACGTGCCGCTTGGGACGCAGACATGGCTCTTCCTGATCTTTGCGCTCGCCTTCGCGATCAAGGTCCCGATTTTCCCGCTGCACACATGGCTGCCGGATGCGCACGTCCAGGCACCAACAGGCGGATCGGTCATCCTTGCCGGTGTGCTGCTGAAAATGGGCACCTACGGCCTCATCCGCTTCTGCCTCCCATTCTTCCCAAATGCCGCGCAAGACTGGGCGATGGTCTTTGCCATCCTCGCGATCATCGGCATCATCTATGGCGCCCTTGTCTCACGAGTGCAAACCGACGCGAAGAAGCTGGTCGCGTATTCATCGGTCAGTCACCTCGGGTTTGTTGTCCTCGGTCTGTTTGCATTCAATCTGGAAGCCATGCAGGGTGCGCTCATCCAGATGGTGAATCACGGCCTCTCCACGGGCGCGCTCTTCCTTCTGCTGGGCATGCTCTACGAGCGGCGCCACACGCGTCTGATGTCCGATTTCGGCGGCATCGCGCGGAGCGTTCCGATCCTGACCTTCTTCATGGTGTTCTCCGTGCTAGCCTCAGCCGGACTCCCTGGCCTCAACGGTTTCATTGGTGAGTTCATGATCCTGCTGGGCGCCTTCAGCAGCACCGTGATCGGCAATCCGATCCTGATTGCGTTTGCGACGACGGGCGTGATTCTGGCGGCCGTTTACCTTCTCCACATGGTTTACCGCATGTTCTACGGGCGCCTCGATCGCGAGGAGAACCGCACGATGGCGGACATGAACCTGCGCGAGATCGCCCTGATGACGCCGCTTGCGATCTTCATGCTGTACATAGGTCTTGCACCCGGAGCTTTTTTGCAGAGGAGTGAACCGGCGACGCAGTACCTGCTTGAGACGATCGAGCAGAAACGCATCGCGGCGATCGAAGCGGCCGATGCTACCGAGATGCTCGTCGAGAGTGAGGAGGACGAGGTGCCGGTGAAGAGAACATCTACCACTGACTGAGGAGAACGATGAGCACGCAGCCGCTTAATGCCGATCGTATTGCACAAGAACTCGAGTTGCTTCCGGGATGGGTTCATGAGGATGATCAGCTCAGGAAATCATTCGAGTTCAAAGACTTCCGCGCGGCCATCAGTTTCATCGTGCGGCTGGCGTTTCACGCGGAGGAGATGAACCATCATCCCAATCTCACCAACGTCTACAACCGCGTCGACATCGCGTTGACGACGCATGATGCCGGCGATCGAGTGACGGAGAAGGACGTGGAGCTCGCTCGTGCTGTCGAAGGATTCTCGTGGGTCTGACGCATCAATCGACTATAGAATGTTGGCTCTGGTGGATGAACGTCACGTAACGATCGTAAGGTGGATGGCCGTAGGGCGATCGACATCAACACATCGGACGGAAAGCATTAACACCATAGCCGCCGTTAACTAAATGGACATGGATCTCTCACAGGCCTACTCAACGATCGGTGCCGACATCGTTGGCGCCTTCTCACTGATCGTCGTAGGTGCAATTGGTCTTGCGCTCGTCGTCTGGGATTCGTTCCGGAACAACGATCCGGCCATTCCCTGGGTGGCGGCGGCGGCGCTTGCCGGTGCGCTGGTTTGGGAGATCGTGCACCTGACGTCGGAGCCTCACACCGTCTTTTATGATCAAATTCGGGCAGGCGGCTTCGCCTCGTTCATCAACATTATCATTCTCGGAAGCGGGCTCCTGAGCGTCATTCTGGCGATCCCGTACTTCAAGCGCAACGAGCGACCTGATGGTGAGATTTACGCACTGATTCTCTTTGCGACCGTCGGCATGATAGCTTTGGCGACGGCCAACAGCTTGATCATGATTTTCGTCGGGCTCGAGACGATGTCGATTTGCCTCTACATTATGACGGGCCTCGTGCGCGAGAACATTGGCGCGGTGGAGGCGGCGCTGAAGTATTTCGTGCTCGGGTCGTTCTCGACCGGGTTTTTTCTTTACGGTATAGCGCTCCTCTACGGAAGCACGGGTACGATGTACCTCACGGAGCTCGCACCGGGCCTCGCGGCGAGCGGAAGCAATATTCTTTTCTGGGCAGGCTTCGGCCTGCTGATGGTCGGGTTCCTCTTTAAGGTCAGTGCGGTTCCGTTCCACATGTGGACGCCCGACGTTTATCAGGGCGCTCCGACCCCGCTCACCGCGTACATGTCCACCGCCTCCAAGGCATCCGCTTTCGGCGCGCTCGTTCTGGTTCTCTACTACGGCGTCGGCCAGATTGCGGAGATCGATTGGGGCGTGATCTTCGCGGTGATCGCGGTCATTACCATGATCGTGGGCAACATCCTCGCAATCGTTCAGAGGAATGTTAAACGAATCCTCGCCTACTCATCGATTGCGCACGCAGGCTATGTACTGGTCGGTCTCGCGGCCGGCACACCGGAGGCGTACTCGGGCGTCATGTATTACCTGCTCGTCTATTCGGTGATGAACATCGGCGCCTTCGGCGTGATTTCACTGCTCGAATGGGATTCGTCGCAGGGCCGCGAGCAGACGCTGGACTCACTCGCCGGAATCGGCTTTCGCAAGCCGATGCTTGGCGTTGCGATGGGCGTCTTCATGTTCAGTCTGATCGGCTTTCCGCCGCTGGGTGGCTTCATCGGCAAGTACGCGGTCTTTGCGCCTGCTATTGATGCGGGCTATACCTGGCTCGCGATCATCGCGGTTTTGACAAGTGCAGCTTCGGCGTCATACTACCTGCGCATCCTGTACTATTTCTGGATGAAGTCGCCCCAGGATACGCCGGAAGCGGCAGAGGTACGCGCGCACGACTTCCCGGTTAGCATGAGCTCCGGCGCCGTCATTGTCGTCTGCACGCTGCTGTTGATCGTGCTCGGTATAGCACCCGGGCTCCTCGAGGTCACGGCATCCTTCTTCCCGGTAGCTGAAGTCGTTGCCGCGCTGCCGTAGCAGTGAGTTCGAGGGAGGCTGCTTGATGACATTCGCCGCAGGCGGGCGGTTCGAACTTCGACATCCAGACAGAGCAACCGTGAACGTATGCCGACCAGAGACCTCATCACGGAGCTCCTCCCACACGCTCCGAAGCACGGCCTGTACGCCGGCGACCTGATTCCGTCTGACAAACTGCAGGCGGCGATAAAGGATTATGCGAGCGAGGTCTCGCCGTCTGAGGTCCACGCGCTCTACGACGCGACACTCCTCGGCAACGCGCGCGACGGCGCCCTTTTTCTCGTCGATCGCATCATCTTCGAGAATAACGACCTTCAGGGGGCGCAGACGGTGCTTTACCGGGACATCGTCTCGGTAGTTGAACGGAGACGCTTACTCGGTGGGCGGAATGTGGTAATGGAGGTCAATCGCGGCCGAGCCACGTTTAAGTTGACGATCGATTTCTCGGGCAAAGCGGAAGCCGCTCCCTACGTCGCCCGCTTTCTGGGTGAAGTGATGTTGCACGAGCCGGCCGCTGAGCCTGCGGAGGAGGGCAGGCGCGCGCAGATCAGGATGCGCTTGCGAGAACTCGTCACAGAAGGTCTGCTGACCGAGAGTGAGATGTCCGACATGCTGCGCTGTCTCGAGCAGGGTCGTTCTTGAGGCGCTGTAACAGGCGCGAAACGATCTAAAACATCTCTTGAGAGAGCCTGTATCATTTAAGCTCCGGCATCAAGCCGGAGCGTCACCCAATTATAAACGAATACCTGGGAGGGGATATGGCTCACCAGCTTCCTGATCTTCCTTACGCACACGACGCGCTCGAACCGGTTATCGATTCGCAGACGATGCAGCTCCACCATGGCAAGCATCATCAGGGCTACGTCAACAAACTCAACAGCGCGATCGAGGGGAAATCGGACCTCGAATCCAAATCAATCGAAGACCTGCTCCGCGGCATCGACCAGGTGCCGGAGGAGATTCGCACCGCAGTTCGTAATAACGGCGGCGGGCATGCGAACCACTCGCTCTTCTGGAACATCATGAGCCCGAATGCCGGTGGCGGCGAGCCGAACGGCGATCTGGGCAGCGCCATCGAGTCCGCATTCGGCTCATTCAACGACTTTAAAGAGAAGTTCAGTTCTGCAGCAGCCGGGCAATTCGGCAGCGGCTGGGGCTGGCTCGTGGTTGATGATCGCGGCGAGCTTCAGGTTTACGGCCTGCCCAACCAGGACAGCCCGTACATGCAGGGGCATACGCCGATCCTCGGTGTAGACGTGTGGGAGCACGCCTACTACCTGAACTATCAGAACCGCCGGCCCGAGTACCTCGAGCAGTGGTGGAAGGTCGTAGACTGGGCGAAGGTCCAGGAGAATTACGCGGCTGCTAAACGCTAAGTGCCGCAGTTAAGAGAACGGCGAGTTAGGGCGATATTCACGTTATGAGTATCGCCCTTTTTTATTTTAGAGGCGGTTCCTGAGTTCTTCTCCATGAGAGGATTATAACCCTGCATGGAAAGGCGTCGTCGTTAAAATCGACAACCTGCACCTTGTAACCGGCTGCTTTTTGCCGGTCGTTACTGCCTACTGATCGGATAGCTTCGCCCACGCGACAGGCGGCAGATGCCGCCAACCGCCAGCCGGTATCGAAAATCTCGATGGGCCATGAAGTCGTAATCCGCAACCAGTCCTTTCGCATATGGACATAGTGCTGACGATAGCATACGTCTTTCACGCCGTGTGCTTCTTGCTTCTGTTATACCGATTGATCATCGGCCCGACACTTGCCGACCGCGTCGTTGCCGTCGACCTCCTGGCGTATATCAGCATCGGCTTTGCGATCGTTCATGCGATCGCGTCTGACCAGGCGCTGTACCTGGAGGTTGCTCTGGTCGTTGGTATCATCGCCTTCCTGAGCACGATCGTCTTCTCCCGCTATATCGAGCGCGTGCACGCTCTGGAGGGTGAGGATTAGATGGCAGAGATTCTGACGGCCATTTTTCTGTTGGCCGGTACCTTCTTCGTTTTCGTCGCTGCCTTTGGCGTCGTGCGCATGCCTGACCTCATGATGCGAATGCACGCGGCCACAAAGGCGGGCGTTATGGGCTCCGGATTACTGGTGATCGCCCTGATGATCCATTTTCCCGAAACCGGGATCTGGGCGCGTGCGATCGCACTGATTTTGTTCGCGATTCTGACTTCGCCCGTTGCCGCACATATGATCGGAAGGGCCGCACATCTGAGCGGAATTCAGCTCTGGGAAGGAACGGTCATCGACGAGATGGTCCATCACGAAAGAGCCGTGCGCCGGCGGATCCGCCGGCGTATCGCCAGTGAGGAACGCGACCAGGAAACGGACGAGAGCTGATGATATTTCTAACCGTTCTTATCGGCTTCGTGGCGGCGGTATGTGCGCCGCTTATTTACCGAATCGCGGGCAAGAACACGGGCTGGGTGCTCGCTGTGGTTCCAGCCGCGGTCAGCGTCTACTATGCCGGTCTGCTCCCACAGGTGGCGGGAGGGCAAGCCATCCGCCAGGTGATTCCGTGGGTGCCGGGCTTCAACGTCAACCTGTCGTTCTTCGTTGATGGGCTGAGCCTCTTCTTCGTGCTCATCGTGACGGTGATCGGCACGTTCATCTCGATCTATTCGTCGGGATACATCGGCCGCAACGAGCAGGCAGGCAGGTTCTACGCGAGCCTGATCGCATTCATGGCGTCGATGCTCGGCATGGTGCTCGCCGACAACATCATCACGCTTTACGTCTTCTTCGAGCTGACGAGCTTCACGTCGTTCTTCCTGATCGGCTTCCATCACGAAGAGGCCGCGTCACGACGAGCGGCATGGCAGGCGCTCCTTGTCACCAACATCGGCGGCCTGGCACTGCTGGCGAGCGTCTTCATGATGGCGATCGTCACGGGGTCGTTCGAGATCTCGGAGATCCTGACGCAGCCGGAGGCGCTCCAGTCGAGTCCCCTGTATCTCGCGATCCTGCTGTGCCTGTTGGGAGCGGCCTTCACCAAGTCGGCGCAGTTCCCTTTTCATTTCTGGCTGCCGAATGCGATGCAGGCGCCTACGCCTGTGAGCGCCTACCTGCACTCGGCTACGATGGTCAAGGCGGGAATCTATCTGCTGGCTCGCTTCTCGCCTGCACTCAGCGGGACGCCGGAATGGATCTGGATCGTGACGGCCGTTGGCGCCTTCACCATGGTGATGAGCGCATGGCTGAGCCTCGGTTATAACGACCTGAAGCAGATCCTGGCCTACTCGACGGTTATGGCGCTCGGCCTCCTCACGATGCTTCTCGGGATGGGAGGCGAGGCAGCGATCACGGCCTGTATTGTATTCATTGTCGTGCACGCGCTCTATAAGGCGTCGCTCTTCATGGTAGCCGGAGCCATTGATCATGAGGCAGGAACACGCGACGTGCGCGAACTGCGCGGCCTCCGCAAGACCATGCCGATCGCCTTTGCCGCCGCGATCATTGCGGGACTGTCGATGGCGGGTTTTCCACCATTCGTAGGTTTTATCGGAAAGGAAATCATCTACGAGGCGGCGCTTCAGTACGAGACGATCTACGGCATCCTGGTCGGAGTTGCAGTGCTGGCGAATGTGGCTATCGTAGGCGCGGCCGGTGTTGTTTCAATCAAGCCGTTCTTAGGTGATCCAAGTGACGCCGCGAAATCGGCGCACAACGGTCCTGTGGCGCTGTGGCTGGGAGCGATCGTTCTTGCCGTTCTCGGGTTGCTTTACGGCTTGCTGCCCGGCCTCCTCGACGAAGGCCTGATCGGACCGGCTGCGGCTTCCGTCCTTGGCGCACCATCGATCGACATTCATCTCGCACTCTGGCATGGGTTCAACCTGCCGCTGCTGTTGAGTGCGATCACAGTGGCACTGGGTGTGCTCGTCTACTTCGGATGGGAGAAGATCAGCGTGAGTGCCGGCATGAGATGGTTCAACCGCTGGTTTGCTGTGGGGCCGGATAACGGTTATGACCATACGGTCGACGGCGTGCTCGCGTTTGCACGCGGTCAGACGAACTTCATCCAGACAGGGGTGATGCGTTACGGGCTCGGTGTGTCGTTTGCCTTCACGGCGCTGCTTGTCTTGCCGACGTTGCTTATCAAGCACCACCTCGCAATCCCGACGCTTGAATCGTTTGCCGATGTCCGCGCCTTTGAATGGGTGATCGCGGTAGCCGTGGTCCTGGCGGCGATCGCGGCTGCGGCGACTCGGCTTCGCGTCGCTGCGGTGCTGATCCTGGGGATCTCAGGATTTTCGATCGCACTGATCTACATCACCTTCGGTGCGCCGGACCTCGCGATGACGCAGTTCCTTGTCGAAACGCTGACGGTCGTCATTATCGCTCTCGTCCTGGTCAAGCTGCCGCGCGGGGAGCGCCTGCCCTCCAAGAAAGGCGGCGTCGCACGCGACCTCGTAATCGCTGCGCTTTGCGGTTTCTCGGTAACGGCCGTTATGCTCGCCGTGCTTGAGGTTCCGTTCTCGAGCGATGTGGTCGAGTTCTTCCGGCAGGCGAGCTACGTCGAAGCGCACGGACGCAATATCGTCAACGTCATTCTCGTGGACTTCCGAGGTCTCGATACGTTTGGCGAGACGATCGTTATTGCCATGGCGGGCCTGAGTGTCTTATCAATCGTCTGGCTGACCGTCCGCAGCCGCAAGAACGGGACGCACGCCGAGGCGGCCGCGGTATCCACCATGGAGGAGAACCATGATTGACTCAATCATTCTCAGGTCAGCGTCGCGGGTGCTCGTCCCGTTGATGCTGCTCTTTTCGATCTTCCTCTTTCTGCGCGGGCACAACGAGTCTGGCGGCGGCTTCATCGGCGGCCTGCTCGTGGTAGGCGCGATCGGGTTCTACGCCGCCTCCCACGGCATCAAAGAGGCTTCGACGGCTCTCCGCGTCAATCCTCGAGATCTCATCGGCGTGGGGATGCTGTGCGCAGTTCTCGCCGGCGTCATCGCGCTCCTGATGGGCGATACGTTTCTGACCGGCGAGTGGGTAGACATCCCGCTGCCGGGAGGCGAGACGTACACCCTCGGTACGTCGCTGCTTTTCGACCTGGGCGTTTATCTCGTAGTGGCAGGCGCCGGGATCGGGATCATCTTCGCGCTTGATAGCCGCGGCATAACCATGTTTCCCAAGTAGTTGATATGGAAAGTTTACTCGCCATAGTAGTCGGCGTCATGGTCACGGCCGCCATTTATCTGATGCTGCGGCGCAGCCTCGTGCGGTTCGTGATCGGATTTACGCTGCTTTCTAACGCGGCCAACCTCGTCATCTTCACGCTTGGGCGCCTGAATCGCGACAACCCGCCGATCATTCCCGTCGGTGAAACTATCGGCCCGGAGAGCATGGCCAATCCGCTTTCTCAGGCGCTCATTCTGACGGCCATCGTGATCGGCTTCGGGCTCATCTCCTTCACACTTGCACTCGTCTACAGGACCCACCGCGCGACCGGAACCACCGATTCCGATGCGTTCCGTGAGGATCCCATTGTTTGATTTTATTCTCTGCGCCCTGTGACGACTCATCTCCTCATCATCCTTCCGCTGCTCATCCCGGTCGTTACCGCCGTGGTGGCGCTGTTGCTGCGGAAGTCGATCGCCGGTCAACGCGCTACTGGTGTAATCGGCAGCGCGGCGCACCTGATAGCGTCGGTTGCTCTGCTGGTGCAAGTCTCGCGCCACGGCATTCTTGCCACCAGCCTCGGCAACTGGGAGATGCCCATCGGCATCACATTCGTCGTCGATCACCTGAGTGCCATCATGCTCGTGATCACCGGCGTGATCAGCCTCGCCGTCGTCGTCTATTCTCTTGCGGATGTTGACGAGGGACGGCTGGAGTTCGGCTTCCATCCTTTCTATCAGCTCATGATGATGGGCGTGAGCGGCTCCTTCCTGACGGGGGACATCTTCAACCTCTTCGTCTGGTTCGAAGTGATGCTGATGGCGTCTTTCGCGCTCATCGTGCTGGGCAACGAGAAGGAGCAGCTAAAAGGCGGCATCAGGTACGTCGCCCTGAACCTGGTCTCGTCGATGTTCTTCCTCGTGGGCGTTGCGATGCTCTACGGGATGACGGGAACGCTCAACTTTGCCGAAATGGCGGAGGCGATTCCGACGCTCGAGCAGCAGGGCCTCGTAACGACGGTCGCGATGTTCTTCATCATCGCATTCGGGATCAAGGCCGCCGTCTTCCCACTCTTTTTCTGGTTGCCGGATTCCTACCACACGCCTCCGGTTACCGTGAGCGCTGTCTTCGCCGGGCTGCTTACGAAAGTCGGTGTGTATGCCTTCATCCGCGTCTTTACGCTGCTCTTCATCGGCGACGTAGGCTACACGCACGAGATCCTGCTCTGGATCGCCGGCCTGACGATGATCACTGGCGTACTCGGGGCAGCGGTGCAGATGGAATTCCGACGCGTCCTTTCCTTCCACATCATCAGCCAGATCGGATACATGATCCTCGGGCTGGCGCTCTTTTCGCCGCTGGCGCTCCTGGGGTCTGTCTTCTACATCGTCCACCATATCATCGTCAAAACGAATCTCTTCCTCGTTAGCGGCGTGGCACGGCATTACGGGGGAACGATGGAGCTGAAAGGCCTTGGCGGACTCTACAAGAGCAAGCCGTATCTGGCGATCCTCTTTCTGATTCCAGCCTTCTCGCTCGCCGGATTTCCTCCGCTGTCGGGTTTCTGGGCGAAGGTAATCATCGTCCGAGCGGGGCTGGAAGCGGGGGAATACGTCATAATCGCCATCGCGCTCGCCGTTGGCTTGCTGACGCTCTTCTCGATGTCCAAGATCTGGATGTACGCTTTTCTGGAGAAGCAGCCCGAGACCGCGCCGGTGCGTGTGGAGGATCGTCCACGCGCCCCGCTGGCACTGGTTGCGCCGATCATCGCTCTGGCGCTCATCACGCTCTCGATCAGCTTCTTCGCTTTCCCGTTCTATGACATCGCCGCGGCCGCTGCCGCCGAGTTGATGGATCCAAGTATCTATATTTCTAGTGTCCTGGGCCGATGAAACCGCAGCTACTTTTAAATATTCTGCTCGCCTTCGTCTGGGGTGCCGTCAATGCGTCGCTCGCGCCGAGCACGCTTGTTGTCGGCTTCATCTTTGGATACCTGGTCATTCTGCTTTTTGATGGTCTGCTCGGCGGCGACGGACGGTACGGCTTCCGTTTCTTCTACTGGATCAGGTTGACGCTCTGGCTGCTGAGGGAGATCGTCCTTTCGAGCTTCCGCGTCGCATGGACGGTGTTGTCACCATCGTTGAAGGATGTGAACCCGGGCATCTTCGGGATACCGCTGGACGTGGAGACCGACGCCTCCATCACGTTGATGGCGAATCTCATCTCGCTTACGCCGGGTACGCTGAGCATCGACATCTCGCACGATCGGAAAACGATTTACATCCACGATATGTACATCGATGACGGGGACGTGGCGCGCGAAGCCAGCTCGATTTATCGCGAAGTTGAGCGGCGCGTTCAGATCGCGATGGACAGCCCGAGCCGCCATAAGCCGATGTCGCCGCGCCGTCCGCCGGAGGAGCAGAGTTATCTGGACGAGCAGATTCCGCCTTCGGACGAAGAGTGACTGAGGACCTTCCACCGACGTACCGGCGTCGGAGCGCCTGAAGCCCGGTTGAATGGAAGTAACGGATCGTGAGGTGATGATCGTGCAGCGAGCGATTGGAGCAAGACGGCCATGATGCGGCTTCCGGATGATATCTGGCTAAAGGTCGTCCGTGATGAGCCTTCACTTGCACGCCGGCGTTTGGCCATGCTGTCGGCGGAGGAGCAGGTGCGGTTGGAGACCTTCGCGCATCACTCGCGTCGCACATCGTTCGTGCTTGGGCGCGCAGCTGCACGTCTATTAGCCGCTGACCGCCTTCGGTTGCCCATCGATGACGTTGAGCTTCAGGTGTCGCCGGGCGGCGCTGTGGACGTAGCCGATGCCGACCTATTTCTTTCGATCTCTCACAGCCGCGACATGGCGGCGGTGGCCATCGCCGAACGAGCTGTCGGCGTCGATGTGGAGTTCATGCGCGCGCCACACCCGAAGCTGCACGAACGGATACTATCGCCACGCGAACGCAAAATGGTGGAGAGTCTGCCCGTGCCGTTCGATCAGGGGACGCTTCTGGTGTGGACGCTAAAAGAAGCCGTCGTCAAAGCGCTGAGATCGGGCCTACGCCGGCCGATGCGATCGGTCGAACTGGACATCGATTTCGATGACCGTCGGGCGTACGTTCAGGATCTCGATGGGGATTGGGAAGCGCTCTTTGCTATGATCGACGGATACCTATTGTCGCTGGCGTACCGGGTCGACGAAGAGGAGGCGTCCGGTGACTGATGCGCGGAGCTGCAGAACGCA
>CAZKDQ010000025.1:24327-25945 GCA_964551345.1 uncultured Rhodothermales bacterium
CGCACGTCCTCGTCCGTAGCGTACTGCTTCCATTGGTCGCCCGCCAGGAACTCGATGTTGTCCACCGAGACGACGCCGTCGAATCCATCTTCGGTTGCTGCGCGCACGGCAGCATAAGCCACCTGCGTTACATGCAGCGGCCGACGAGCCGTCAGCGTGCGCTCCGCAAATGAAAGCTTGCGACCGCTCTCGATGACCGATGCCGCGACAGCCGCGGCCTTTCGCTCTCCGCCATAAACGATATACGGCCGGAGGAGCGTCTCTTTGAAGCCGCGTCCGCGAAGGTTCGATTCCGCGCGGCGCTTGGCATCCATATACCTCGACGATACAAACGGATAGTTGCCTTCCGCCGAGAGAAACACGAAGTGATCAATTCCCGCTTGCTCGGCTTCCCACGCGACGATCTCGGCCGCATCACCATTGACGCGCTCGTAGGTCGATCCCTCCTGCGGCCGCTCCCGCATGATGCCGACCGTATGAATCACGGCATCAACACCATCAAGATGCTCCCGCCACTCCTCCGGTACGAGCGGGTTGCCCTGGATCCATCGCACGTCCTCCATCCACATGCCGGCTGATGCCCGACGCTCTTGCCGCGAGAGCCCGACAACATTGTGACCCTCCAATAGCGCGATGCGGCAAACCTCGGTGCCGATGAAACCGGATGCTCCAGTGACGAAAATGGTCTTAGCCATGGTCGATTTATGTTTCTGATTCGTGGGCCGGAAGAAGCTATCAAGTACATCGCGCGCCGTACCGGGTTCACCTCGATTCACGCACGCACGCCGTCGTTACGATATGTTGCCGAGCGTGACACGCGTTCGGGAAATCCGCGCTCGGTCCGAAAACCTCCCGAACCTTCAGCGGTACACGATCCTCTCGAGACCGAAAAGCGCTTTCATACGATCATGGCCGAATCAATCTATAAACCGCGCAACCCGATCCGCTTCGTTACCGCCGCCAGTCTTTTCGACGGCCACGATGCCGCCATCAACATCATGCGCCGCATTCTGCAATCGAGTGGCGCGGAGGTCATCCACCTGGGGCATAATCGCTCGGTGAGTGAAGTCGTGGAGACGGCACTGCAAGAGGACGTGCAGGGAATCGCGATTTCGTCCTATCAGGGCGGCCACGTTGAGTACTTCAAGTATATGTACGACCTCCTGCAGGAGCGCGGCGCAGGGCACATCAGGATCTACGGCGGCGGCGGAGGGGTGATCGTTCAGGAGGAGATCGATGAACTCGAGGCCTACGGCATCGCGAAGATTTTCTCTCCCGACGACGGCATGCAGATGGGCCTTCAGGGCATGATCAACCTGATGCTGGAGGAGTGTGATTATAATCTTGACGAGGTTCGGCGCAGGACTGAAAACGCATCGTCTGATGCGATGGAGCGAGGCGCCGTCGCGGTCGGTACCCGCGTTCGGTCGATTGCGAAAGAGTTGACGGCTATCGAGCAACGAGCGCAAGAGCCGGAAGGAGATGGCTTTGCGACGGCCGAGCCGGCGGTCCGTCCACAGGCTGCTTCCGAACAACGATTTGCACCTACCGTCGGAATCACAGGCACGGGCGGCGCGGGGAAATCCACCTTGACCGATGAACTCGTTCGGCGCTTCCG
>CAZKDQ010000026.1:0-10567 GCA_964551345.1 uncultured Rhodothermales bacterium
CTTTTCCGGTGTCCACGTATTTGTCTATCAGTCTGTGAGCAGCGCGTGCTCTTCTACGGACGCGACGAACCTGCGCGCAGCATCGCGTCGATCTCGTGCTTTAAGGATGCTTCCGCCAACGAGCAGCATGCAATCGTTGCCGTAACGCCCGATCACTTCCTCGACGTGCTCCACAGAAACACCGCCTGCAGGTACCGGCAGTGCGGGTTTCAATCCGTGAAGTGGGGCGCGCATCGTGGCAGCAACGAGGCGGCAGCTTTCCACGGAATAGTTGAAGCGACCGCCGGCATTAACGAAGATGATGGCGTCGGCGCCGAACATCCTGAAGAGCTTCCCCCAGAGCACCTCGGGCGTGAACGATGCCATTGGAGAGAAGCTTGGATGCGCAAGAACTACCAGTTCTGGATGATCCGCGGCGACTTCTGCCATCAGAGGCAGCCCCAGCGTCATCGGCGCGAGCATTACGCACTTCACTCCTGCTTCGAGCGCGAACTCGACGCGCCGCCGAACCTCAGCGGGTGTGCCTGAAATGCTCGGAACGTACCAGATCGGCCGCCCGTGCTTCGCGCTCGCCTCGTTTGCGATGGCGGCACATCGTTCGATACGCTCCTCGAACGAGCATGCAGGCTGGTCTGAGAGGTAATGATCATCCTTGATGACGTCGATCCCGCTCGATGCGAAATCCTCGCACAGCGCCGCGATTTCAGAGAGAGGCAAACCAACCGGCTTCAGTGCGGATGCAGTGAGCGGGCGCGTCGGAATCCGAAGCTTCCTTCTGATGCCGTCAGTGCCGACCGTCGGACCTGGTGCCTGACGCGCCATCGCTTCGGTCGGTTCGAAATCCATCAGCCGCACGCCAGGATGAATGGCAGCGTTGCCGAAGACGGCGTTCAGCAGTTGCGCAGCGTCAAGTGCGTTATGATCGGGGATGAGGAGCCTCAGGCGGAAACGACCTTCATCAATTTCATCGATCGATTGAATGCTTCCTCGCCCTTTCTGCGCAAGCTCCGGATATCGATCGACTACCTCGCGCGGCGTTTCAAATGTCTGCTCCAGCAGTACCTCACTCGCGAACTGCTCGATGTCCGCCGCGGTTGATTGCACCTCATATGTAACTTCGGCGTGTCTCATGTAAGAGATCTCGAACCGTCGGGGTCAGGCGAGAGCGGCGGCAGTACGTTACCGCGAAGTCCGGCGTTCCATGTGAGCGGCCGGAGAGACAGTCTGATCAGAGACAGTCGATCTGCATGCCGCTTTCAGAGCGCAAGGTGGTGATCATTGGGGGCAGTGCCGGAATGGGCCGGGCGGTTGCTGAAGCATCCGTCGAACTCGGCGCGCACGTCATCGTGGCGAGCAAATCCGAGGATCATCTGAAGGAGGTTGCCGATGCACTTCCCGCCGTTGAGACGAAGGTGATAGACGTCCGCGACGTTCGCGCGATGGACTACTGCCTCGAGGAAATCGGCCGAATCGATCATCTCGTATTCTCGGCCGCCGATCTTACATCGACGCCGTTCATGGAGATCGATCTTGCCGAAGCGAAGCGGATGTTCGACGTCAAGTTCTGGGGCGCGTTTGCTGCGGCTCAGTCGGCCGCGCGGTTCATCCCGGATGACGGATCGATCACGCTGTTCTCGGGCATCGCCGCGCGAATGCCCGTTCGCGGCCTTTCCGTTGTTTCCTCCATCAACAGCGCTATAGAAGGCCTGACGCGGTCGCTGGCCGTTGAACTTGGTCCCATCCGGGTCAACGCCGTATCCCCGGGCTTCGTAGACACGCACGGATTGGACGAGGAACGGCTCCGGCGCCTCGAACGCACGCTTCCGACGCGACGCGTCGGGACGCCGCGTGACGTGGCGGACGCCGTGCTCTTTCTGATGCAAAATCCCTACATGACGGGAACGATTCTGTCCATCGACGGCGGGCGCATCCTGATGTGACCGCCCGATGAATATCCTCCAATCAAAATGAACAACGAGAAGAAGAATATGGAATGGACACGCCTTCACGACCTCGGTTTGATTTACCTCGCGCTGACGCACGGCGCTGATGCTGATCTCGATCCGTCTGAGATGGAGGCTATGTCCGTCAAACTCAGCGACTGGCAGCCGGGAAGTCAGCTCTCACTGATCCGGCGCGTCATGAACGATGTGCTGCTGATCTACATGAGTCCGCAGCGCAATGAGATGCTCGAGACCGCGATTGTCTCCGTGTACGAATCGATGGAGCGGCCGCGGCGCGTCGCCGTGCTGAACGACCTGGCCGACATCGCTTCGGCGGACGGAATCATCGTCGGTGGCGAGATCAGTTTCATCCAGGACCTCGCGCGCCGCTGGGACGTCGAGGGCGAGATCCAGTAGTATCTCCGGGTGCTTCGTCCTTTCAAGGAACGTCAACGATTCGTTGATTAGATTCAGGGCGCCGCATGCACGGCGCGACGTCCCTGTATCCTACCGATGCACCTCTAAAAACGGCATTATGCGAACCTACGCCCTCCTTTTCGTCATCCTCCTCACATTCAGCCTGGGCTCGTGCCAGTGCTCGACACCACCGCCGATCGGCGCCGTTGAATCTGCCGACGAAGCACCGGCGGCACAGGCAGACACCTCCCGCGGCAGATGATTTGCAAGCGGCGAGAGGGAGAGGCATGCATATTCCCGAGCACAAGGTTGAGGAAGTCCGTTCGGCGAGCGATATCGTAGACGTCGTTTCGGACTACGTGCAGCTCAAAAAGAGCGGCTCGAATCTGTTCGGGCTGTGCCCGTTCCATAACGAGAAGACGCCGTCGTTCAGCGTCAATCCGGGGATGGGCATCTTCAAGTGCTTTGGATGCGGCGTCGGTGGCGATGTCTTCCAGTTCGTGATGGGCATCGAGCACGTCACGTTTCCGGAGGCCGTGCGTTTTCTCGCTGATCAGGCCAATATCGAGCTGCCGGAAGAGGGCGACGCGAGTGATTCATCCAGCGAGACCGAGCGCATCCAGCACGCGCTTCGCCACGCCGCCCGGTTCTTTTATCGCTCGCTCACAGATACGGACGAAGGACGGCCGGCACTGGAGTATCTCCTCGGCCGTGGCATCACAACTGCGTCGATCAAGCATTTTGGGATCGGATTCGCACCGGATGGATGGGATGGACTTCTGCGTGATGCGCAGCGCAACCACATCGATCCGGAAACGCTTGAAGAGGCCGGCCTGGTGATCCCGAGGAAGTCGGGCCAGGGCCACTACGACCGATTCCGTGGCCGCGTCATGTTCCCGATCTTCTCGCAGGTAGGGAAGGTGGTGGGGTTCGGCGGACGCATCCTCGAGGACGATCCCGATCAGCCCAAATACATCAACACGCCCGAGACCCGCGTCTATCACAAGAGCCGGGTTCTCTACGGCCTCTACCAGGCGCGCCGTGCAGTTCGCGAGAAGAAGGATGTTTACATAGTCGAAGGATATACGGATGTCATTGCGCTGCATCAGAGCGGCATCGAGAATGTCGTCGCGACGTGCGGGACGTCGCTGACGCCGGATCACTTGCGTCTCGTAGGCCGCTATGCCGATGCCGTGATCTTCCTCAACGACAGTGACACCGCGGGCGATGCGTCGAACCTGCGCAGTGTCGATCTCGCGCTCAAGCAGCAATTGACGCCTTACGTGGTCGAACTTCCCGCCAACGAGGATCCTGCCAGTCTGGCGCAGAAGCGTACGCCGGATGAACTTGCGAGCTACCTCACCAACACCGGTTACAAGTGGACGTTCGTCCAGTATCTGCTGATACGCGCGCGCGCCGAGGGCCAGCTCGACAACGTCGAGAGTGAACGGCAGGCATTCGAGGAAGTCCTCGAACGCATCGCATCGATCGATTCACGGTTCGATCAGGAGACGTATCTGCATCAGATGGCGGAAGCGCTCGGCAAGCCGGTCATCCACCTGCATGAGGAATTCCGGCGCATCAGCAAACGCGTGCGGCGCAGGTCGAGCAGTGAGCGCCGAAACGAGCCGCCTCCGCACGCACCGCCACCGCATGAGGTGAAGCATCCCCACGAGCCATATCCTGAATCGGAAGCACGGCAAGACGTTCGAGATGAGGCTCTTCCGGAAGAGCACGTCTTGATTAGGTTGATGATCGACGGCGGAGCTCCGCTCGTCGAGTTCGTCCTGGGAAACATGGCCATGGACGAGTTTTCTGACGGCCTCGTTCGTGGGATCATCGAGCGACTCATCACGCAGTATGAGGAGGGCGCGATCGATCCGAGGCCGTTTGTGGATGGATCGTTCGGTCAGAATGTGCAGACGTTCGTAACGGGTCTGATGGTGGATCGGCATGCGCCGTCGGAGAACTGGCAGCGGAACATGAACATCGCTGTTCCGAAGTTTAACGAGGACCCGATCGAGTCGGCGGCGAGCGCAATGACGTTGCTGAAGCTGGACCGGGTCAGCGAGTCGATTGCGCGGGTGAAACGGCGGCACGACGACCGCATGGCGCGGGGAGAGGATGTGCGCCACGAGCTGGAGGAGTTGATCGCGCTGCGGAAACTCCACGGTCAGATCGAGAGGCGCGAGTACCTCGACTGGAACGAGGTGTAAGTGATTTTTCGGAACCGAAAACCGAGTCGCCGGCAGAGCGGGGCAAGCTTTGAGCCGGACTTTGCCGTGCCCACGGCCACCGCGCCGCGCGAACTCCCGCCTGATGCCGATGTCGATCACCCATATTTGATTTTCAACCGCGAGCTGAGCTGGCTCGACTTCAACTGGCGCGTACTTGCGCAGGTGATGGACGAGCGCAATCCGCTGCTCGAACGCGTCCGATTTCTGTCGATCACTTCTACGAACCTCGATGAGTTCTTCCGCAAGCGCGTTGGCGGATTGAAGCGTCAGGCTGCGGCAGGCGTTCAGCATCTGTCCCCCGACGGACGGCGGCCCGAAGAGCAGCTCGCGCTCATTGGGGATGCGGCGCAGACGATGTACGCCGCGATGTGCCGCACCTGGAACGACGGCGTCCGGCCGCTTCTCGCGCAGCAGGCGGGTCTCCGAATCATCGACTACAACGAACTGCCGCGCAATCAGCAGGAGTTCGCCAACGCGTACTTCCGCTCCAACGTTTTCCCCGTCCTGACACCACTGGCCGTCGATCCGGGCCACCCGTTTCCGTTCATCTCGAACCTGAGCCTCTCGCTCGCCATCACACTGCGCCATCCACGCCGCGGCACCGAGCACTTCGCACGGCTGAAGGTGCCCTCCGGCCGCCGACGATGGGTGGCGCTACCCGACGACGGCGGCTACGTCGCGCTGGAGCAAGTGATCGCGGCGAACGTCGGCGAGCTGTTTCGGGGGATGGAAGTTGTGAGCGTGCATTCGTTCCGGATCTCTCGCAACGCCGATATCGGCCGAAACGAGGAAGAGGCCGAGGACCTTGTCGAGATGATTTCGGAAGAGCTGCGTGAGCGCCGCTTCGCGCCTGTGGTTCGGATGGAGGTGGACGCGGCGATGCCTGAGCAGATGCGTCTGCTGCTTATGCGCGAGCTCTCGCTTGAACCGGACGACGTATACGAGAACGATGCGCTGATCGACTTCTCCGACCTCGAGATCTTCGCGGACATGAACCTGCCCGAGCACCGGTTCGAGCCGTGGGAGCCGGTATCACCGGCGCGTCTACTACATGAAGGAGAGGCCAGCGATCGGCAAGACATCTTCGACGTCATCCGGCAGCGCGATGTGCTGGTCCATCACCCTTATGAGTCTTTCCGCACGAGCGTCCAGCGGTTCATCGAGGAAGCAGCGGTGGATCCGCGAGTAGTCGCCATCAAACAGACGCTATACCGTACTTCGGAGCAGTCGCCGGTGGTCGAGGCTTTGATACGCGCGGCCGAGCGTGGTAAACAGGTAGCGGTTCTCGTCGAGGTGAAAGCGCGCTTTGACGAGCAGAGCAACATGGAGTGGGGGCAGATGCTCGAGAGTTCAGGCGTGCACGTAACGTATGGACTCGTCGGCCTGAAGACGCACTGCAAGACGACGCTCGTCATCCGAGAGGAAGATGACGGCCCGCGAGCATATTGCCACATCGGCACCGGCAATTATAACCCGGCCACAGCGCGACTCTACTGCGACCTCGGTCTGTTCACCAGCGCGCCCGAAGTCACATCGGACGTCATCAACCTCTTCCATTACCTGACCGGCTATGCTCCGGAGCAGCATTATCAGACGCTGCTTGTCGCACCGCGAGACATGCGGCGGCGGTTTCGTGAGCTCATCTCACGGGAAGTCGCGCATCAGCAGACCCATGGCACCGGGCGGATCATCGCTAAGATGAACGCGCACGACGATGTGGAAATGACGCAGGAGCTTTACCGCGCGTCGCGTGCCGGCGTTCAGATCGACATGATCGTGCGTGGCCATTGTCGCCTGCGGCCGCGCGTGCCGGGCTTCAGTGACAACATCCGCGTGAGGTCGATTCTCGGCCGCTTTCTCGAGCACAGCCGCATCTACTACTTTCACAATAACGGCGCCCCGGAGATCTTCATCGGCAGTGCAGACTGGCAGCGCCGCAACCTCGAGGACCGCGTCGAAGCTGTTGTACCGATTCTCGATGAAAGCCTGCGGAAGCGCATCACGTCGGTCCTCCGCTTCGCACTCGCCGACAGCCGGTCGGCATGGGAACTACAGGCAAGCGGCACCTACGAACTGCTCGTCCCGAAGGATGAGGCGGAAGCGCGATCGGGATTTCAGGATGTGTTGATGGATCGGCTCCTACGGCGGGCCGAAGAGGATGCATGGGATGTGGAGTAACGTCTGATGAAAATGAAAATGCCCCGGATGGTGATCACCCGGGGCATCGATTTTAATTGAGACAACGAGGCTACGCGCGTTCAGGCGCGGGTTCCAACGATCGATGCGATCGATCGCGAAACGTGCGTCGTGCCGGTTCAAGCCAGCCCGCTACGATGGTTACGATGCCGAGGATGGTCGTCATCGAGAAGAAGTAGTCGTACACGGGGTTCAGCGACAGGCCGCGATACAGGAAGAAGGCAGACGCGGCTACGACCACGAGGCCGACGATGCGCAACGTCCAGTTAAGCGCGCCGTCGCTTCGGCGCTCGGGCAGTGCTTCTGTGTCATGTTTCATGGTATCTATGGTTTATCGCCTGCTTGGCGTTCGTATGCTACGGACGATCGGCCTACCGCAAGAATGCCGGCGGAGGTCCAACCGGCACGGCGCACATCCATGCCTCGTTGCAAATCTGAAAACCCGTTACCGAGCGGTTGCAGGCCGAAGTACCATGAATCACTCAGGTCTTGCTTATCACCATGCGTTTTTTCGGTTTAGCCGCGGCTGTCGGCATGGCGCTCACCGTTGCAGCGTGCGGAGGTCAGGGTGGCGCCGGTGCAACTGCGGATGAGCGTGGCGCTCGCGTATACAGCGCCTACTGCGTCGTCTGCCATCAGGCCGATGGCGGAGGAATTGAGGGCATTTACCCGCCGATCCGACAGACGGAGTGGGTGGAAGGAGACACCGGGCGCCTCATCCGGCTGGTTCTGCACGGGATGAACGGGCCCATCGAGGTCAACGGCGAGCAGTATAACGGGCTCATGCCGCCGCATCGACATTTATCCGATGATCAGATTGCCGATGTACTGACGTTCGTTCGGCAGAACTTCGACAATGACGCGGGTGAAGTGACGGCGGATGAGGTGTTCGCTGTTCGCCGGCAGACTGGCCGTCGCGGCGTCTGGAGCCCGGGCGAACTGGAAGCCGCAGTCGGGATTCCCGAAATCGAATAGAAGACCTACCGCGCCGCGGCTGCTCCGAGTTGTGCCGGCGGCTGCGCTGCGACGCGCTGCACGTCCCGCCGTGCGGAAACCTCTGCCGCAAGTCGGTCCCATGGACCAGAGCGCCAGAGCTGCGCATGCGTACGGATCACGGCGAGCTGCATCCGACGGTAATGGGACGGATTCTGCTCGGCGAGCTCCTCAAACCGGTCCTCGAGGCGCAGCAGCTCGACACGGTTCGCGTTCGTGAATCCGAACTTCGCCGCCTTATCCACCAGCTCATCATACTGACGGTCATAAACTGTGACCTCACTCGGAGCAGGTCTGCCGAAGGAGTTGCGGTCGAAGACGAACGAACTTGATTCATCGATAACGTTTCGGCCTGCGCGTGCCAGGGCATCCATCGCTCCCAGCGGCAGGAAGAACCGCACCGGCGATCCGCCGGCGGTGGCTTCCAGACGAATGTCACCAGCGGGTGGCACATGACCTTCCGGCGTAAACGACGGCAGCTGAATGTGCGGGTTCAGGTCGCGGAACTGGTTGTAGAGCTCCTTCGGACCGTCAGCGCGCTCAACGCGCGCCTGGTTCACGGACATGAACGCAGCGTCATTCTCAAGCACCTCAAGTAGGTCGCTCAGGAAAACCGTCTCACCCGAGCGAACCCGCACGCGCTCGGCAAGGAACGTCTGAGTGGTATCGACCGGCACGTCCTCCGTCGCCTTCAACGCGCCGTAGTTCGACGGCACGTAGCCCCGCGAGTACGTCTTGAACGACGTTCCGCTCGAGACGGTGCTGAAGCCTTCAGTAACGGCCCAGAGGTAGGCGTCCGCGACCGTTGTCTCGGAGTCTATGCGCCCCATCTCATTGAGGAAGGAGCGATAGACGGTATAGATGTTACCCGGACCCGTGTGATACGCGGAGATGCCCGGAATCTCATGCCCGACTGCATTGATGTAACCCTTGAGCGTAATGAACGCCGGTTCCATCGTCAGCAGCGGATGCCATTCCTCGAATACTTGAACCGTGCCGCCGGCTGCCGTGCTGAGGTTGTAATGCTGAATGCCGTTGCGACGCAGGATGTAGGGCATCATCTGATAACGGCTACGTGCGCCAACGGAGGAAATCAGGCGATCCTGGTTAAAAGTCTCTACCGTAGGGATCTGGATCGCGAGCAGACTCAATCCGAGGCGACGAGCCAGGTTCAACTCGTGCTCGATGTACGGCGAGTTGCGTTCACGTGCCTCTGCTATCTGGTTGGCACGGCCCCAGCGAACGGTGACATTCGGCTGCGGAACGCCGTTCCCAACCCATTTCCGAACGAGGCGGTTCGTTTCCTGACGGCGCAGGTTGTCAATACGTCCCCAGTTGACTTCACCGGAATCTTCGAATGCGCGACGCTGATCCTCGAGTACAAACACTTCGAGATCTTCGCCGGTGCGGCTGTCCATCACCCGAACGGTGAAGTTATCGTCGATGCCCTGGCGCTGCACGTAGACGTTAAGCAGGTCTCGGAACTGCTCAATCATGCGCGTCTGGACACCGCCTTTTTCGTCGCCGAGAATGGGCCCGGCAGTGTAAGGGCGGAACAGGACATCCGGGTGGATATCCAGTTCGGCGAACACGATGGAACGGGCTTCAACGGCAGCATTCTCTGCCATCATCTCAGGCTCGCCGCCGACTGCCTCTGATTCGCGGAAGTTCTCCAGGAAGTTGTACGCCAGCGAATCAAGACGCCCCATCAGGAGCATCCCGACAAGGATGAGCGCCAGGGCGGCAAACGTTGCCAACGTCGCGTGCCGGTTGCGGAAGGCGAATCGCTTCTTGCGATGCACCGGCTTAGCCGGAGCCTCTACCGGCCCGTCGATTCGCTCATGCTCCATCATATCGTCGCGTCTATCCTGCATCAGATCCACTCCCTCCTATGCCTCGAGCTTCCAGACGTGCCCCCGCGCCTTCGACGGTGGCGTTACGTTAGGTTATAGCTCCAAATTCCATGCCGCCCGCGTAACACTGCCGTCACGCTCGACGTTCGCGATAAAGATAACGCTCGGACGCTGCGGTGATATCCATTTGCGCCGAAGAAGACGGGTGAATTTCGCGGCGGACGCGCCCAAATCGCGCCACAGGCGCAGTTTCTTCTGCTCGTTCTGGAGTGTTGAGCAGGAGAGGTGCCGAAAGGGTTACTGGATGTCGAGCATCGAGATTCGCGCGGGATTTACGCGGCCGCCAACGGGAAGCGAGAGTAGCATCGCACCGTCCATTCGAATTACACCTGTGACCAGGTCACCATACGCGCCGCGCTCAAGCTCATCGTACAGTGCGCGCTTAATCGTGGCAACGAACGGGTCAGAGGTGTCGGTGGAACGCCCGTGAATCAGGCGCACTGATGATCTACCGCGGCGGCCGGCTTCTTTCAATGCACGCCGTGCGAGGCGGAGCGCCTCGTCGACCGTGGCGCCGTGCAGGTCGAGCTCGAGGACGCTTCCGTCATCGGAGATGCTGGGAAATGGCATTGCAGTGTGGCAGAAACAAAAAAACGCGACCGCTAAAGATAGCGATCGCGCTGAAATCCGGGCCCAGGATCGCCACGAAGCTACTGGGTGGGTGTGGGATCGAGCTCCTCCGTCGGATCTTCGATCTGGAGTTCTATATCGCCGTTATCGGTCGCCGGCTGACGCAGGAAGAGCAGGTAGACGAGAATCAGAATCGCGATGATGGCGACGATGCCGACGATCATCGTAGTAGAAGATCCAGCGTTGGGTTCGGCCATGGTTCGATGGATAATGGTTGAGGGAGCTGAACGAGGTCGGC
>CAZKDQ010000026.1:10667-22182 GCA_964551345.1 uncultured Rhodothermales bacterium
AGCCTTTCCAAGACGTCCTCCGGATTCGGATAGATATGGCGAGCGCGGGGGACGTCATCAGGATGAACGACGCCCGGCATATCCGCTTCGGATGGTTCTTCACGTGCTATCTGGAAGTGCAGGTGCGGGAGCCAGCCGCCGTTTTCAGCTTCCGTTCCAAATTCTCCCACGACATCGCCCGCGCGAACCCGATCTCCCGGCTGATGCCGCAGGAGCGAGGCGCGAGAGAGATGGCCATAAAGCGCCCAGACCGTTTCCCCCGATAGTTGATGCTGAGTAACGACGGTCGGGCCGTAGTCGCGCGGATTATCGTTGTCGGCTAGAGCCCATACCACCCCATCGGCAAAAGCGTAAACCGGTGTGCCGGCCGCGCCCCAGATGTCGACGCCCACATGTACCGTTCGGCCGTCGATGTAGATGTGGGAATCATACATCTCAGACGTGCGCCGTTCGAGATAGCCTCCGATGCCCCAGCGCACCGTTCGCAGGAGGTCGATATCATAGCCGCGCGTGAGGTCAACCTCGACAGGCGGCTCGTCGATGATGACGAGCGGATGGATGGGCGACATCACTCTCCGTGAAGAACGACGTTCTCCCGGCCGAAAATCGCGGCAGCTTCGCGCATAAGCTCGGGCGTCGGATCTACAACGAAACGACGCGCATGCACGCGTCCCGGCTCGGGAAGATCATCCGCAATCACATTGAAGTAGAGCGCGCAGTTACCGCGATTGAGATCACACACGTCGCGAAAGGCGATCATCATCTCGGGCTTCATCCGATCGATGTCGACCTGCAGCGTCATCGACTTCACGAGCTGCTCGCGCACCTTCCACATCGGCAGGATATCCTGCACAATCACCTTGACGCTTCCGCCGCGAAGCTCCGTTTCTCCACGTGCCAGAATGATCTCGTCGGGCTTGAGGTAGCTCTGCACCTTGTCGTAGGTGGATGAGAAGCAGACCAGTTCACCCGATCCGGTGAAGTCTTCGATCGTGACGAAGGCAATGGGTTTACCGGTCCTGGTCGTCCGCCGGTTCACGTCCGTGATGATCCCGAGGAAGGAATGCACGGGTCCACGCTGGCGGCCATTCGCGCGGCCGTTGGTGGAATCGTCAGCATCTACAATCCCGAGTTCATCCACCTTGTCGAATTCGGCCGTTGCGAAGGCGCGGATCTCAGGCATATACGCCTCCAGCGGATGCCCGCTCACGTAAACGCCGATCAACTCGCGCTCCTGCTTCAGAAGCTGTGCGCGGGACCACGGCTCGATGGGAGGGAGTGCCGGCTCCATTAGCGCCGCACTCTCACCGGTCAATCCAAATAGCGAGTTCTGGCCGGCAAGGCGGTCCGCCTGAATCTTCTGCGCGTACTGAACGGCCGTTTCGATCGCATCGACGAGCTGTGCCCGATGGCCTTCGAGGTCATCGAGTGCGCCCGTTCGCGCCAGAGACTCAAGCGCCTTCTTGTTGACGGCGCGAAGATCGAGGTTCTTCACGAACTCGAACATCGTCGCAGCCGCACCATGCTTTTCGCGCGCCTGCCCGATAGCTTCAATCGCCCCGAGGCCGACTCCTTTGATGGCGCCGAGACCGAATCGGATCTTGTCGCCTTCAACCGTAAAGTGCGCCCGGCTGTGGTTGACCGACGGCGGAAGCATCTCGATGCCCAGATGCCGCGCCTCTTCCAGAACGACGGCGAGCTTCTTCGTGTCGCCCATCTCGTTGGTCATGGCGGCGGCCATGAACTCCGCGGGATAGTTGGCCTTCAGGTACGCCGTCTGATAGGCAACGACGGAATATGCGGCCGAGTGAGACTTGTTGAAGCCGTATCCCGCGAAGTTCGCCATCATATCGAAGACGTCGTTGGCCGTTTTCTCATCGACCCCCCGCGCGACGGCTCCGTCGACGAAGATGGACCGCTGCTTGTCCATCTCCTCCTGCTTCTTCTTGCCCATGGCGCGGCGCAGAATGTCGGCACCGCCGAGGGTATATCCCCCCATCACCTGCGCCATCTGCATCACCTGCTCCTGATAAACAGGGATGCCATAGGTGGGTTTGAGGATGTCCTCGAGCATTGGATGCGGATACTCGACCTTCTCGCGACCGTGTTTGCGGTCGATGTAAAGCGGGATAAACTGCATCGGGCCGGGCCGATACAGCGCGTTCATGGCGATCAGGTCATCGAGGGAGGTCGGCTTGAGCTTCCGCAAATACTCGCGCATCCCTGAAGATTCGAACTGGAAGATGGCGATAGTCTCGGCATCCTGGAAGAGCTCGAACGTCTTCTCGTCATCGTGCGGGATGTCATCGATGTCGATCTCGATGCCGTGGTTGACCCGGATGAGATCGAGCGCATCGTTGAGGACCGTCAGCGTCTTGAGGCCGAGGAAGTCCATCTTGAGCAGCCCGAAGTTCTCGACCCACTTGCCGTCGTACTGCGTCGTAACGACCTCATCGTTTTTGCTCTTCGCAACCGCGACCGGCACGTAATCGCTCACCGTGCCGGGTGCGATGATGACGCCCGCGGCGTGCACGCCCGTGTGACGCGCCGAGCCTTCGAGCACCTGCGCGTAGTGGAGGAGCTTCCGGATCTGCGGGTCGGCATCCTTCTGGAGAGCGCGGAACTCAGGCACCTCGTCTGCCGCACTGGTGAGGGAGACCTTCACACCGTCGGGGATAAGCTTGGCGATGCGGTCCGCTTCCGACAACGGAAGATCGAGCACGCGAGCGACATCACGAATGACCGACTTGGCACCCATCGTTCCGAACGTGATGATCTGGCACACGTTGTCACGCCCGTACTTCTTGACGACGTAGTCGATGACGCGAGCGCGCCCACGGTCATCGAAGTCGATGTCGATGTCCGGCATCGAGACGCGTTCAGGATTGAGGAAGCGCTCGAAGAGGAGGTCGTAGTGAAGCGGGTCGATATTGGTGATGCCAAGGCAGAAGGCGACGGCGCTACCGGCAGCCGAGCCGCGGCCGGGTCCGACACGCACGCCAAGATCACGGGCGGCCGATGTGAAGTCCTGCACGATCAGGAAGTATCCTGCATAACCCATCTCCCGGATCACGCCCAGCTCATAATTAAGCCGCTCGACGACCGTCTGGCTCATCTCCGGGTACTTGACCGTTGCACGCTCAAAAACGAGGTGACGGAGATAGCCGTCCATGTCGTTTCCGAACTGCTGCGGGATCGGATAGTGCGGCATCAGGAGCTTGCCCATCGACAGCTCGAGCGCGCACTTGTCGACGATCTCACGCGTCGTATCGAGCGCCGCATCTCGCACGATCGGATCGAGATCGCGCAGCGACATCCGCATCTGATCGACGTCCTTGAGGAAGAACTGATCGTTCTCGAAGCGCATTCGGTTGGGATCGTTCATCTCCTTGCCCGTCTGCAGGCAAAGCAGAACGTCCTGCGCGGCGGCATCCTCTTGCTCTACGTAGTGAACGTCGTTCGAAGCGATGACTTTGACTCCGTACTCCTTCGCCCACTTGAGCAACACGTGGTTACACGTCTGCTGATCGGGTATGCCGTGATCCTGGATTTCGATGTAGTAGTCCTCACCGAATATGTCGAGCCACGCCTCGAAGACCGGCCGCGCGGCCTCTTCACCACGCTTGAGGATAGTTTGCAGAACCTCCCCCTGCAGGCAGCACGTGGTAGCGACGAGGCCTTCGCTGTACTTCTTGAGCGTCTCGCGGTCGATGCGCGGCTTGTAGTAATAGCCGTCTGTGTAGGAGAGGGAGGAGAGCTTGATGAGGTTGCGATATCCCGTCTCGTTCTTCGCCAGAAGGACCTGGTGATAACGCGTGCGATCGTTGCGGTCCGTCATGCCGGAAGGCGTGACATAGAACTCGCATCCGATGATGGGCTGGACGCCGGCGGCCTTGGCTGAGTTGTAGAACTCCGGCACGCCGAACAAATTACCGTGATCGGTAATAGCCAGCGCCGTCATGTCGAGTTCGGCGGCGCGGTCGACGAGCTTATTGATGCGCGCGGCGCCGTCGAGAAGCGAGTACTGCGTGTGGACGTGAAGGTGGCTGAAATCGGACATGAACAATCGGAAAGGTCGTCGGTCGAAGCGCAAGCCGAGGCGGGCGGGCTTAAAGAACGCACATCATCGATGGCAGATCAACGCGCCCCGGGGATTTCACTCAATGCTGGAGACCGTGCTTTTCGAGGCCTCCAAACCTGTGCTCATGACTTCACCCAACATTTCGATCCTGTATCTCGACAGGTATCATCTTGGTGATTCGCTGTTTCTGCAGGCGCTTGGCCGAGCCGTCGCGCGGGGTTCTGGTGCGGGGCTTCGGCCGCTGCTCGTTCACGGCCAGGGCGAGCACGTACAGCGTAAGCTCGAGGGTGAAGGTATTTTCATCGAAGCCGAGCGTGATGTGTTTCAGGGGAAGACCGGCGTCGAGCAGCACATCATCGAGACGGCACATCGCGATCTGAACCGACGTCTCGTCGGGTTGCTGACGGAAGCCATCGTTCCGGCGGTCGGCTTTATGGGATCGGACAGAGACTTGCTTCGGACTGATGGACAGCGCGTGACCACCGGTAGCATGGAGTGGCTGGATGACGTGCTCGAGCGCCGGGTAGTGCCGGTTATTGGTGCCACTGCGCGTGAGGATGGTGGCGGGGCGACGGCCATCGATCCCGTAGAAGCGATCACAGCGTTTGCGAATCACGTCGGGGTGTCGGTTGAAGTCGTGATGTTCACGACAAACAATCTCGGCGGGATTATGCGCGGCAGCGAACCGATCGCGGAGATCAGCATCAACGAAGCCGTCAATCTCGACGCCGTCCCCGATCCGAAAGGGGCCGAAATGCTTGTTTTTGCGGGAGCTGCCGTGCTCTTGACCAACACCGTCCGATTCCCCCAACAGGATTCCATCCGCGGTACGAAGCTGGTTTCGGGATCGTCATAATCGGCCTCAGAACGTCCGATTGCGGCCTTTCAACCTTGACAGCACATACGGGGTGGTGTAAGTTTGCGGCGCTGCAGCACAGATTTAGACCATTGCGTCAGACCTACAAACCACATTAACCGACCCGCAAAAGGAGGAATCCATGAGCCGATTCAGCGAACTCAAGAGCTTCATCGACGAGCAGGAGAAGGACTTCAACCAGTTTTACGAGAAGGAAAACAAAGCGGCCGGCACCCGCGTCCGCAAAGCGATGCAGGATCTCAAGCAAATGGCTCAGGACATCCGAGTTGAGGTTCAGGAGAAAAAGAACGCAATGTGAGTGAATCGCTTTATCCATTGCTCAGGGAAGGCTATGCTTCATATGAAGTGTAGCCTTTCTTGTTATCTGCCAGGATTGTGTTGACGTACCCTCGGCTTCTCGCCAGACTGGGCACCTATGCGTGTGCCCTTGCTCTTTTTATCGTTCTTCCCGTGCAGGCCAAGGTCGCGTACACGCCGCAGGGGCTGTTGATCGAAACCGATACGATCGATGTTGACGTTCCGGCCTGGGACGTGAGTCTGGTTGGTCGGATCAGCGGCGCGCAATCTGGTTTCCATAACTGGGCCGAGGGCGGCGTGAACTCCCTCGCGATGGCAGCCAGCACGAGCGGAAAGGCCACGCGCACTTCAAATGCTTGGCGGCAAACGCACGACATGCGCTTCGCCATCGGTGCCATTCGGCAATCCGGTTCGGAGCCGCGGAAGTCGGAGGACGTCATCCGGATTAACTCGGCGGTTAGCTACCACGGTGGCAGCTTCTTCCAGACGTTCAACCCGACGCTCGCTTTCAATCTGCGAACGCAGTTCGCGCCGGGCTTCAACTACGACCGCAATCCCTTCAACGACGGCCGCGAGCCGCCGGTGAAAGTCTCCGATTTCTTTGCGCCGGCGACGATTCAGCAATCGATCGGCCTGTCTTACGAGTACCAGAGCTGGTTCTCGCAGCGGCTAGGCGTAGGCGGCAAGCAAACCGTTGTCGTGCTCGAACATCTGCGGCCGGTTCATGGCGTAGATCCATGGAATGTTGCGCGGTACCAATTCGGTGTAGAGTCGCGAACTGAAGTGGATGGAGAGGTCGCGCGTAACGTGCACCTGAAGTCGACGCTGGGGCTTTTCGCGGCCTTCAATCAGCCCGACCTGCCGGACATGCTGTGGGAGAACCTGATCACGATGAAGGTGAACAGCTGGCTGGGCGTCAACTTCGAATTCGTCGCCTACTATGACCGCGATGTGAGCACGCGCCTTCAGTTCAAGGAGGTGCTCTCGGTAGGCGTCACCGTCGTTTTGGTCTGATCTATAACGGCATGCGCACTACCACCGGCCGCGGGCTATTGTCCTACGTGCTGGTTGCGCTTGCTCTCTGGCCGTGGCCGCTGTTCAGGATCCTGCACGTTGAATCATCGGCGGTCATCGCGTTCGCGGCGTTCTTCATCGCGGGCCTGTCTGAGCTGCCGCATCTGGGGCGGAGTGGCGCCCTTCGGCGCGCACTAATAACACAGTTGCTGCTCCTCCTGGTGCCGTGGCTGATGCTAACGGCCACGCTTGTGTGGGCACCGAACTGCGCATACGGGACGGGGCTCGTCTACTTCATCTTTTTCGTGGCGCCCTCGGCCGTCTTCGGCGTAAGCATCGCCTTCTTGATCAGGCAGACGCGCATCCGGCGGGGGCGTCTGACGCTGATACTCGTGGGACTGCTGATCGCGATCGGTGGGGTTGTCTATGACCTCGGGTTCCATCCCCAGTTTTTTACCCTGAATCACGTCTTCGGCGGCGTGATGGGGCCGATCTACGACGAAGAGTTCGACTTCCGCTGGGGCCTCGTCTTCTTCCGCATCCTGACGCTCGCGCTGGCAGCGTTATGTGTGATAGCGGGACGCATCGTCCGACTTCGAAAGCTCCATCCACAATCGGACCGCAGCCTTGAACCGCGTCGGCAATTGCGGGGAGGTGCTGCGATCGCGTGCAGTATTGTCGTCGCCATTTACGTGTTCTCTGCGCCGCTGGGCATCAACTCTCCGGAGTGGTACATCCAGCGGGAGCTGGGTTCGGCGTTAGAAATCGAAGACTTCACGCTCTTCTATGACGAATCCCGTCTTGATTCGGATGCTGTAGAGCAGATTGCGTATTTGCTCGCGTTCCACCAGGATAAGCTTGATGCACTCTTCGGTGAGGTCGATCGAGATCGGATCCACGTCTATCTATATCCCGATCCGTTCACGCGGGAGCGGCTAACGGGCGCGCGATTCACCAATGTGGCTCCAGTCTGGCTTCAACAGCCTCAGATGCACGTCCTTGATTCGGAGAGCCGCCGCGTCTTCACGCACGAGCTTGTCCACATCTATGCGCGAGAGTTCGGCTTGCCGCTCCTGAACGCGTCGCCGTCGGTCGGACTAGTCGAAGGTCTCGCAGTTGCGTTGGAAGCGCCTGCGGGCGGTCCGTCGGCGCACGATCAGATGCTCGCGTCGCTCGTTCGGCAATCGTCGGAGGATCAGCAGGCGAGGGCGGAGGATGTCGTTGCAAGGCTCTCGCCGCTTGGTTTCTGGGGCGGCCGCGGAGCCGTATCCTATACATCCGCGGGATCTTTCATTCAGTTTCTGATCGACGAGTACGATGCCGATCGCGTCAGGCGCGTGTACCGCGACGGCCGGTTCGAACGGGCATTCGGACAGAGTGCGGATGAACTCGCCGATGAGTGGCTGACATTCCTGAGGAGCCGTCGAATTGTCTCCGCGGCGGCCGGACCCACATCGCGGCGCCGCTTCAGTGTGCCGTCGCTTTTCGAGCGCCGCTGCCCGCACTACGCCACGCCGCCGAGGCGCAACTATGTGAGTGCACTCCGCGCCATGGCCGAGCAGGATACGTCGCTGGCACTCACCCATGCTGAGGCCGCGTGGCAGATGGACACAACGCTGTCTGCCGCCGCGTCACTGGCGACCAGGTTGTACTTCGAGAAGGGTGATTACGAGGCCGTAGTTGACGGCGTCGCGGGAGCAGCGGCTTCAACCCTGGGACCCACCACGACTTTGCGTCTTGCAGATGCGCGGTTGCTGATGGGCGATAAGGTCGAAGCTGATTCTCTCTACCGATTCGTGCTTGAGACGGCGCCGCATTCCGCACGTGCATTCAGAGCGCAGGTCATCCTTCGCCGTCGTCTTTTGGATCACCCCGTCATCCTGCACGCGTGGTTGAGCGGGGCGGTGGATGTGGATTTTGCATCAGAGACGATGGAGGATTCGATCGCGGTCGCCATCGTAAATCTCCGCGAAGGCAGGTTTGATGATGCGTTGACGATGGTGCCTCTGCCCTCGGGCGAGCCCGGCCCGGTGCATCTCAATGAGGAAGAACTGCTTCTGGACCTGCTGAAGTTGCAAATCATGGAAGCCTCGTCCGAATCGGCGGGGCGGTTTGAGGATGCAGCTAATGCTGTCGCGGCGACCGTAGAGGCTTCGCTCGCTGCCGGCGATATAGACGCCGCGCGTGCGGCCAGATATCGACACTCCTTTTATTTATGGCTCGCAGATCGCGTTCAGTGAAACCTAGTTGACGCGATCCGGATTACGTGCGACTATAATTTGCTACTTCCTCCGTGCATGGTGTGTCGATGTCCCTCCGTATTTCGTTCTTCGTCGTTCTGGCTGCAGTTCTGCTTGCCGCGTGCGCAGGGAGCAAAGAAGCTGATGATCGTGCGGGAGGGGCGTCTCCGCGAAGTGACGCCGTAGCGCTCGATGGGCCGCAACTTGCTGAAAGCGAGGAGAGCATCGGGACGGTCCAGCTCTATCCGGGAAACCGCGAAGGCACGCTTCCGCTTCTGACAATGTCATCGGGAGATCGGATGACGCTGCGATTCGATCTTGTCGGCGATAGAGGCCGGCCGCTCTCCGTGTTTTTCTATCATGCTGATCGCAATTGGAGCCGCGATCTCGTTCCCGCCGAGTTCCTGGGCACCTTCCATCGTGACGACCTGCTCGACTATCAGCCATCAGCCGGCACGGACGTAGATTATTATCACTATCACTACCGATTTCCGAACGAGTCCATCCAGTTTCGCGTCAGCGGCAACTACATCCTTCGCGTGACGGAGCAGGGGATGGAGGACGATGTACTGTTCGAGCGCCCGTTCTTTGTGGCAGAGCAAGCCATCCCTGCCGAGCTATCGACAGAGTACCTCCTCGGCGGCGGGAGCAGCTTTTCATCCACACAGCCTTATCTGCTGTTCACCCCGTCGCAATCGGCATCGTCTAATCCGAACGATTATTCGGCCTGCTTCATCCGCAACGGCCGCTTTGCGGAGGCGCGGTGCTCGACCCGTCCGTCGTTGATCCAGGCGCCCGCCGTACAGTTCTACCTGCCTCCCGAGGCGTCCTTCCAGCCAGAAGTGGCTGACTTCTTTCTCGATCTCGGCACGCTTCAGGTCGGGCGGCGGATCGAGCGGATCGATTTCACCACATCACCCATTCACGTGCTGATGGAGCCCGATCAGGTGGCTTTCGGCGCCATGGGCCTGGAGCCGCTTCAGTATGGACAGCCGGTCGTTCAGTCGGCGGTGCGTGACCGTGCGAATCCTGCGGTTGGCGCGGAGTACGTTGAGGTCGAATTTCGCCTCGAGCCACAGGGCGGGCTGCCGTACTCGCAACCTGTCTACGTCGTCGGTGCCTTCAACGGATGGCGCTCCGCACCAGGCTCACGTATGACCTGGAATACGGGCACAGGCCGCTACGAAGCGTCGATTCTGATGAAGCAGGGCACGTACGAGTACACGTACGCCTCGCGCGACCGGCGCCTCCGGGCGGGGATGAACCAGGCGCCGCCACGACCGGAGAACGCTTATCAGGGCTTCATTTACTACGACGATATCCGGGTCGGCACGCAGAGGCTACTGGCGGTGACGGGTACGACCGCACGTTGAATGTCCTGCGCGTAACGCATTCATAACGTGCTCAGTCGAAGAGAAGCGCTCCCGGACGCCGCGCCGCGCTTGTAATGTGCCGCGAGAGGGGATTACTTTCATCAGGTGCATTACTGGCTATCGCTCCGAATCAAATCGTTTATCACCCAATGATCGAAAAGAAGCCCACTCCTAAAGGAAATTCCGTTCGCGTGAAGTTCGAGCTGCCGGGCGATGTTGCCAGTGACGGCGTTGCCGTTGTAGGCGATTTCAACGACTGGAGCGAAACCGCAAACCCGATGAAGTACGTCAAGTCGCGCCAGGTCTGGAGCGCCACGATCACGCTGAAGCCGGATAACTCATACCAGTTTCGCTACCTCGTCGATGGATCGGAATGGCAGAACGACGAGCAGGCGGATGGCACGGCATCGAGCCCCTACGCCAGCGAAAACAGCGTGCTGAACCTCTAGGCTGCTGTACGGGAGTCTGAGGAAAAGGGCGGCCGGCAGTGCCGCCCTTGCTCGATCCCGTAATCAAATGGCCCAGCCGAACATGAGCTGGATCAGGTAAACAGCGACGATGAATGCGGCGAAGTCGGCCATCAATCCGGCCGGTACCGCGTGGCGCGTCTTTTTGACGTTGACGGCGCCGAAGTACACGGCGATCACATAGAACGTCGTCTCCGTAGATCCGAACATCGTCGCCGCAATCTTGACAACGATAGCGTCTTCGCCGTAGACGTTGATCATGTCCGCGACGATGGCGGCGGATCCGGAGCCTGTTAGCGGACGAATGATTCCCATCGGAATGATCTCAGGCGGAATGCCGAGCATGCTGAGGAGCGGATCGAGACCGGAGATGAGGAAGTCCATCGCGCCCGATGCTCGGAACATGCCGATCGCAAAGAGGATCGCGACCAGGTACGGGATGATCATCACGGCTACCTTGAAGCCGTCTTTCGCGCCCTCGACGAACTCCTCGTAAACGGGCACCTTTTTATAAAGGCCATAGAGCGGGAATCCGACGATCAGCGCCGGTAACACCAGGATGGCGAATAGATCGATGATGGAGCGGAAAATATCCATTATGATCGGTCGTTATCGTCGGGCGAGGATGAGGTAGTCGAATCGAGCGTTCCCGGGTCCGAGTCGCGATATATGCGCAGACGCTGCAGGATCTTAGCGGTGGTGATCGCGACGGCGGCAGAACAAACGGTCACGATGATGATGGGCAGGATCAGTTCGTTGACCTGAAGGCCCATGATCGCTACCAGTAGCGCCGGCGGCACGAGCTGCACGCTTGCCGTATTGAGCGCCAGCAGCATCACCATCGCATTCGTCGCCGTGTCTTTCTTCGGATTGAGCTTCTGCAGTTCCTCCATCGCACGGATGCCGAGCGGCGTAGCGGCATTGCCGAGGCCGAGCATGTTTGCCGACAGGTTCAGAACGATCATCCCAAGCGCGGGATGGCCATCTGGGATGTCGGGGAAGAGGGGCCGAAACACGGGTTGCGTGAAGCGCACGATTGCGGCGACGATGCCCGCAGCCTCAGCGATTTTGAGGAGGCCGAGAAACAGCGCGAGCACGCCGATGAGGCCGAGCGCAAGCGTTGCAGCGGATTCCGCGAAATCAAAGGCGGCCGCCGTGATGTCGTT
>CAZKDQ010000026.1:22282-25535 GCA_964551345.1 uncultured Rhodothermales bacterium
GTGTCATAGAAGTTGCCATAGCGGTCCTGGTCTATGACGACATCCACGTTCACCCGGCGAACTCCTGGTTGATACCCCTCCGGTAGTTCAAGCCGTACCTGCAACTCTGCCTCGTTGCGGTAGCGATCCGTCGTGATGTCACGAACGTCGGCAGCGACGGCAAAAATGAGACTGAAAATGATCAGCCCCGCCCAGATGTAATTCAGCATACGTGGGACGGACTTCGGTGGATCTCACGCGAACCACGCGAACTTACCGCACCATCGCACGAAATGCATAAAACTACCTGTTGTGCATCATGATTGACACAACAGGAATTTCGACGTATCTTGGATTCGTTAATGGCGAGGCGCGCATTTACGTGCCGAATCAACGGAGGCTGATCCGCGTCCGCCATACGATTCACGTTATATCAAGTACAGGCGTTACCAATGGCAGAGCGCGAAACTGGAACCGTAAAATGGTTCAACGACGAAAAAGGCTACGGCTTCATCACCCCCGATCAGGGAGGCAAAGACCTTTTCGTTCATCACAGCGAGATCAATAGCGACGGCTTCCGTACGCTGAACGAGGGCGACCGCGTCGAGTACTCGGTCGGTCAGGGTCAGAAAGGACCGAACGCACAGAACGTGGAAGCTATCAGCTGATTGTTCCAGTTCGAGATTTCAAAGCCCCGGTCGTTGATTCGGCCGGGGCTTTTTGTATAGCGTCAGTTTTATATCGCCTATTCCCTGGGAAGTGCGAGCATGATGTGCGCCCACGGCTCGCCCGGATCCATCAGCCACGGATGACCTCGTGGTGCACGCGGAGGGAGCCCCGTTTCCTCCAACGTAGCATATGGAATGTAGAGGACGTGCAGCCCGCGCACATCGCTAATCTCCCCGGATTCGGGATCCCATGAGGATGCATCGCCGGTGAGCGAATACAAAGCCGCGCGTTCCGGCATCGGGATCTCGCCGCTCGAAATCTCCTTCCGGCGCATCTCTTCGACCTCATCGCTGTCATGGCCCAGCGCGCGCAGTTCGCGGCCGCGCGCCATGAACGGCTCGAGCGAATCGTGATAGCACGCGACGTGAAACTGATCGTCGGATGGATCATCCGCCAAACAGATCATCCCGTTGGTGCCGTCTCTGATCGTCGACAGCTGGTCCGATCCATCGTAGCCGAGGACCGTTGCCTCGGCGCGCATTCCCTCCGGCAGCGGCTGAACGGCACTCTCGATCTGTGCGTCGAGAGATGGCAGCTGGGCGAGCGATAACGTCGTAAACGAAAGCGACAGCAGGACTGTAAGCGTGAGGAAGCGCATCGGTAGTAGGCGAAGGTGTCCGATCAATGTATCCGACGCCTAAGGCAGTTGCCAGCCGGCGCCGGTTACGACGATGTACCCACGAGGTCAGCCTCGAAGTATTCCCTGATCGCACGCGCACGACCGGGCCCGACAATGCTCTCAAGATCCTCCTCTGACGCCTCGCGAACTCGCTTCACCGAGCCGAAGTGAGTGAGGAGCTTCTTCGCAAGCTTCTCTCCGATGCCGGGAATGCTCGTGAGCTCCGTGCGAATAGTACGCTTCTTGCGCTGTGTGCGCTGGAAGGTAATGGCAAAACGGTGCGCTTCGTTGCGGATCCGCTGCAGCAGTTGCAGCGAATTGCTATCGCGCGCGATGAGCAGCGATTCGCTATCGCCGGGAAAGAAGACTTCCTCGAGCCGTTTCGCCAGGCCGACGATGGGAAACTTGCCGTACGCTCCGATTTCCCGAAGCGCCGTAACTGCACTTGAGAGCTGGCCCTTGCCGCCGTCGATGATCACCAGATCCGGCCACGGACCATCCTCATCCACAAGCTTCTTGTATCGGCGCGCGATCACTTCCCGCATCGACTGAAAGTCATCCGGCTTCCCCTCGGGCACGCTACGGATTTTGTAGTGGCGGTACTCGCTCTTCTTCGGCTTCCCATCCTCAAAAACCACACAGGACGCCACCGTGCCGGTGCCGCCGAGGTGCGAGATGTCGAAGCACTCCATGCGTCGTGGGAGCTCCGCCAGACGCAGATCCTTCTGGAGCTTCTTGACGGAGAAGGGGATGCGGTCTTCGCCTCGTTTCTCCCGCTGCAGCTTCCACTCGTCAAGTAGCAGCCGTGCGTTTGCCTCGACCATCCGCATCAGTCCTGCTTTATCCCCACGCTGCGGCATGTGAATGATCACCTTCTTCCCGCGTCCTTCCCGGAGTAGTTCTTCGAGCGGCTGGGGATCGTCGATGTCGGTCGATAGCAGCACTTCTTCCGGGAAGAACGTCGCCGCGGCATAGTAATCCTCGATGAAGGTCTGCATGAGTTCGGCATCCGTAAAGGCCTCGATGCGCCGGATGTACTTGTGCTGCCGCCCGATGACCTTGCCTTCCCTCACCTTAAAAATCACGCCGCAAGCCGCGCCTTCCTCACGATCAACCTCGAGCGCAAAAAGGTCACGATCGACGAAATCCTGGCTGATGACCTTCTGCCGCTTCGAGTACTGCTCGAGCGCTGCGATCTGATCTCGAAGAGTGGCGGCCTCCTCAAAGTTCATGTTCGCCGACTGAACCTTCATCTCATCCTTCAATAGCGAGATGAGCTCGCGCGTGTGTCCGTTGAGGAGCTTCTCGATCTGCGCGATGGTCTGGTCATATGATTCCTGCGTCTGCCACCCGACGCAGGGCGCCGCGCATTTCTTGATGTGGTACTCGAGGCAGGGCTGGTACTTGCCCGCGGTGATGGCTTCGTCGGAGAGTACGAGGTTGCACGTGCGAAGCTTGAAGATGGAGCGGATGGTCCGCAGCATCAGCTTCATGTTCTTGACGTCGGTGTACGGTCCGAAATACTTCGAGCCGTCCTTCTTAACGCGCCGCGTCGGGAAGACACGCGGAAAGCGCTCGTTCTTGATGCAGATGTAGGGGTAAGACTTGTCGTCGCGCAGGTTGACGTTATAGCGCGGCTTGAGCTTCTTGATGAGGTTATTCTCGAGGATGAGCGCCTCGGCCTCGGTGTCGGTCACGATTACCTCGACATCATCGATCTTGCGGATCATGATGGCGAGGCGGCCGTCATGCGGGCGGCCTTTCTGAAAATAGGACCGCACGCGGTTGCGCAGATCCTTCGCCTTGCCCACATAGAGAACCTTTCCGTCGGCGTCGAGATGCTGATAGACGCCAGGTCGGCGCGGCAGGTGGCGAAGCTTGTCGTCGAGTTCGGGAGACATCGGTACCGGCGGAGATGAGGAACAG
>CAZKDQ010000027.1:0-1101 GCA_964551345.1 uncultured Rhodothermales bacterium
TGGTTTCCTGCATCGGGGGCCCGTGAAGCGACTGGACATTGCGCACGGGCCCTCAATCTTTTACCGCGTATTATCCTCCGATAAGAGAGAGGATGGCCTGCGGTGCGGCGTTGGACTGCGCGAGGGCGGCCGTTCCCGTCTGCTGCAGGATTTGAAGCTTGACGAGCTCCATCTGCTCCTTCGCGAAGTCGGCGTCGTTGATGCGGCTCCGCGCAGCTTCATAGTTGTTCATCGACGTCTGCAGGTTATCCTGCTTGAACGTGAGGCGTTTCTGGCTGTCGCCGATGTTGGCGAGCTGTTCGGAGATGACGGTGATGGCGTTGTCGACGCCGTCGATGGCAAGGCGGGCGTTTGCGCCGGTGCCGATGTCCCAGCTGACTGAGCCGGCGGCCGCTTCATCCAGTGAGGCACCTGCACCTTCAAACAGGGTATCCGCCGCGCTGTCGACGAGAATCTGATTTATCGTAACGCCGAAGGTATCGTCGCTGTCGGCACCGACCTGGAAGCTGAGCGAAACATCAGCAGGATCTCCGTCTTCGTCGGTGAAGAGGTTCGTGCCGTTGAAGTCCGCATCGGCGAGCATCACGTGGATCTCTTCGGTGAGGGCTTCGAGCTGGCTTTCGATTGCTGCGCGTTCTTCCGTGCCCATCGTGTCGTTTGCAGCCTGGACCGCTTTCTCCTTCATCGTCTGAAGGACGTCCATGATGGAGTTGAGGGAGCCTTCGGCAACGGTGAGCATGCTCTTAGCATCGCCGATGTTGGCAAGTGCCTGAGCCTGGCCGCGAACTCTGGCCTCGAGTTTCTTCGAAATCGAATAGCCGGCCGAATCATCCTCGGCCCGGTTGAGGCGGCTGCCTGTGGCAAGGCGAAGCTGGCGAAGTCCGAGCTCCTGGTTCGTGCGCTGGAGCTGGGCGTTGGCCTGCAGCGCCTGGACGTTGGTGTTGATCCGGGAAAGATCTCCGAATGACATGACGATAATGGTTTTGTTGTGGTTCTGGCGTGACGTTTCTTTCGTCTGTGACCATGTATCGTCTTGGCATGCCAGCGCTTAAGAACAGCGCGGAAAAATTTTCTCGTCACCCACAGATTGATATAGATATA
>CAZKDQ010000027.1:1201-11321 GCA_964551345.1 uncultured Rhodothermales bacterium
GGGAGGAGACGAGGCCGTCGCGGGTGTATGAGATGACGGCGCGCGACGTGAGGAAAAATCGAGAAAGGCGTTTTGCCGGAAGACTCGCCGGTATGGCGGAACGAGTCGAGGGATCAGTAATGCGCCTATCAGGCAGCCGCTTGCTCTATCTGCCGTCAGGCGCGGTCATCGCTCCGACGTATTCCTCAAGCTCTTCCTGAAGGCCCAGGACCTCAGCAACGAGTGCCTCCGGATCTCCATAAGACGGGAGATCATGGGTGAGGATCGAATTCCAGATCGGGTGCGCCGCGCATTCTTCGGGTGAGACCGATCCGGTGAAGGCGTAGCCCATCGCTTTGGAGGCGACGTTGCCCGCCGCGGCTGCACGGACGATTCGGCACGTTTCCCCAGAGCCAACGGTGAGGTCCGGCGCGTGATGATGTCTCACGACATCCACAAGTAGATCAGGGAAGTTCAGCTTCCGCGCGACAAACTCGCCTGCCTCGGAGTGATCGTACCCGAAAACAAGCTGTTCGAGCTCGGCGCCGTCGACCGCATCGATCTGATTCTCGAATGCCTGTTCATCATATAGCGTGACGGCCTTCTCGGGATAGTTGTAGACGAGAATGATCTTTCCGAAATCATGCAACAGACCGGCCGTGAAGGATGGCCCGACCTGTCCGCGCTGTGATCGCCGTTCACGTGGCGATCCTTCGACGAGATGCCGTGCGATGAAAGCAGTAGCCACCGAATGCCGGATCAGCCGGCTGAAACACTTACCCGCGGGTCCGTCGATAAGCTCGCGGAGCTTCAACATCTGCATGCCGACGACGATGCCCGCCACGGCGACTGGACCGAGCATGACCACCGCACGATCCGCACTCGTAATCTGATGTCGGAGACCGTAATACGCCGAGTTGACGATGTTCAACAGCCGAGCTACTACCACCGGGTCACGCTGCACCATCTCCGTAACCGGCGCAATCTCCAGCTGCTCCGGGTGCTGCATGAACTCCAACGCCTCCGTCAATGTCTGCGGAAGCGGAGGCACACGCAGCTCCAGGCCCGCAAAGGATGCGCGCGCGGAAGCAGGTCGTTTGGAGGTGGCGTAATCCATCGTACTCGTCAGACGACGATGTTCAGGGCACCGGATGATGCGAGTTCGCGAGCTTCATCGAGTGCTCCTTCTCGGATACACAACCCCACGAGGCGCCTGCGCAGCAACTGGCTGTCGGCATGTATCGCAAAGGCGTCGCGGTAAAGCGGCAGCGCTTCGCTCGTCCATCCATGCTGGACCATCGCGTTGAGAAGTGTGTCGAGCTGATCGATGGAGCAATCCGGAAGGATGGCGCGCGCAGCTTCCGCGGCCTCATCCGGATCAGTGCGGTAGAAGGCGAGGCGAAACCAGTCTCCCCGCAAATCACCCGGCATCGTCGCGACGCCGTGCGGATACGCTTCGATTAAATGCTTCGCGACGTCATCCCACGCGCCGACTCGCCATGCAAGGGACGCGATCAATGTGTGGGTTTCGGCACGTGAACGCGGCTCATCCCATCCGACATACTCTTCCGCAAGTGTGATCGAAATCGAATAGCGATGTGCGCGCTCTGGTGCCTGCAGCGCTTCGTAGGCATCGATGCGGATCGCATGCGCCATCCACTGGTGCGGAAGGAGAGAAAGCGAACGCTTCACAAGCGGGACCGCCTGCCGAGGATTCCCTGCCCCAAGTTCTGCGGCGGCAGCGCCGACGAGAAGTCCGGCGAGCGTTTCTTTATCGCGTACCGACTTCTCGCGGAGCAGCCGTCGGCTTTCAGCCAGTGCGTTTCGCGTATCACCACCAGCCAGGTGCTTCCATAATGTGGAAAGGACACGCGGAGCAGAAGCAGCCGAGAATGTAAACGGTGCCGGCCGGTAAGAAGACAGGTAGCCTGATCGTTCTGAACGCATCGATTAGCGGAGGAAATCAAGAATGGAATGTTGAACAGCGCGCGCCGTGACCTGCAGCGCCGCCTGAAGCCCCGTCTCTGCCTGCTGAATCGCGAGCATGGTCTCGAGGAGGTCGGCATCTTCCAGTTCGGATCGGCGGGATTCAGCGATCAGGCCTGCGTCGCGGAGGTTCGATTCGGCGAGGCTCAGTCGTCGCGCTGTGTTGCCTGTTTCCGTGACGAGCGCGCTCACATGATCACGCGCGTTCGCGACGTCATCGAGCGCAGACTCCATCGCATCCGGATCACCTGCTCGAACGGCGTCGATGAGATTGCGCAGCGTGCCGGTGATCCCGTTTCCGGAAGGTTCGTCGTTCAGGCGCGCGCCGGAAATATTGATCTGGATAGACGCACCTGGGCCGATGTCGCGCATCCGAGCGCCTCCAAGCTCGACGTTACTGCCGGTTGGGTTTCCATCGGCATCGAACGGCGCGGTGCCGGTGCGATTGCCGGCGAACAGGTATTCGTTGCCTTGACGCGCATTCAGCGCATCAACCGCTTCCCCGAGAAGACTCTCGAGGCGTGTCGCCATAAGTTCGCGATCGGAAGCCGAATAGCTTGCGCTTGCGGCACGAATGCCCTCTTCGGATGCCTGCACGAAGACCTCGACGAGATGCCCGAGTGCCTGTTCAGTGTGGTTGGTCCAGTCGCGCGATGACTCAATCGTACGCAGATGAGATTCATAGCGCCCGATCATCTGCTCCATCCGGCGCGCCTGGCCGAATGCAGTAGGATCATCCGATGGCCTATTGACACGCAATCCACCGGCTTGCTCGCGAAGTTTCGCAAGCTGCGCCTGCCGAGACTGAACCGAGCGCGCGTCGAAAGACTGGTAGAGGCTTCGCTCTCTCGCTATTCTGAATGAACTCATGGCCGTTTGTGCTACATGCGGAGCAGTGTGTCCATCATTTCCTGCGCCGTGTTGAGCACGCGTGCCGAGGCGGCGTAGGCCTGCTGGAACCGGATCAGGTTGGTCATCTCTTCCTCGAGGTTGACGCCTGAGACGCCTTTTTCGAGTGCGGTGAGATGGCTCACGACGCCATCGCGGGCCGACGCCTCAGACGAGGCGCGGCGCGCCTGTCCACCGATGCCGCTGACGATGTCGACGAAGAATGTGGCGGGGGAGAAGTAGTCGTTGTCCTCGTTGCCGGCACGAAGTCCGGCGATGGCGCGGGCGACGTCGCTGTCTGCGTAGCCGTCGGTTGGATCGCCCGATGAAGCCGCAATCGCACCTGCACTGGCGCGGATGGCATCGGAGACGGCGATGCGGAAGCCTTCGTCGCCGCGCTCGAAGTCGAAAAAGTCGAGTCCGGTGCTTCCGTCAAGTCCGTAGCCCGAGGCATGAACGGCGTTCAGATCCTCAGCCACAGACTCGGCAAGTTGCGCAAGATCCGATCGCGTTGAAGGAATCGTTTGATGGATCGTTTGAAGCAGCGCGCCGATGCGGCCGTGTTCGGCACCCGATCGGTGCGTGACGGACGACTCTCCAAAGGAGACGGCAGGCGTGCCCTCGGATGTATCGATGCGCAGCTCCGTAGCCGTCGATCCTTGAACGACGGTCATCCCGTCGATGGTGATCGTGAACGCCTCGCGCCGCTCGGTTTGCACCCGGATCGGTGCGAAGTTCGAGAGTTCATCCACTAACTGATCGCGGCGATCTTCAGCCGAGAGATCCGGTGCGCCCTGGTTACGAGCATCCGCAATCGTCTCGTTCAGCGACGCGATCTCCTTGAGGAGGTTGTTGGCGGAATCAACAGCAGACCGCAGTTCCGATGCCGTCTCCTCAGCAAACGAGGCAAGTGATGCATCCAGACGATTAAGCGTCGAGGCGACCGTCTCTCCCGCGCTTCGCACCTGCAGGCGCACGCCACTGTCAGTCGGATGATCGGCGAGCGTGCTCCATCCATCATAAAAATCTTCGAGGACGCGGTTTAGCGATGCGTCGCCGGTTGCGCCGAGAACGCCTTCGATCGAACTCAAAATGCGGTGCTGCTCAGAAAATCCGCCGAGACCGCTACGTGCTTCCCAGGCAGAACGCTGGAGCATGTTATCACGGATGCGCTCGTACTCCTGCACCGAGACGCCCGCTCCTCCGGCTCTGCGATTCATTGGCGGGGCGTACATGCCCTGCACGACTTGCGAGTCTGATTGCAGCGTGACTCGCCGGCGCGTATAGCCGTCCGTTTCCATGTTCGCGACGTTCTGCGCCGTCGCATTCATGGCGGAGTCGAGCGCGCGGAATGCGCTGCCGCTGATCCGTATGAGCTGATTCAGGCTCATATCATCCAATCCGATTAAGCATGCCGGAGCGAGCTGTTGGCGCGGTGCGCCCGGATGCGTCGTAAGCTCCGGAGCCCGGCGCGTCTGCTCCGTGCATCGTCTGTATCATGTCCTGGCCGATCGAGAGACTGTGCTGCAACATGAAGGCGATCTCATCGATCTTGTCCTGCGCGGCATCAGCCTTGGCTCGAATCTCATCACGCAGCGTCTCCAGACGTGCCGAGAGAGGAAGGTGCCCGCCCAGGCGCTCAGTAATTTGCGCCACGCGAATGTCATCCCCTGGAATTTCAAGCACCCGGGCCAGCAGCTTCGCCTGGCGCTGACGCGTTCTGCGGAGCGTCTCGAGGCGCGTTACCTGCTCGTTCGTGCGCAGGGTTGCGTCTTCGATAGCCTCGAAGTCGCGGCGCCGGATAGCCTCGCGCTGAAGCTGGAACTCGGCATCGAGTTGCTCAAGGGTCGCGCGCTCGCTCTCGAGCGTTCGGACGAGTGCTTCGGCGAGCGGTTCAGGCGCGGTCTCGCGCAGTGAAGAGTGCAAAGGATTCATTGATCGGAGTCGGATTGGAGGAAGTCTTCGGCGTGATCGCGGTGGCTCCACTGGCGCAGGAGCAGGTCGCGCAGGCGCATTGAGCCGCTTTCGACGAGGTGGTCGGTGAGCGCATCGGAAAGGGCATCGCGCTGCATGTCTCCGTAGGCTCCCATCCAGGATGGGCCCTCATCGCCGGCAAGGGAGGCGTTGAAGAGGTTTTCGGTCATGCTGTTGACGAATTGCTTCACCAGGATGCGCTCGAACTCGGCCGCTGCTTCCTCACGATCTTCGCTGGTCGACTCAGCCGCGCGTTGCGGGACCGGTGAGTTCTGTACAGGCTGAATGTGCATGGTATCGGCCGGAGACCCCTCCCGACTTAAGTTGTGTTTGGTCAAAGGATAACAAGCTCGCCCTGCAGAGAGCCTGATCGATCGATGGCCTGGAAAATGGAGATCACGTCGCGCGAGCTAAGACCGAGATCGTTCAAGGCCGCAGCGAGCTCGGTTACATCTGTGTTCGGAGGCAGCACAACGGATCTCGTGCCTTCCTCCTGTATGCCTGCGTTGCCGACTGCTCCGACGACGGTTTCGCCGGCGGAGAGTGCAGGCGGCTGCGAGACGGCGAGGTCTTCACGAGTCGAGATCACGATGCTGCCATAGGTAAGCATTACCTCGTTGATGCGGACGTTGCCACCTGCCACGATCGTGCCCGTGCGTTCGTTGATGACGACGCGCGCCGGGATATCGACTTCCACATACACCGACTCCATGGCTGCGAGGAAAGCAGGCGCGCCACCCGCTGCAGCCGGGACGTTCACCCGAACCATTCCTGCGTTTTCGACGCGCGCCGATCCCGGATACTGCTGATTGATGGCTTCGGCAATACGGACGGCATTAGTAAAATCAGGGCGCTTCATGACGAGGCCCACGCTTCCCGATCCGGAGATGTCGCCACCGCGCGCTTGCGTGACGAGACCGCCGCCGGGTACGCGTCCTGTATTTGAGTGATTGACCCGCACGCTGGCACCACGCGAATCGGCCGTTGCAGCGCCCGTCGACATTGGGCCCTGCGCCATGACCATCACGTCGCTCGTAAGGGGATCAAGCAACGGCGTCTGAAGCAGCACCCCTCCAGACAAAGAGCGAGCGTCGCCGAGCGCGGAAACCGTGACGTCGATAGGACTCCCCGGCCCGTGGAACGCATCGAGTGTGGCCGTTACCATCACGGCCGCCGCATTGCGGGAGGCAAGCATGCTCGGATCCACCGCCACGCCGAAGCGCCGCAGCATGTTGGCGATGCTCTGGATGGTGTAACCTGCACCGCGTGTGCCCCGCGCGCGGTCGCCCGTGCGATCGAGGCCCACTACAAGACCGTAGCCCGTGACCTGCACCGGCGGCGCACCCTCAAGAAGCACGAGATCCTTCAGACGAGCCGCGCCGGCCTGCTGCGCGACGGCTTCAGCGTCGACGAGCAGGAAGAGCAGAATGAAGATGGATAATAGACGCATGGAGTATCAGTTCTGAACCGCGTAGATGACGGCTGCGCCGAGTACCGCCGCGGCGCCTACACGAGCAAGGAAACCAGGCCGCACAAATCGCCGGTGCGCACCCGCATGGCGATACTCGATGTTGGCGTCGGCGATCTGATAGGAGAGAATGGAGTTGTCGTAGCGGACGTCGAACGGCCGCACCAGGCCCGAAACCCGTAGCAGGTGCGTCTCGCCATTGACGTGGAGCTTGCGCTCGCCGGAGATCACGAGATTGCCGTGTTCATCCTTCTCGAGCACTCGGGCGGTGAACGTACCCGTTAGCAGATCGCGCTGTGAGGACTGGTTTCGGTTGAGCGCTTCCTTGTTGAAGTTGGCATCGAGCGCAAAACTTCCAGTCGCGTCTCCCGATACATTCGCCGAACCGCCGAAGCCCGAGCCGGATCGGTTGTCCCAATCGGAGTGGCGAGCGGCGGATGTGCGCTCTGCCAGCACGACCGTCAACACGTCACCCGCATCATTGGCGCGCGGGTCCGCATATAAAGATGTCTGCGCGCGCGCCGGCACAGCGGCCACCAGGAGGAGAAGGAGCGGGAATAAATGCTTCATAGTGTTTCAATCCATTGTGCGGTGCCGGGCCCGGTGAGGCGGGCACGGTAGGTGGAGCGGGTGTCGGACGAGTACAGGCGGATGGCGTCGCCTTCGGAGCCTGCCTCGCGTGCCGTACATGTAAGGCTGAAGCGGATTCCGGCGCGCTCGTAGTCCATCACGATGCTCGCGCCGACTTCCGCGATGGGCGGGTTCGCCACGTCGATCGTTCGGATCGCCCGACCGGCTCGGATGCTGCGCTGAGCGATTATCTCGCCACCGGCAGCGAGACGCTTCACCGAATCCTCCGTGAGAGGTTCGCCACGAACTTTTGAGAGATCGACGAGGGAATATGTGAGGTCGGATGGATGCATCTCGTCACCGGCTGCGATGTCGCGTTCCGCCTGTGCGGCGTAATCGAGGTGCCGGATGCGCATCATGGCCCATCCGGCGGTGCCGGTATTCCCGGTAAGGCGGACTTGAACGGTGCCATGCGGCGGAGAATCTGGCCAATCAATCGTGAACCCGGCCTCTCCATCCACATCTCCCGTAACGCGCACGACCTCGATCTCGACGTGCGAAGCCACGGCGCCGTACCGACGCAGATACTCGCTCGATGCCTGATCTTCGACGCGCGACGCGACATCCGTCGGCGCAAACATCAGAGATATGAGAAGGATGAGAGTCAACCGAGTCTATCGCTTCACGTTGTTGGCGACCTGCAGCATTTCTTCGCTCGTCGTGATCATCTTGGAGTTGATCTCATAGGCGCGCTGCGCAGAGATCAGGTTCACCATCTCCTGGACCACGTCGACGTTCGAACCTTCCACATATCCCTGCCGGATGGTCCCGAGGCCGTCTTGTCCGGGTGAGCCGATCACAGGTTCACCGCTCGCCTCCGTATGCTCGTAAAGGTTGCCGCCGATGGCCATCAGGCCGCCGGGATTTGAGAAGCGCGCTAGTTCCAGTTGGCCGACATCCACCCGATCCGGCTCGCCCTGCAATCGCACCGAGACGAGACCGTCCTGGCCGACGTGAATCTCTACGGCTTCAGGCGGTATGTTGATGTCGGGCTCGATGGTGAGGCCCGTCTGGGTGATCAGGATGCCGTCGGCGCTGACCGTCAGCGTGCCGTCGCGCGTGTAGGCGATGGAGCCGTCGGGGCGGAGCACCTGGAGGAAGCCATCGCCGTTGATGGCGAAGTCGAGCGCGTTTCCGGTTTCGACGATTCCGCCCTGCGTGAAATTTCTCACGGTAGCGATCGGAGCTGCGCCGTTGCCCATCTGAAGGGTCGACGGTCGCGCCACGCCTTCAGCTTCATTCTCGCCGGCCGCCTGGATCGTCTGGTAGAGCAGATCCTGGAAAACGATTGTCGACCGCTTATAGCCGGTGGTGTTGGCGTTGGCGAGGTTGTTGGCAATGTTGTCGACGCCCTTTTGCTGGGCGCTCATGCCGAGGGCGGCGGTACGAAGGGCACGAAGCATGTGCGTTGAGAGCTTAAAGGATTAGAAGCGGCCGAGGTCACGCGTGACGCCGCCGAGCACCTGGTCGGTAGTCTGGAGGACCTTCTGGTGCGATTCGTAAAGGCGGAAGTGCTGGATCATCTCAGTCATCTCGCTGATCGCATCGACGTTGCTCGTCTCGACGTGACCCTGCAGGATCCCGGGCGCTGCGGCCGCTTGCGGCACCTGATCGCCGGCGGTGAAGGATGCGCCGTCGGCTCGGATGAGCTGCATCGGATCCTCGAAGTCGACTATCTGAAGCCGATCCACCGGTTGATCTCCGGCGCGGATCTCGCCGTCGGCGTAGATTCGTAGTTCGCCGCCCGCAGGCGGCATCGCGATAGGACCATTTTGTCCCATGACAAGCCGTCCGACGTGGTCGCGCAGCATGCCGTCGGCATCGGTGGTGAACTGGCCGGCGCGTGTATAGCGAGGCGCGCCGCCGGCATCCGCCACGACGAAGAAGCCGCGGCCGGTGAGGGCGACGTCGAGCGGGTTGCCCGTAGCTTCGATGGCGCCCGCCTGCAGGTCCGCCCACTGTTCGGTCACCTTCTCGCTACGCGGCGCGCCTTCCTGATCAATTCGCTGGTTCAGCGTCTCGACGAAGGTGCGATCGCGTTTGTAGCCAATAGTGTTGGCGTTTGCGAGATTGTTAGCCGTGCGCTCCTGCTCGCGGCCGAGGCGGGTCATGGAGGCGAGGCTGTTTTGAAGACGGAGGAGCATAGCGTGAGGATGATTGGTACGCGAGGCCGTCGAACAAAGGATCTGCCAAGTGCATCTACACCGCGAAATCGATCTTTCGAGGCCGGTCCGGCGCACATATTTCCTGAAGGAAAGGCACTTCTTGCCGTAACCGCCGCTTGTAGAACCCACGCATGCGCATCCTTAATCCATCTCTTTTCGCCTGGAATCTGGCCATCGCAGTCACGGTGTCGATCGGCATCGGTGTGGCTGCGTATGTGGCGACGCCATGGGGCATCTGGCCGGGGGTGGCAGTGCTGCTCGTGTCGTTGCTGCTGGTGTTGAGGAAGCCGTTTCGGCGATGGCACGCGGTTCGACGCGGCATCCCCGGTTCCATGAGGAGTTGGATGCAGCTACATCTTCCGCTCTATCGCGGATTGACCAGGGAAGGTCGCGAGCGCTTTGAGCGGGATGTCGCGTTCGTGCTCGACGAATGGAATTTCGAAGGCGTCGGGGATGTCGACGTGACGGATGAACGCCGTGCCGCGGTGGCCGCCGGCGCCGCGATTCTCCTTCACGGTCACCCCGACTGGGAAATGCCGAGCCGTCATACTGCGCTCTTCTATCCGGATCGGTTTGATGATGATTATCTCACCGGGCACCGCGGCGATCTTGATGGAATGGCCCATGCGCAAGGGCCGGTGATTCTTGCGGTTGATGCCGTTGATGCCGACTGGGCCGATCCCACAGATGGCCACAACGTGGTGCTGCATGAGCTGGCGCACCTGCTTGACTTCAAGGACTACTTCGTCGGCGACGAGCCGGATTTTCTGCGGCCTGCGGATGTGCCACGCGAGGAAGATCTCGTGGAACGGGAGATGCGGCGGATCCGAAACGGGCATTCCATACTACGGCGCTATGGCGCTACGAACCGCGCCGAGTTCTTTGCTGTGGCCGTGGAGTCCTTCTTCGAGCGACCCCACACACTGGCGTCACGGCACCCCGAGCTCTACGCCGCACTCGTCACGTTCTTCGGCTATGATCCGCGAGATATTATATCCGCAGAGTAGTGGTGTTATTAGGAATGTAGCGG
>CAZKDQ010000027.1:11421-14036 GCA_964551345.1 uncultured Rhodothermales bacterium
GGTGCGGCGATGGAGGTCTCAAATGAGCTCGGATCCGGCTTTCTCGAAGCAGTCTATCAGGAGGCGCTTCAAATCGAGTTCGCGCTGCGTGACATCCCTAATTCGCGTCAGCCGCTACTCTCCATCACATACAAGGACCAGTTGCTGGAGAAGGCTTACCGACCCGACTTCATCTGCTACGGCAAAGTTATCGTCGAAGTGAAGGCGCTGAAAGAGCTATCGGGAACCGAGGAATCTCAGGTTCTGAATTACCTGAAGGCGACAAGTCTGCCACTCGGCCTTCTAATCAACTTCGGAAGTCCACGGCTCGAATGGAAGCGTTTCGCCTGGACCAATAACAGCCACGTTCGCTCGAAGGTATCGAAGGGAAACCGGAAGAGGACGCAGCATCGCCTACAGAGTTAGAATCAGAATGACATTAGCAGCGAAATGCGCCGTTTCGATCTCATCGAAGTACACATTCAAAGCGGTTGTCGCCGCGTCGTCATATGAAACGTAGGCCGAGGCGACCGCATTCGCTGACGATGCTGCCTGCAGGGCCGCGTTGAAAGCCGCCGCGGCTGTGCCTATCGCCGAGAATGCGGATGTTATCTGACCCTCCGTCAGATCCAGCGTAGAGGCCAGCGCGGCGCGCACCCTCGCCTGATATGCATCGGCAGCATCCGCCATCTGATTCGTCGATGTCGCGGCGGCGATGCCCGATACGTAATCCGCCCGAGCGTCGGCGAGATCCGATAGCACGTCCGCACTTGCATCTCCACCCTCAAACTCGGCTTCGATCGCCAGGCCGGTGGAAATCGCAAATAGCCGGAGCATCTGTCGCCGCAGTTCGGTGCGCGTAGCGGAAGAGACGCCGCCCGTTAGAACTGCGACGGCTCCGACGCCTGTGCCGCGCGCCTTTGCCTGCGTCAAAAAGTCGATTCCGGCCGCGTTCCACGCCTCGACCATTTCCTCGTATAAGCTATTGATAGCAGCCATCTCGGCGCTCGCGGAGGACGCACCGTGTAGCCGATTCTGAAGCGCAATCATTGCGTCGGCCTCGACGTTTTGCCTCGCTGTGATATCGCTATCGTCATAGTCGTTCTGCGTCACATAGCGATTCTGCGCTTCGATTGCGTCAGCGATTACGCGAGCAAGCTCCGACGGCGATGTCGAGCCCGACTGCACCTGGCCGGCGAGTGCTGTGTTGATGTAAGCGGCAACGGAGGCAGCATTGACGTGCCGGTCACCGGCTTCGAGAGCGTCAACATATACATCAGCCTCTACCGTCGACTCAACCGTCAGCGGCATCGCCTGGATTCGGGCGCCGTCATCGAGACGGACTAAGCCGCGAGCCGAGTAATCTGCACCTGAAGCCGACAACAGAGCCATGTCCGAAATCGGTTCGATCTCAAGCGAATACCCTCCAGCAGCATTAGTCTGCGTCTCGACTTCATAAGCATGGAGGCTTCCGTTCGAGCGAATGCCGGCGGCGGTCACCGTCGCGCCCTCGATAGCGTCAGCATCCTCACCATAGCCGCCGGCATCAGTCGCGCGGCCCTCAATCACTACCGGATCTCCGAGTTCGCCTGGATCAATGCCAGTGCTGGAGTCGCAGCCCGTGTGGATGAGGAGGATGGCCATGACAAGGAGGAGAGGACGGATAAAGGAGTCCGGAGCTAGTACGGAAAAACGCATTGGAGGATGGCGTTGGTGGATGTACAATCGATCCTGCGATGCTGATCAAGGAGCACGCCGACATCCTGCGCCTCGCTCGGTGGGCGTGTTCTTGTTCCGTATCGGTCGCATTCTGATCACTGATTTTCGCCTGCGTTACACTAGCGCCAGTTACGCCTGCGGGCACCGAGTGCGGGCACGACAGGCACGGTGCATATATTGCGCAGACACTTCCAACTGATGCACATCATTATGAAGCCCCAAGTGCTACTTCTCCTGCTTCTGTGGGTGTTCATGTCGACGCCCTGTTCAGCGCAGCGTCAACACGGCGCGCGTCCATCTACGAGCGGCGGCGAGCTTTCGACTGAGCAGGCGGCGTATGATGTGGGGTTCTACGTTGTGCGATTGAGTGTTCATCCCGATGCACAGCGCATCGATGGAGCTGTCGACGTTCACCTGGAGATCGTTGAAGCGGTCGACGTGATCGTTCTTGATCTGGAGGAGACGATGGATGTCACGCGCGTGGAGATCGGTGTCGGGGATAATGAATTGACGGAGGCCGCGTTCGAACACGCTGACGGTCGTCTCCGCGTGTCGCCGCCGTCCGATCTCCGAGCGGGGGATGCCGTTGAGGTCCGCGTGATCTACGAAGGTGAACCGCGTGTCGCACCCAATCCGCCGTGGATAGGCGGATTCACGTGGGCAACGACCTCGAGTGGTGATCCGTGGATCGCAACGTCAGTTCAGATGGACGGCGCAGATGTGTGGCTTCCCGTCAAGGATCACCCGTCCGACAAGGCGGACTCGGTGCTCCTGGCGATCACGGTGCCGCAGGATCTCGTCGTCGCATCCAATGGCGTGCTGAGGGAAACGTCCACGCGCGGCGACTCAACGACGTACGTCTGGTTCACCGGCTTCCCCATCAGCAACTACAACATCGCGCTGAATATCGCCCCGTA
>CAZKDQ010000027.1:14136-23577 GCA_964551345.1 uncultured Rhodothermales bacterium
TACGACTGGCTGCATCAGCATGAACTCGCCCACGAGTGGTGGTCAAACCTCGTCACTGCACCCGACTGGAACGACTTCTGGATTCACGAAGGGTTCGGCACCTACATGCAGCCGCTGTACGTCGAGCATCTTCATGGAGCGGAGGCGTACCGGGAGGAGATGGTGTCGATGCGGCGCAATCTCAACAACGTCGCACCCGTGGCGCCGCGAGAGCCGAAGTCGACCCGCGAGATGTATTTCGTCGACGGCACGACCACCAGCGATAACGACATCTACTACAAGGGCGCGTGGTTTCTGCACACGCTGCGTTATCTGATCGGCGACGACCTCTTCTTCGAGTCGCTGCAGCGATTCGCGTATCCAGACGCGCAGGCGCGCGCCGCTACGGATGGCTCGCAGGTTCGCTTCGCTACGACGGAGGACTATCGCATGCTTGTTGAGGAACTCACTGGCCGCGATCTCGCCTGGCTCTTCGAGGTCTATTTGAGGAGAGCGGATTTGCCGCGGCTTGAAGTTCAAAGGGGCGAAGGCACTGTCCACTTGAGATGGGAGACGCCGGAAGATCTGCCTTTCCCAATGCCGGTTGAGATTGACATCGACGGTGCGCGGAAACGCGTGAACATAACCCCGGAAGGCATGACGCTCGACGTACCTTCAACCGCCCGCGTCACGATCGATCCGGATGCCTGGGTTTTAAGGGAGCGGTAGTAGGCGAAGTACAGGGTGGAGGTGCTTATATGAATGTGCCGACAAGATCATGATTGCACCGAAAAAGCGCTTGCAGCATGGGATGTGGAGCCGATTAGGTACTTGGGGTCTGCAATGATGCAGTATCCGGAACAAGTCAACCTATATCATGCCGGAAACCACAGCCCACCTGCCGGACCGACCACGCCTTCTGCTGGTCGAAGACAATTCATCGACGCTTGCACTGCAACGTCTCATGCTGCGCGACGACTTCGAGATCGTCGCCGCAACCGGCTTCGACGAAGCCGTTAAGCTTTTTCAGCAATCGCCATGCACCGTCGCCTTGCTCGACATCGACCTCGGTGAAATGCGAAGCGGTGTGGATCTGCTTCGGATGCTCCGTGATCTTCCCGACGCCGACGGTCTGGTCGCAGTCGCTTGCACGGCCTACGCGCTGCCCGGTAGCCGCAGCAAGTTCCTCAGCGCCGGGTTCAACGAGTACATCGCGAAACCATTCACCAAGTCGCAGCTTGTCGAGACGATTCGCAAAGCGGTCGAACGGGAAGTGTTGAATGCGCGGCCCCATTATTTGCAGGAAATCGAGTTGAAGGTGCCGCCTCCGCCCGCCACGTTTCCGGAGATCGTCCGCATGCTTGCTCGGCACGATCCCATTCCGGATACGAGGCGTTTGATCGACGTCCTCGAACGTGATCCGCTGACGGTATTCTGGGTGCTCCGACATCTCAACTCCGCCTATTACGGGCTGCGCCGAAAGGTCGGAGAGGTGGATCGCGCCGTGGCAATGCTCGGCCACGATCCAATCTGCAACCTCGTGCTGACGGAGGTCGTGACGCAGACATTCTCTCGGTTCGATACCGACTTCGCGCAGACCGTCTACCGGCATGTCTTCAAGACGAGTGTCGCGACGAGCTTTATCGCGCGTCATGTCGCCTTCAGTCTGGGGATCGAACGGCCCGAACTTGCATTCAGCATCGGGCTGCTGCACCAGCTCGGCAGGATGGCGCTGCTCAGCTCAGATGCCGACGGCTACTGTGCCCTGTGGAAGGAGCGGTCGGATGGCGATGAAATCGTCAGCCCAACCCGGGAACGGGAGGTAGAGGATTTCGGCCAGGACTACGCGCGTATAGGTGCGGAAGTGGCGCGTGCGTGGCACCTCCCCGAGGACATCATCGAGGTGATCCGTTATCATCGCGACGCCCGCTGGGCCGGGTCGCATCGCGCGAGAACGCTGGCGCTGCTGGTGTGCCTCGGCCACATAAGCGCACTTCGCATGTTCGAATCAGCGCCCGACGAGGTTCAGTTCGAGCGGGCTGAGGCCTTCGCCGTCATCGCCGATGATCTGGCGTCGCACCTGCGAATCGACGGCGAGCTCATCCGCCGCTCGGTTGCGGGCTGCGAAGACGAGGTGCGTGAGTTCGTCACCGCCTTCACCAGCGAACAGGAGCAACGAGGCGTTCGAACGGTTGCCGCCTAGCCTCGGCTCAGATGCCGCATTCACGCCCCCGCGCCGACGGCCGCGGGGGCGACTGCGGCAGCGAATCAAGGTGTCCCGACCACGACCGGATATTCCGTGTTGTTGCTCCAGTCAATGTATGAGCCATCGTACATCCGGACGTCCAGTCCGAGATGCCGCGCCACCGCGTACGCGTAACTCGCCTGCATCCCGACGCGGCAATAAACCACCACATCATCACCCGGCGCGTGCCCGGCGTCCTCCCACATCCGAGCGAGATCTGCCACCGGCTTCAGCGTTCCGTCATCATTCAGAAAATCCTTCCAGTACAGGTTGACGGCACCGGGAATACGGCCCGGCCGATCGACACCTTCCCCGCCTTGATCACCCGAAAAGTGCGCCGGCGGACGCGCATCAACAATCATGAGCGAGTTGCCGTTGTTGTGCACGAAATCGGCATCGACGAGAACGCCGCTCGCACGCGATCGCAAATCCAGCTCGGATTGATCGACATCAGATGCCTCCGTCGTCAGCTCGATTCCTGACGTGCGTAAGGCGTCGAGCCCTCCATCGATAATGTTGACGTGTGGATGGCCCAGCGCATCAAGCGTGAAGAGGGCGCGGGCAACGGCGAGCGCTTCCATATCGCCACCCGAAGGGTCGTGATACAGCACGACGTGGCCGTGGCCGAGGACGCCGTTCGACTCGAAAAGAGACGTCAGTTCTTCGGCCGGTGGAAGCTCGGCCGGGAGTCCGTCGCGCGTCACGGTAAATGAGGAAAGCGGGAGGAACCGGGCGCCGCGGACGTGGCCGCTCGCGTAGGCATCTTCGTCGGTACCGACGTGCAGGAACGTCACGCCGCGCTTGCCGATGAGGTCGCCGGCAGCTTCTGCGCTGATGAATACATTGGCGGCGCTGACCTGCTGCGCGGCTGCCGGTGAGGTGATGGGTAAGAGAATCAGGGCGAAGACGGCGATGAGCGCGCGCATGGCAGCACAATCGGTTGGTGGGTTCGAGACGTCCTGCGGCGTTGTGTCGGACGTCTACGTCCAACCTGACTCCAATTCTGCCGTTCCTGATCGTGAGCCGCACGTGAGGGAATTCGTAAGTACTCGGTTACCGGCGCGGCCGGGCGTGACAATCTGGTTCGGGGGATTCGATGTTGCTGATGCCGGATGGCGGGCGCATTATCATGCGTGGCCGGTCACAAGAAGCATCACTAGTGGCCGCGGTGGGGGCGGAAGCTCCACGTGAAGATTGATCATAACGACTTGTTGCATACATGCGATTGGGGAGTGAGGCAGAGGCGGGAAGTCCACCGTTTAGAGGGCGCGCGGCCCGACTCTTGCGCGCGCTCCGTCTAACGTTCGCCCTGGTTGCGCTTTCCCCGGCTCTCGTTCACGCGCAGGAAGATGATGCGCCGCGCGTTGAAAACATCCGTTTCGAAGGTGTGGACGCGGTTAATGACGGCGAACTCCGCGCGTCGATCGCCACGCAGGAAACGAGCTGCCGCGCGCTGATCCTCCAGCCGATCTGCTGGGTCAGCGACTGGAGCGGCGTGATGGATCATCAGTATCTTGACGAGCAGGAACTTGAGCGTGACGTCATCCGCCTTCGCGTCTATTATTTCCGGCGCGGATATCGCCAGACGGCCGTCACAGCGTTGCTTGAACCGACTGACGAGGGCGTCGACGTCGTCTTCCAGATTGATGAAGGCGAGCCGACGCGCATCACATCGCTAGATGTCGAGCAGGCGCGAGAAGTTCTAAGCGATCGCGCGATTCGGCGAGCGCGATTTCCGGAGGAAGAGGACGTCCTCAACCTGGTTGAGATCGATATGGGAATCGCGCATTTGCAGGAGACGCTGGGGAGTGACGGCTATCTCGATGCGCAGGTGCGAGATACTATCCGAGTCGACGACAGCGCACTTCGGGCGGAAGTGCTGATCGCGGTCCAGCCCGGCCCGCGATCGACGCTCGACAGCCTCACGATCGAAGGCAACGAGGAGGTCGAGGACGGTGTGATCTCCGAGGCGCTTCGCCTTGAGCGGGGACGCGTGTTGCGCGTCAACGACATCGTCGCCGCCCAGCGAAGTCTTTACGAATCGAACCTGTTTCATCAGGCGGAGGTCTCCGTTCCCGACCAGGCGGACAGTGCCAAGACGGTCGCGGTTCGGGTTCGGGAAGCGCCGCCGCGCTCGGTCCGTATCGGCGGCGGCTTCAACACGATCGAGTTCCTGCGCACCGAGGCGCGCTATACGCATTACAACTGGCTCGGCGGCGGGCGGCGTCTTACCGTCCGTGGTCAGCTCGGCAACCTGCTCGCCGGACCGCTCAACGATCGCCTGTTCTTCCAAGATGTGCGTCCGCAGAGCGCCTTGCCGCTCGACGACGCCCCGTTCCGGCGGCCGACCTGGCAGGCCAGCGTGAGCTTCATGCAACCCGCCTTTCGCTCGGCCGCCAACACGCTCGGCTTCGACGCCTTCATCCATCGCCGCATCGTGCCGGGAATCGCGATCGATCACGGCTTTGGTGCCGGTGTCTCCATCACGCGGCGCCTCGATCACGGTGTTCCGCTCAGCCTGAGCTATGACTATGAACTGACGACCGTCGATGCCGTCGATCTGTACTACTGCGTCAACTATGGCGTTTGCCAGGCGGCCACGATCCAGGCGCTGCGCGGCCGCAACGCTATGTCGCCCCTGACGGCCAGTCTGCAGCTAAATCGCGCCGACAATCCGATCGCGCCCAGCAGCGGTTACCGGGCGAATGTGGCCGTCGAACATGCATCGGCCGCGACGCTGTCGAACTTCCGCTACAATCGCATCTCTGGTGAGGGCACGTATTACCATCCACTCGATGTCTATCGCCGCCGCGTGCTTGCGGGCCGCGTCCGTTTAGGATGGGTGCGGCCGCTGGCTTCGACCGGCGAAGCCGTTGGTCTGGATGTGGACGATGAACATACGCTGCTGCATCCGCGCAAGCGATTTTACGCCGGCGGCTCGCGCTCCGTCCGTGGCTACGGCGAAAACCAGCTCGGGCCGCGTCTGTTGACGGTCGACCCGGCCGAGCTTATGGAACCGGAGGAAGGCGACGGCTGCTCTGAGGCCGAGATCCGAAGCGGCACGTGTGATCCCGTCGTCGCTCCGGTCGACGCGTTTCTGCCTCAACCGCTCGGAGGAACCGCTGTCCTCGAGGCCAGCGTCGAGTATCGTTTCCCCCTCATCAGCAGCCTCAACGGCGCTGTCTTTCTCGACGGCGCACTGATCGGCGAAGGCGTCGGCGGAATGTTCGACCGTGGGAGTTGGGCCTTGACGCCCGGCTTCGGCGTACGCCTTCCATCACCGGTCGGCGCAATCCGGCTAGACATCGGCATCCGGCCGAGCGTGACCGAGCGGCTGCCCGTCGTCACGGAATACGCCGAGGAGGACGGCGCGCGTCGGCTCGTCGAACTCGACCAGCGGCGGCGATACAATCCGGTCGAAGCAGCCGGCGGTGGCTTCTTCCGCGAGATTTTCTCCCGGATCGCGCTTCACCTGTCGATCGGCGAGGCGTACTGATGAACATCGCCCGCCGCATAACGATTATCGTCCTGAGCGTCGTCGCTGCGCTACTGTTTCTCGTCGTGGTGGCATCGCTTCTCATCACGAACACAGACTGGGGGCGCGAGCAGGTTCGCTCGCTCGCCGTCAACCAGCTTGAAGCCGCGATAGAAGGCGAGATCACGCTGGGAAAACTCGAAGGCGACCTCCTGCGCCAGCTCCGCCTGATCGACGTCTCCATTGTCGATACTGACGGGCGGCCGTTCATCCGGGCAGACACGTTCGAGACCGGCTACTCGCTGCTCGGTCTGCTGCGCAAGCGCATCGTTCTGAGCGACGTCCGCCTCGTCAACGGCGAAGTGATCCTCGACCAGCGACCGGGCGAGGACTGGAACTTCGTGCAGATCTTCATGGCGGATCCCGATACCACGGCCTCGGAATCCGCGTGGGGGCAGTGGATCGAGTTCCGCGACATCGAACTTGTCGACAGCCGCGTCATGATGCGGTCTGAGTGGGAGCCCGATCCGGAGCTAACCGGACCGGCGCGTGAGGAGGCGATCCGAGCGGCGCTTGCCGGCGAATCGCGGACAAACGTCGTCGAGGTGCCGGGTGGATTGCAGAACGTAATGGACTTCCGCGAGCTCTACGCGACGCTGCCGCTCGTGCAGGTGTCGCATCCGGATACAGCGGCGATTCCCGTCGAGGTCGCGAGCTTCAGCGGCATCGTGCAGCCTTTCGCGCCGCCGGCAGCCATCATAGAGGACCTATCCGGCAACCTGCTGATCGCCGAAGACTCGCTTTTCTTTTCGGATATGTCCGCCGTCCTGCCTTCATCACGGTTGAGAGCCGATGGTGTTTTCGCGATGGAGCACGGCGAGCTCACGATGACGCTCGAAGGTGCACCGGCTGCGCTCGAGGACTTGCGATGGCTCTACCCGCCGCTACCGGAGGAGGGAGGAGGTACGCTCAATCTCGCCCTTCAAATGGGCGGCGCGACGACGCACATCCGCGCAGAGGATGTCGATCTTGCCGTCGGAGCGTCACGCATCGCAGGTCGAATCGATCTGATGATGGGCGAAACGCTTCGCCTGGAAGACACCGACATCCGCATCGACAGCCTCGACACGCGGCTAATCCAGCACCTCGCGCCGCAGATCGACTTCCCGCGTCACGGATTACTCGATGGCCACCTGGTCGTCGATGGAACGACTGATCTGATGACGGTCGACGGCGAGATCATCTTCAACGACTTCTCCGGCGGCTCGAGTCATGTCGTGGCGGATGGGCAGGTGGGAATGGGCGACGACGTCCAGCTGACGAACCTGCTCGTGCGGGTGGATCCTCTCCAGGTGGATCTGATCCATGCGTTCGCACCGGATCTACCGATCAGCGGAGTAATCATAGGCGAGGCGCGGCTCGACGGAACGGTCGGCGGGCTGATGCAGCTCAGCTCCGATCTCACGCTGCGTGACGCACGCACCGGACGGAGCCGCGTGACGGCCGCCGGAGGCATCGACATGCGCGACGAGCTGCGGCTGCATAACCTCGACGTTCGCTTCGATCCGCTGCGCCTCGATCTCGTCCGGCAGCAGGTGCCGGACATTCCCCAGGCAGCCGTCCTTACGGGCGTGATCCGCCTCGACGGCGCGCCGCAGTCTCACCTGGACGTCGCCGGAAATCTTTCGGTCACGGATCCACAAAGCGGCGTGAGCAGCGTCAGCGTCGATGGCGCACTTGCCTACGGCGATGGCCTTCGGTTCTCGAATTTCCACGCGCAGATGCAACCGCTACGTCTCGACTTGCTCCGGCGCTACGTAGACGACGTCCCGCCGGGCGCGTCGGTGGCCGGCTCGGTCATGCTCAACGGTGCGCTCGCGAGCCTGATGCACGTCGATGCAGCGCTCACGCTCAACGATCCATCGAGCGGCACCAGCCGAGTCGCCGTTGATGGCGGCGTTGCCATGGAGCCGGGTTTTCGATTCGATGACATGGCCGTCAATCTCGACCCGCTTCGGCTGGAACTCGTGCGCCCATTCGCGCCGGACCTCCAGGTAGGCGGCGTCCTCGCCGGGCAAGCATTCCTCGATGGAGCACCCGAGAACGGCATCGCATTCACGGTCGATCTGACGCATGAAGACGAAGGTGAGTTCTCATCCGTGGCGGGGCGTGGCGAGGTTGCAACCGCTGCGCAGGGTTATGTTGATGTTGATCTTCGGCTTGAGCCTATGTCGCTGAACACCGTCAACCGGCTCGCTCCGAGCACGGGCTTGCAGGGCAGCGCGCGCGGATTCGTTCAAGCCGAAGGCTCGCTGATGGATCTGCATTTCCGCACGGATCTCATCTTCCACGACAGCAGCCGCGTCGATGCAGTCGGAAGGCTCGACCGCACGGGCGCGCAGATGGCCTACAATGTCGACGCCGTCTTCGACGCGTTTGACCTTGATGCCATCACAACCCGAGCTCCGGCAACGACTTCGTTGACGGGCACGCTACACGCCGACGGACGAGGAAGCGATATCGAAACGATGGTCGTACGCGTTATTGCGGATCTGCAAGGAAGTTCGGTTGATGGGCAACGGGCGGATCTCATTCGCCTCGACGCCGCGCTGGCCGATGGAATGGCAACCGTCGATTCTGCACGCATCCGATTAGCTTCTGCTGAACTCGAGGCCCAGGGCTCATTTGGTCTGGTCGAGGGCCGGGAGGGCGAACTGCGTTTTAGCATCTCTTCGGATTCGCTCGAGGCCTTCTCCGGCTTAGTCGCAGGAGTCGATACCAGTGCCGTCGCTCCTCGGCCCGCGGCGCGCGAGCGCTTTACGGAATACGCACAGCGAGAGGCGGCGCAAGCACGGCAGGATGCATCCGTGGAGTACCTCGCAACGGGCCGGCTTCCTTCCATCGACACTCCGGAGACGCGCGGACTTCAGCCCATCCAGCGAGACACGCTGGCTGGAAGCATCGAGGCGTCGGGTACCGTGCATGGCAACGTGTCCCGCTTCAACGCCACGGCGGATGTCCAGGCTCGCGATCTCGTCGTTCAGGGCAACTACGTCGAAAACGGAGAGATCACGTTGGCGCTCGACGACATCCTGACCGAGGATATGGAGGGTACCGTTGATGCCCGCTTCGAGCGCGTGCTGGCCGCCGGCTACGCCTTCGAGCGCGTTAATCTCACGGCCTCATACGCCGGCGCCCGCTACGGCCGCGGCAACTTCCAGCTTGAAATCGAGCAGGACGACGCGACCGACATCCAGGCCGACGCAGCATTTGCACTAACGCTCGAGCGCAACGAACTCCAGCTTCGAGACATGGCCGTCCGCCTCGACACGGTAGTCTGGAGCGCCGATGGCGAATCGATCATCGACTGGAGCGGGGCAGGTGCGCGCGTGCATGACCTCCGGCTCGCGAGTTCGGAAGGAGGCCATATCCACATCGACGGCGATCTGCCGATCGACGGACCGGCCGACGTGCGCATCGAACTCGATCAAGTCGACATCGCGCACATCTATAGGCTGCTGCAGGGTGAGAGCGGAACGACCGGCATGCTGTCGATGGATGCTCGGCTCGAAGGTCCGCTCGAGGCACCGCGCATCGAAGGCGAGGCGCAGCTTGTCGATGCCGCGCTCGAAGGCCGAGACATTCCCGATGCCCAGCTCGACTTCCAGTACGCCGACCAGACGCTCGAAGTCAGCGCCATCGCATCGCAGAACGGCACCGAAATGGCCGTCGCCGAAGGTAC
>CAZKDQ010000027.1:23677-25275 GCA_964551345.1 uncultured Rhodothermales bacterium
CTTACCGACCCTAACCTCGACCTCCGCGTCGAGGCGCGCGACGCGTGGGTGATGAACACGCGAGACGTTGAGCTCCAACTCGATGCCGATCTGGAGATTACCGGCGCGATGGACGGCATCGCGATCACCGGCGACGTCCGCACGCGCCACGGCATCATCTACATACCCGAGCTTGCCGAGTTTGGTGGTGGTGATGTTGTGAACCTCGATGATCCGGCGATTGCCCAACGAGCAGACACGCTGCTTGAGGCGCAGCGGCAGGTGGTCACGGAGCGATCGGAGCTGATGGAAAACCTGGAACTCGATCTTACCGTGCAGATCGACCGCGACGTCTGGCTTCGTTCATCCGAAGCGAATGTGGAGATTTATACGCCGGAGGAGACCGGGCCGCTGCAGGTGCGGATGACGGGGCTGCAGGATATGCCGACGATCGAGGGCACCATCAACACGGACCGCGGCCGGTTCGAGTACGCGAGCCGGCGTTTCCTGCTCACGCGCGGCGCCGTGACGTTCATGGGCGAGGACGAACTCAACCCGATTCTGCAAGTCGCTGCCGAGTATGAGGTTCAGGTGCCGGGTAGCGAAGCATTCATCATCCGCATCATCATCGGCGGGTCGCTGCAGCAGCCTGAGATCGCGCTCGAGAGCACGGCGCAGCCACCGATCTCGCAGAGTGATCTCCTGAGCTTCCTCGTCTTCGGGCGCGACGCATCGTCGCTCCTGCAATCCGGCGGTTCGTCGATCTCCGGTCAGGGCACGGCCGGCGGCGGACTCGTCGGCAACGTCGCCGGGCTCGCGACACAGCAGTACGCGGCCGTCGCACTTGAGGCACTCGTTTCGCGCGTCGAATCCGACCTCGCGCGCGACCTCGGCGTCGACGTGCTGCGCATCACGCCCGCGGATCTTCCACCTGAACTCTTCACCGGCAGCTACCTCGACGTGTTACGCGGCACAGAGATCGAGGTCGGAAGCTACGTCGCACCGCGGCTGTTCATCTCGGCGCAGGCGCGACCGACGTTCGTCTATCCCGGCCTGCGCATCCAGTACCGCACGCGCCGCGGCCTCGAATGGTCGACGTCGTGGCAACCGCAGTATCTGCCCGAGTTTCCGACGCTGCGCGAGCGGGAAGCCAACCGCACGAACGTCTTCGGCAGCTTCCTCTCGCGCGAATGGCGGTTCTGAGGCGTCGCATTTTTCGTTCCGCGTGCAGTTGCGTGAATTGGCAGAAGACCCTTCCCGACTCCATCCACGGATGCACACGAAGAGACGCGGATGAGTTTGCGTGCGAGCGAAGGTCGATCAACATCTGCGTGCATTTGTTTTATCAGACGAAGTCCTTTGTCAACTCCATCCACGGATGCACGCGGAGAGACGCGGATGATTTTGCGTGTGAGCGAAGGCTCGATCAACATCCGCGTGCAATTGCCTTATCAGAAGAAGACCTTTGCCGACTCCATCCACGGATGCACGCGGAGAGATGCGGATACTGCTGTGCGTGATGGAAAACGAGATTTATATCCGCGTCGATTTGCGTCCAGCAGAAGATTCACTCTCTCCGATCTCTGTTCGTGGATGCACGCGAGCGCAGCGACACAACA
>CAZKDQ010000028.1:0-23118 GCA_964551345.1 uncultured Rhodothermales bacterium
CGCGCAGCGGCGACTGTGCGAAGCAAGATGATCGATAAATCAACGGCCTGCTAAGCGTACTGATCAGTGATCATTACGTCAGCCGGCACTCACCACCTCGATATTCTCACCATTGACGACGATTCCTTCCGCACGTACAACGGGCTTGAAAATGTACGTGCCGCTATCGTCCGCAGCGATAAACGATTCGTGTACGTCGAAATCAACGGTCATCTGCACGAGGTCATTCGCAGAGTCGATTTCGATCGGTGGGAAGGTGACTTTGAGACCTGCTTCGGCTGTACTCGGGATGATCACACGCGAGCCGTCGACGAGGCGAACATCGGCATCGTCCCCGACTATGAGGCGCAGTCGGTCATACCTTCCGCCGGGAATCTGTGCATCAGCGAGCTGTGCCGCGATTCCTTCCTGCAATTGGAGGAGGTCGAACTCCTGCGGCATATCATTAAGAACGAGAAGCATGGATTCTCCGGCCGCGTCGTTCCCGATCAGTTCGACTCGATCGATCGTCACCAGGACCTCATCGAACGCATCCGTGGGTGTATCCGTCAGAAAGACTTGCAGGCGGCCGGAAACGCCGGAGTTGTTGCGGAAACCGTCGCAGCCGCCGAATGCCACGACGATGCTGACGCCGAAGATCAGCAGGAGCGGCAGATAGGATCGGATCATGGCGGCTGGGCATCAGTGATTTCCTTGGCGAAGACGTTGACCGTCGCATCTTCACATGATCAACTTCTGTGCCGATGCGCCGGCACTTTAATACCGGCGCGTATGCGCTATCTTTCGGACGATAAGCCGGCAGGTTGCGCGGTGGTCTGTGCACCTGGTTGACGATATCGTGCAGTGGGTGCACATCATTATGGTCACTCATTCGCCTCCGCCGCGACCATCCGAAGTCTGCCGGTCAGCGCTTTAGACTCCGAACGTCATACCGATACGAAAGACATGGAGAGAGGAGGATCTACTTTTCGCGCGCTGAGGGTCCATGATGCGGAGGACGGAGCACCGGTGGTGAAGCTGGAAACCATACGTGAGGCCGACTTGCCGACGGGGCCGGTCACGGTCGCCGTCCGCTACAGCAGCATCAACTACAAGGACGGCCTCGCGATCACGGGAAAGGGGAAGATCATTCGCGGAACGCTGCCTTTCGTGCCGGGCATCGACCTCGCAGGTGAAGTGATTGCGTCTGAGGATGATCGGTTCGCAATTGGAGATCGGGTCGTTGGAACGGGAGGCGGCCTCGGCGAAACCGTCTGGGGCGGATATGCAGAAATCGCTCGACCCGATGCGGATTACCTCGTGCGACTTCCAGATGACCTTTCGTTCGAGCATGCCATGGCAATTGGAACGGCCGGCTTCACGGCGATGCTTGCCGTCATGGCGCTCGAGCGTGAATCGATTGATCGGGATGAACCCGTGTTGGTAACAGGCGCAAGCGGCGGCGTGGGAAGCATGGCCGTCGCTCTTCTGGCCAGTAATGGTTACAACGTGGAGGCATCGACGGGCAAGGAGTCTGCGCACGAATATCTCCGGGCGCTTGGTGCACGAGCGATCATTCAGCGTGACGAACTCTCGGAAGGACCGTCTCGGCCAATGGAATCGGCCAGATGGGGTGGTGCTGTCGATACGGTCGGCGGTCAGACCCTCGCTTCGATCATCAGCCGGCTCGGATGGCACGGGAGCGTCGCGGTGTGTGGCAACGCCGGCGGTGCCGGCCTCGAGACGACGGTTTTTCCCTTCATCCTCCGTGGAGTACGAATGATCGGAATCGACTCGAACACGAGTCTGAGGGAAGAGCGTGAACGTGCGTGGCGCCGCCTCGTAGATGAGCTCCCAGAGCACGCGCTTGCGACGATGTACGAGGTGATTGAACTCGACGAGGTAGTCGACGTGAGCGAAGCTATTGTTCGCGGCGAGGTTCGCGGACGGCGCGTTGTTCGCGTGAACGATTGAGGATGCATGGCACGATCTGGCTCGACAACGTTATCATTCTGGCAGCGCTCCACGCGCCTGGACGAGGTGCGTTGTGATGTAGCGGTGGTTGGTGGCGGCATCGTTGGTGCGTCGAGCGCTTACTGGCTGAAGCGAGACCGGCCGGACCTTGATGTCGTTCTTGTGGAAGCGGAACGCATCGCTGCCGGGGCGAGCGGCCGCAATGCAGGCTTCCTGCTCCAGGGCACGACGTCCGACTTCGAAAGCGACCTCACCCGGTATGGATCGGATCATGCACGTCGGCTCTGGCACTTTTCTCAGGAGAACCGGGATCTCATTCTTCAGGAGCTCTCGCCAAGGTCGTTTCAGCTCGAGGCGAGCGGAAGTCTGACCGTCGCCGGATCGGCTGGCGAGGACCAGCGGCTGCGGCGCTCCGTCTCGAGTATGCGTGCTGCGGGATTTCCGGTCGCATACATCCCGGAGGATGAAACGAACCGGCGGCTCGTTGCGCGAGGTTTTCTCGGCAGTCTTTATATGTCATCCGGCGCGATGCTTCATCCCGTGCTGCTGGTTCGGCACATCGTGGAGCAAAGCGGCGTGCCGGTGCTGGAGGGGCATCGTGTGATCGAGATCGACGGTGTGGAGGGCGACATCACCCTCCAGACGCCCGTGCGCACGATCCGGTGCAAGAGCGTGGTGCTCGCAATGAACGCTTATCTGCCGAAGCTTCTGCCTGCTTTGGCTCCCTATGTGGTACCGGTTAGGGCGCAGATGCTGGCAACCGAAGCCATGCGCTCGCGATGGCTACAGGTGCCCGCTTATACGCATGAAGGCTTTTACTACATACGGCAACTGCCAGATGGAAGGGTTCTTCTGGGCGGAGCGCGGCACCGGCATTCTGTTGAGGAGCGGGGTTATGTGGATGCCACGACGCCCGCGCTCCAGGATGATCTCGAAGCCTTCCTGCACGATCACTTCCCACAAACGGTCGGGCTTCGAGTCGAGCAGCGGTGGAGTGGGGTGATGGGCTTTTCGCCTGATGGGCTGCCCGTGGTTGGGCAACTGCCCGGCATCGACGGCTCCTATTTCGCCACCGGCTTCACCGGGCATGGGATGGGCTATGGATTTCGCTTCGGCCGATTGATGGCCGACATGATCCGCCGCGGCTTCGACGCGACGGATGCGGATCTCTTCGACAGCAAGAGGTTCGACTCGCTTCCGCGCCCGGGACGGCTTCGTCTCGCCTCACCCTGATTTACGATCTATCCAGTTGGTGGTGAGGAGGGCGATTTCCCGCTGTGTCCCTGAAATCGTGAGCCGGTGCACGAACGCAGCCTCAGAACCTTCGCCAGGAAGGGACGCTGTCTGGACGCGCACCATCTGTCTTTCGACAGTCTCAGCCTTGAAGTGCACCTCAAGTTGACGGAGCTGCATTCCGTTTGTCGTTTCGCGCGGAATGCTCTCGAGCGCCCATTCGACATAGCGCACGTTGTTGACGTGCTGGTTCATGTCAAGGTCGCTGTAGCGCACGCGAAACTCAGTTTCGTACGCGAACTCATCCGGCACCTGCAGCGCCGGAAATTCGTGGGATAGCGTCGGCGGGCGATCGGGAAGTTGCAGTTGGCGCATCGCGTCAGGAAGGCGCACCGGGCGCCGCCGCTCGACGTTCAGCATGAACCACGCGCTGGTGGCGCGCCCGATCTCCCGCTCCCCGACCCGAAGCAGAAAGTCGCGATTCGCGATCAGTCCATTTTCTGCCGAAGGCCACGTCTCGACCTCCACGGTCTCGCGCCAGCTCGGGAGGTCATCCAACTCCAGCCTCAACTTCCCCAGAACCCACGTCAGATTCTCGCCGGCGAGCTGTTCGATCGAGAGCCCGAGGGTTCGCGCGTGATTGCCCGCGGCCTCCTGAAGATAATTGCAGAGCGACTGCACGGAGGCGGCGCCACGTGCACTCGACTCATACGACCGGATCGGGAACGTCTCTCGATAAGGCTCAACCGGTTCTGTCATGCCAGGTTGATCATCAGGCGGGGCGTCGAATCGCTACGGAGTGTCTGATCACGGCGACGATTCGGCTTCGGGATAGAGCACGGCTCGCACGTATCTCTCCTCGTTCAGGTACTCATTAGCTGCTTGTTGGATGTCTTCGGCCGTCAGGTTCTCGACTAGTTCAAGGTAACGCAGCGCCTGAGTCGGATCGGCGCCGCGATCGAAGTAGTAGCTTAGCGTTCCCGTCCAGAAGGCATTGGTGCGCAGTTGCGTCTCACGAGCGCGGCGCTGCTGCTCCTTCACCTTCTCCAGTTCATCGGCTGTCGGTCCTTCCGTCTGCACACGTTCGATCTGGTCGAAGACCGCATCCACAAGCTCTTCTACCCGACCCGGATCCGATGTGAAGTTGATCGTGAACCCGTACTCGGGGACCGGGCGGTCGGTGCTGTTGGCATTCACGCCAACACCGTACACGGCGGAGCGCTCCTCACGAAGATCCTCACGCAGCCGGATAGACAGGACATCCGCAAGAGAACTGAGGACGTGGCGCTCTTTCCACCCGTAATCGAACGGGCCATGAAACAACAGGAGGGTCTGGCTCTGATCGCCGATTCCTTTGCGGACCGTCGTTGTCACGACATCCTGTGGCAGCGGCGTCCGCACGTTCTGCCAGGATTCGTCGCGAGAGGTCGCCGGAAGTGTGCCGAGATACGTGCGGGCAAGGCTGCGAATCGTCTCCGGCTCCGCATTCCCCACAAAGACGAAGGTGAAGTCGCCTGCGTCAGAGAAGCGTTCGCGATAGATATCATAGGCGTTTTGAAGGTCGAGCGCGTCAACCATCTCAACCGTCGGCACCTGGCGCCGGATGTCGTCTCCATACAGTGCTGCGTTGAGGGAGTCCTGGAAGACGCCGATCGGCGTAGCTGAGCGATTGCGGAGGAAGGGCTTCTGTTGATTCTGGTAGGCCGTAAGCGCGGAAGAATCGGCCCGCGGCGCGGTGAAGTAGAGGTGGATCAGCTGGAACAGGACCTCGAGATCCTCCGGCGAGGCCGCGCCGCGAAATCCTTCGTCGAGCTCGCCGATGTATGGCGTGACGCTCGCGACCTGCCCCGAAAGCTGTCGCTGCAGCTGGTCATAGTTGAACGCACCCACGCCGCTTCGGCCGACGATGGCGGCAGCGTTGGCGGCATCAAAGTAATTCTCATCGTTGACGAGCGAGTGGCCACCCGGACTGAATGCTGTCAGCAGCACTTCATCCTGCTTGAAGTTGGTCGGCTTGAAAACGACGCGCACACCATTTTCGAGCGTAAACACATGTGTATCGATATCATCGATTGTCTGCTCATCAACAACCAATGCGGCGTTGGGGATGGAGGCAAGCAGCGGCAGATCAGAGACATCGTCTTCGTAAGCTGCAATGTCGCGTAGCTGTGCGTCCGCCATGACTCGCGCCAGTTGATCCTCGGTTGGCGGCGTCACATCCTCGCGCTCGGGCATCGTAACCAGGACGACGCGGTTGCGCGAATCAAGCAAGTCGTCGGCGAGTCGATTCAACTCGTCGAGAGAGATTTGCGGCATGAGATCCTGAGCGAGCGCATATTCGAAGTCGGCACCCGGTGCGGGCGATTCCTCCAGGAAGTGCGCGACATATCGCGATGCAAACGCTCCCGAATGCGTCGACGCGCGCTCTTCGAACGCTCTCTGATAAGACCGAAGCGTCTCGACCTTCTGACGCTCGAGCTCCGAAGCCGTAAATCCGTGGCGGGCAACGCGCAGTGCTTCAGTCAAAAGACGATCGACGGCCGCGAGGACGCTGTCTTCCTCCACCTGGGCATTCATGCCGTAGAACTCGCCGGGGCGCACGAAGGCACCGCGATAAACCCGAGCCACCGAGAACGGCGCCGCCGGTTCACGTGTGATCTCTGAAAGCCGTTTGTTGAGGATGCTGTTAAACAGGCTTTCAACGATGCGCGTCCGGAAATCGGTGGTGGTTTCGATGGCTTCACGATCGGTCTTGAAGGCGATCTCAACAGAGGTGATCGGATACTCCGGATCCGTTACGACGGCATAGAGCGTTTCCTCGTGCCCCGGCATGTCGAACTCCGGCCGTGGCGTGGCGTCCGCCGGGTTCTCGATCGGCCCGAACTCGCTTCGAATGCGCGCTTCAATTTCATCAACATCGAAATCACCGACCGCGATGACGGCCATCAGCTCAGGACGATACCACGTCTCATAGAAGTCGCGGATCGTTTCGTAATCCGCCGTGCGAATGAGCTCAGGATCACCGATCGGCATCCGCTCCTCATACCGAGATCCGTGCAGCAGAACCGGCAGCATCTGCTCCATGATGCGGCCCTGGGCGTTCTGCATTCTCGCACGCCATTCTTCGACGACGACGCCACGCTCGAGGTCGATTTCTTCCGGCGAGAGCGTTGCGCGGGCGGACCAATCGGACAGGATCTCGAATGCGGTCTGCATGATCTCCTCGTCGTCCGTCGGGATCTGCAGCATGTAGACCGTTTCGTCGAAGCTCGTGTAGGCATTCACATCTGGCCCGAAGCGCATCCCGATGCGTTCCATGAAGTCCACGATCTCCTGCTCTTCAAATCTTTCGGTTCCGTTGAAGAGCATGTGCTCGACGAAGTGCGCGAGGCCGAGCTGGTCCGGGCGTTCCAGCACCGAGCCCGCGTCCACGGCGAGTCGCAGCTCCGCGCGGTCCTGAGGCTCCGTGTTGCGCTGGATGTAATAGGTCAGCCCATTGTCGAGAGTACCGACGCGAACCGCGGGGTCGAGGGGGAGAGGGTCACCTGATTCGATTTCGGTGGTCCCTGCCTGTCCGTCGCCGGCAGGCACGGTCGCTACGTGTTCGGTCGAAGGAGGAACGATGGTTGTCTCAGACGATCCGCATGCAGCGAAAACAAAAACGAGGAGGAGAGGGAGGAATCGAGCCATGGGACGGACGAATGGGAGGACGAATAAACGAATTGTGCCGGCGGCAGCGATCAGTATAAAACATCGGAGGGAGGCCGCTCACCTTCTGCTTCCGGCAGGTGAAAGATCGATCGCAACGGCGATGACCGCAACAACGATTTGCAGCACGCCCCAGGTACCGTCGAAGTAGTTAATCACCACGCTGTACCAGAGTAGCGTCGTGGGGAAGAAAATGAAGCCGAGGATCGGCCAGATGATTGAATCGAATATGCCGGTAAACCAATTGGTGAAAAACCAGAGCAGGACAATGACGATCCGCGGGACGAAAAGAGCGAAGACGGCGAAGAAGCACGGCATGGTGGTTCGGCTTGAGTGCAACGAAGCAGATACACGCCCGGCAGCGAGGATCTGCCGCTCGAACGGTCCGATAGAACGTCACCGGACGCTGAAATTAGGTATTATCACAGCGCCTGCCATCGCCTTTCTGTCACAAGCCGGGAACACCCATGCCCCGTTCGAGCGCTCTGCGCGAGCTGCTTCCCGCTTCACCTCCCTGCATGCTGCTGTTCGCGCCGTCGCGACGCGCGCCGGATTATGAGATGCAGGTGGAGATCCTGAATCGTGCGGAAGAAGGCAGCCGCAGGGGGTTGCCGGTCATGATAGAAGTGCTTGCCCAGGGTTCGTGCAGCGTTGAGGGAAGAGTTGTTGACGCCGGCGTCGGCCCGGCGCTCCGCAAGCAGATGGGTGTGAGCGACGACGCCTTCTGCCTCGTGCTCGTGTCTGCGGATGGAGAGGTCATCAGGGAGTTCGATACACCGGTAAAGCCTGAAGCGATCGCGGACGCGTTCGAGGAGGCATCGGGGTGAGCGGCGAAAGGGGCAGACTTTGGCGTGGATTCGTTCGTGCGGAACGGCTCGCCGACCAGGCGCTATTCAGGTTCCGTCGGCGCCTCGGCCTTTTCGGCCCCGTGCATGTCTATCCGTATCGTGGCTTTGGCAGGAACGACGAGATCTGGCTTCACGGTCGCGTGCTCGTCGACAAAGGTCTGGAGCGCGCCACCAGTGAGGATTCGCTGTGGAAGAATCTCCGGATGTCGGTGAAGCGGTTTGCGAGCGACGAGATTCCCGGCGTTCGCGTGCGCACGCAATTCGCAGATGCTGATGAGATAGTCGTCACCGACGGTGAGGGCTACTACACGAGTAAGCTTGAACCCACTCACGCCGCCGAGCCGGGCCGGCTCTGGCAACCGGTCAACATCTCGCTCCTCGATCCGCTGAACCCGGCCAAGGATCGGGTCGAGGCTGTCGGCGAGGTGCAGATACCTGCGGCCGACTGCGACATCGGTATCATCAGCGATGTAGATGACACGGTGATCCGCACAGAAGCGACGAGCGCGCTCACGATGCTCCGCCTGACGCTGCTCCACAACGCGTATTCGCGCACGCCGTTTTCAGGCGTGAGCGCATTTTACCGTGCCCTGCAGGTTGGCGCTTCCGGCCATGAGATGCGCCCGTTCTTCTACGTCTCGTCCAGCCCGTGGAACCTGTACGATCTACTGGTCGACGTATTCGAGCTTCAGCAGCTCCCGGCGGGTACATTTTTTCTGCGTGATTTAGGCTTCGACGAGACCAAGTTCATCAAGTCGAAACACGACGTGCATAAACTTGCGGAGATAGAACGGGTGATGGCCGTCTATCCTGATATGCAGTTCGTGTTGATTGGGGACAGCGGTCAGCGTGATCCCGAGATCTATCAACAAGTAGTATCGCACTTCCCGGATCGCGTTCGTGTGATATATATACGAGATGTGAAGCCGGAAATATCAGGTGCTCGAGATGATACGGTGCGCGAAATTGCGGCTGATGTGTCGCGTGCCGGCGTACCGATGATTCTTGTTACGGATACGGTAGAGGCAGCGCGTCATGCCTCGAACATCGGGTTGATGGACCCGGCGTTCCTGCCATCCATCGAAGTAAATCGCGCACAGGATGAAGGCGCGTTCGCTCCTCACGGTCGACGCTGATCTTACAGCGGCAGGGAGGGGCAATCTGATTAAGAAACCGCCCGCGCGGACGATCTTCCGTACATGGTTCGCTGCCTGGAATCGAGCACGGTTGCAGTGGTGCGGTTCGCGAGACGCCGGGTCTTTCGCGAAACGCGATGCTCTTCTGTGACTGTGTTTTGGTCCGTTACAGGCCGAAGGGGGCCAGAGGCGACTCCTGCCTTGTGTAGTTATTCTAACGAATATTATTAGACGCGAAACGCGACGCCCGATGAGCTACCTGGATGACGATTGGGCAAACGGCCCTGATGACGTACCGAGCACGTGGGTTGAGCCGCAACCGGCGAGGCGCGAAGATCAGCCGTTTAGCCTTTTTCGGGGAGATGGCGGACCGTCTGCAGGCGGTGATGGTGCGCATACCGTCGATGCGGACGTATTCAGCCCGCTCGATCTGCGTGACCGCGTGACGATTATGCTGTTGTTCAAGCAAATCGTAACCACCGATCAGGTAGCCGAATCTTGGAGGCAGTGGCGTTCATCGGAGGAGGCGAGAGCACGCGGGCCGCTATGGCGCCTAATCGCTGCGCGCAATGATGTTGACCGCGAGCGGATATTTCAGGAGGCGGCAGAAGTCTACGCCTTCAAGGAACATCGCGTCTCAGCCGACGAAGCGATGCTCGTCATTCGTGCGGCTCGGCGGTCGTTCCGGGAGAAGGAGTGGCGCCTCATGCAGCGGGCGTTCGTCTTTCCTGTTGCACGGCATACGCTTCCGAACGGCTCCTACAAGTGGATCTTCGGCGCATTCGATCCCACGCATCCGGATATCCAGCAGTTCATGAAGGCGCACGTCGGCACCGGCGAGCTAGCGTACGTGCCCGAGTCCGTGATCCGTGCGCTCAGTCAGGAGATTGCGTCATCTCGCAACGAGTATCTGGATCGGATGCACGCGCAGCCGGTCGCGTATGATCTCGGGACGTCGTACGAACAGTCGGGTCTCTTGGACGAGCAGGCGCTGGATGCCGAGATCAGTCGGTCGTCATTGATCAACCTTCTCGAAGCGACGCTGGTCGAGGCCGTACGTGCCGGAGCATCTGATATTCACGTATTTCCGAATGCTCAGAAGAAGATCGAAATCCACATGCGTGTTGATGGAGATCTTGACCTCTGGCATATTGAGGATCGTGTTCATCCTGAGGCGTTTCTCGCCGTCATCAAGGATAACACGATGGATGTCGATCGTTTCGAGCGTGAGAACGCGCAAGACGGGTCCATGCAGCGCCGGATCGATAACGCATTGATCCGATTTCGCGTGTCCGTTTTGCCGGTAGTTTCTGCGAGCCGGGAGGTTCGCTCGGAAAGCATCGTAATTCGAGTTCTGGATGATCGAAAAGTCGTTAAGGATCTTCGTGATCTGGGCTTTCTGGATCTTGCGATGGAGCGTTTTGAACAAGCGATCCAGCAGCCTCATGGAATGGTGATCGTGACGGGGCCCACGGGCTCGGGCAAGAGCACGACGCTCTACTCGGCGCTGCACCGAGTCGTGTCGCCGAAGCGCAACGTGCTGACGATCGAGGATCCCGTCGAGTATGTGATGCCGTCGGTTCGGCAGATCAAGCTCACGCACAAGTTCGGTTTGGAAGATGCCCTGCGGTCGATACTCCGTCACGACCCTGACATCGTGATGGTGGGCGAGATGCGTGATCGAATCACCGCTGATCTCGCGATCAAGCTGGCGAACACCGGCCACCTCACCTTCTCCACGCTCCACACGAACAATGCTGCCAGCGCGGTGAACCGGCTCTTCAAGATGGGAATCGAGCCGTTTCTGATCGCCTACGCCGTCAACCTGGTCGTCGCGCAGCGCCTTGTGCGTCGTTTATGCGCCGATTGCAAGATCATCGACGATCGTGTCGATCCCGATTTGAGGGAGGATCTGGGGCTGCCGGCAGAGCATGTGATTTATCGCGAGCAGGCGGAAGGGCAGTGCAGAACGTGTGGGGGACGGGGCTTCCGCGGCCGCCGCGCGATCACCGAGACGCTGCCGTTCACGAAGACGGTCCGGCGCATCATCGTGCGCTCCCGCGGCGAGATCAATGAGGATGAACTGCGCGACACCGCGATTGCCGAAGGCATGCTGACGCTGCGCGATTCGGCTCGAGAAGTGGTCCTGAGCGGCGAGACGACGATCGACGAGATGATCCGGGCAACGGCAGGCGACATGTGACACTTCCGACTTGCCGTTTCCCACTTCGAGCTTCCCCTTTATCCCGTGCTCTGCATTGCAGCGGCGATTCCGTTGATGCTCAGGAAGAGGAGGTCGCGGAGTTCGTCGCGATCTGATGATTCCGCCTTGCGATAACGCCGCATCAGCTCGACCTGGATGAGGTTCAAGACGTCTGTGTACGGATTCCGCAAGTCGATCGATCTGCGGATAACGGTCGCGTTGTTCATCAGCTCATCAGATTCAGTGATCGACGTGATGAGTTCGGCAGCCTTCTCGTAATCCTCTACCACCGTCAAGTGGATCGACGGCTCATCCGATAACGCCGCATAGTGACGCGCGATGTCCATCCGGGCACGCCGCATCTCCCGCTGCACGCTGTCTAAAACGGCCTGAAAGAACGGCCATTCCCGATATGCAGTTTGCAGGAGTTTGAGGTTTTCCTCCGAATCAGATATTGCGGCCTGGAATCCACGCCCCGTTCCATACCATCCAGGTATGATATACCGCGTCTGCGTCCAGGCGAAGACCCACGGTATCGCGCGGAGCCCTTCGAAATCGACCTCGTCTGCGGAGCCACGCGAGACCGGTCTCGATGCAATCGGTAAGTTGCTGATCTGCTCGATCGGTGTGATGTGTGTGTACCATTTCCAGAACGCCTCGCCCTGGATCAGATCGCGATAGCCGAGCATGCCTTCCTCGGCGATCTTGTCCATCAGTCTGCCGAGTTCCTCCGACGGCTGCGTGGGTCCGCGCCCGGCGAGGCCGCTCGTTGCAAGCATCATCGCATGCACGATCTGCTCGATGTGCCGGTGAGCGATGGGTGTTGAGGCGTAGCGGAACGAGATCACCTCGCCCTGCTCCGTAAAGCGAATGCGTCCGTTGTGCACGACCGGCGGCATCGAGAGGATCGCTTTGTAGGCGCGCCCGCCACCGCGGCCAACGGTGCCGCCGCGGCCGTGGAAGAGGCGAAACTCGACCGCGTGGCGCCGGCACACTTCGCCAAGATCCTTCTGCGCCTTGTGCAGCGCCCAGTTCGCCATCCAGTATCCGCCGTCCTTGTTGCTGTCGGAATATCCGAGCATGAGCTCCTGGAAACGGCCGTGCGCTTCAAGCTGGGAAGCGTAGAGTTGATGCTTGAAGAGGCGCTCGCAATAGTCGCCGCATATGCGCAGGTCTTCAATCGTCTCGAAGAGCGGCACGATGTCGAACGGGCACCAGACGCGATCTTCGTCTCGTCTGAGCAGGCCCGCTTCTTTCGCCAGTAGCATCACCTCCAGCACGTCGCTCAGGTCGTGCGTCATGCTGACGATGTAGCTACCCATCGCCTCCGGTTCGGTCTCGAGCAGCTCCGCGATCACCTCGAAGGTCTCGAGTGCCGCGCGCGTCTCTTCCGTAAGATCGGGGTCGCGCGGGAGCAGCGGCCGCCGGCTGCGGATCTCCTGTTCGAGAACGCGCAGACGCTCGTCTTCACTCAGCGCCGTGTAATCATCCGAAACTCCGGCGATCCGCAGCATCTCAGCGATCGTGCTCTCATGCACCGCCGAATGCTGCCGCACGTCCATCGAGGCGACGTGGAAGCCGAAGGCGCGGCTCTGAACGAGCATGTTGAAGAGGACGCCGACTTCAGCGAGATCGTGCATCTGGCAATCATCGAGGGCGACCTCCAGCACCTGGAGATCCTCCTGAAAGCGCTCACCACTGTAGGCATGCGTGTCGCCGTCGAGCACGCGCCGGATGCGCTCCATCATGAGAGACACCTTCTGACGGAACGGCTCGTTGCGATAATTACGGAGCTGCTCCTTGTCGAGAAGGTCGTCGGCCAGATCCGCCTCGATCGACTGAAGCAGTTCTTGAGGGATCTCAACGTGCCGGTCCGAGATGCTCAGCTCGCGCCGCAGATCGCGCAGTTGTTCGAAGTAGCTCATGAGCGCCATCCGGCGCTGGCGCCGGAACGTCTCTCGCGTGATCTCTGGCGTGACGTTCGGATTGCCGTCGCGATCGCTTCCGATCCAGGTCCGATATCGGATGAAATTCGGAAGCGGGAGCAGTTCATCGTAGTGATGCTTGACCGCCCGCCGCAGGTCCCGCATGATTCGCGGAACGGTATGCCAGACCGTGTTCATGAAGAAGTAGAGGCCCTGATCCACTTCGTCGAGCACGGTCGGGCGCTGCGTCCGGATGACGTCGGTCGTCAACAGCAGCGCAATCTGGCTGCGGATGTCAGTCAGGACGTAATCGAGCGCCGCCGGCGTAAGCCGTTCCTCACGAAGCTGTTCGAGGCGGCTTCCGATGTTCTGCTGCTTGTAGAGGACGCTGCGCCGCCTGGCTTCAGTCGGATGAGCCGTGAAGGTCGGCTGGATATCCATCTTCTCGAGCAGCGCCTGAATGCCGCGCGCCGAAATACCCGCGCGCTTGAGTGTGAGCACCGCCTCATCGATCGAGTCCTTCCGAGGTTCGGCAGCGTCTGAGCCACTGTGCCGGTCGGTGAAGTCGAACGTCGGGCGCCCCGTTTCGTCGACGAGGGGCGATGCATCCCGCGCGCGCTCCTGATTGATGCGGATGATCTCTTGCCGCTCGGCCTGGTTGATCAGGTGGAAGAATGACGTGTAGGCGCGCAGCAGCCATCCCAGCGAAGCCTCATCGAGCGACGCAATGATCGACGCAGCCTCCTTTCGGAGCGAATCGTCATCTTGTTGAATCGCTTCCTTGCAAAGCGTTCGCAGCCGTTCGACCAGCTCGAGCTTCTCATGGCCTCCGCGTTCGGCGATGACGCGCCCGAGCAATGCACCCAGCAAATTGACTTGCTCGCTAAGCGGTTCTGAAATACCCGTTCCTTCCGCTCGTACGTCAAGTCCCTGCCAGCCGCTCGTCTTCATGTGAGATGTGTCTGTGTTTGATAGGGCAGCGAAGAAAAGGCGCGGAACGATCATGCGCCCCCCCGCGCCCTACACAGCCGGTGTCGATAAAGTTCAGCGCGACCGAATCGGCACGCGCACGAGCGTCTGATCCCAGAGAATCACCATGTCTGTTCCACCGGCGGCTTCATCGAAGCGGATTGTGAAGGCGTCGTGGATCGCGCCGGCTTCCTCCACGGGCACCTCGACGCGCAGCAGATCAAGCTCGTCATCATACTCATACGCGCCCCATTGGCCGAGGCCGTTGTTGAGGATGATCGTCCACGAGTCCTCATTTGGAATCGAGAAAATCGCGTAGGTGCCCGCTTTCAGCGGCTCACCCGCGAAGGTGACGGGACCCGTGAGGGTCAATTCCGTGGCTTCGTTGGCACCTGTACGCCAGACGCGATCATAGGGGACGAGGCCTCCAAAAATCTCCCGACCCCGTGCCCGCGGCGATCCGTACACCACCTTGACATACGTATTCCCGCCGTCGATGCGTGTGGCGGCAAGCGCCATCGGACTCTGTCGTGCTTCCGGAGCGGGCACAACACTGGCATTTCGCGCGGCCTGGCACACGCCGTCTTGCACGGGAAGCGCAATCGCAGGCAGAGCCAGCGCAATGAGAATAAAAAACTTGAACAGGTTCATGGCGATATGGAGGATGAGAATTCGGAGGCGGAAAATATACGGCACAGCCGGAGACTCACTGTGACTGCGTATGAATCAGGAGTCATTCGAATACGTCCTGCGCAAACTAATCTTCTGGAGCTGGCGCTCGATCATCAAATCGGCGAGTCGGGACGGAATTTCAGCCGGAGGCGCGTGAGAGAGCGTACTTCGCACAGCCTCTTCCGCGACATCGAGCCGGTAGAGGTGGCTCATGAGCAGCGCCCGATCGTTCTCAAGCATTGCAGCCGTCGTTGCGATCAACCAGTTCCGCAGTGCCTCGAAGGAGAGGCCTTCGGGATGATCGGGCGAGAGCGTGGACGCTACGAGATCCGCCGCCTGGCCAGATGATGCCAAATCGGATTCACGATGCATTGGCTCTCGGATACGTGAAACTGACAGAGGATTAAGTTGATCGCGCGCAAATATTTAGGCTGGAAGCGTATGCGCCTCGTAAGCACCGGGCGTATCTCCGAAGACGCGTTCCGTTCTGTGGCGGATCAGCTAAAGTACGTCGTGCGTAGACGGCGCCGCTGTCTCACAGGATCCAGTTGCCCCGTCGGCGTCCGGCGAATAACTTCCGCCCCTCGGCATGCGCCCGGCGAAGGTGGAATGCCCAATCCCAATAACATTCGGTGGCACCCGTGAACAAAGCCGACATCATTGACCGCATCGCAGAAGGTACGGGTTTAACGAAGATCGAAACGGAGGCCGTGGTCAACGGCTTTATCCATACCGTGATCGACGCGATGAAGGAGGGCAAGTCGATCGAATTGCGGGGCTTTGGAACGTTCAAGATCCAGCATCGGGCGCCCCGTACGGCACGCAATCCACGAACGAACGAAGAGCTTCAGGTGCCGGCGCGCCACGTGCCGGTATTTAAACCATCGAAGGATTTTAGAAACGAAGTAGAACGGGAGTTCAGGGAGCAACGTTAAGGTCGTTCCGTAGGCTGTACGTCGTGAACAACCTTCAGATCAATGACTGATTCCTCCAGGAGCTGCCCTGAGTGCGGCGCCCTCAACCATGCTTCCGCCGACACGTGTGATCTTTGTGGCTCCCGTATAGAAAGCGAATCGTCAGATGCACCTCGGCAGGAGGCCGCCGCGCCGGGGACGTTTTGCAATGACTGCGGCGCACGAAATCCTGCCGGCGCAAAGTTCTGCAGCCAATGCGGCGAGCGTTTGCAGGTCGCGGCAGCACCTGTAGGCACCGTTCCCGAGCAAGCAGCCGCGCCTGAGCCGGTGACGTCGGAGGCCCCGGCTCCGGAAGGCATCGGCAAGCAGGTCGCGCTTCTCGTTGGCGGCGCCGTGCTCATCGTGATGGCGCTCTACATGGTCACGCTCGTCAGCAAACAGAACGTGACGACGGGTGGTGCGCAAGCCGCGGTACCGCCCTCTCCGACGACGGTGCTCGAGCAGCAGGGTTCTGAACCACTCGACGCCGAAGTATCAGCACGTGCCGACGAACTCCGCGCAGCAATCGCGGGTGCCGATGGCTCGGAGCGCTCGCAGCAGCAGCGCGCGTTGATCGATCTGCTCTATGGAGCGGGCAGGGCGGATATGGCTGCGGTCGAGGCGCAGTATGTAGCGGAAGAATCAGGTCAGGCGCAAGATTGGCGCGATGCAGGCGACTTGTATTTCCAGTGGATGGAGACGGCGGACCCGACGCTGCGCGCAGATCTGGCGCATCTGACGATATTCGCGTACGAGCGCGTGCTGGAGCAGAACCCGGATCATCACGACGTCAGGGCCAATGTCGCGTGGGCGGCGCAGTACGATGCCGCTAATCCTATGCGTGCCATCGACGAGACGAACTACATTCTCGAGCGCGAGCCGGATCACGTGCAAGCCAACTTCAACCGGGGCTACTTCCTCATGCGAATCAACCGCTTCGATCAGGCGGCCGAGCAGATGGAGCGTGTTCTCGAACTGGCCGATGAAGGATCTCCCGTTGCCCGGCAGGCATCGACTCTGATCCAGATCATCATGGAGGAGCAGAGCAGGCTGCGAGGCTCAAGTTGAGCCGTTTGATGCACGTACCCGCAGATGTCGTGAGGCGGCTTCCAGTCATCATTCTAATGACGCTCCTCATCGCATGTGAGGAGCCGTCTGTTGAGCGCACCGCTACACTCGAAGAGCGGGCCGATGTCGTCGTGCAGCTTTTGCAGGACAAGGAATGGCAACTCCTTTCTGAGGTCGTGCATCCGGATCGAGGCCTCACGTTCTCGCCCTACGCGTACGTCGATCCTCAAGAAGCTGTGACGCTGGAGCAGAGCGAGGTCGCCGAAATCGGTTCGGACACGACGAACTACGTGTGGGGCGTGGAAGACGGCTCTGGATTCGAGATTGTCACGACTCCCGAGGCGTTCATTGACGAGTGGATCATCGATGAGGACTTCGCGTCGGCGCAGCGCGGCGGGCGTGATGAGGTCATCCAAACGGGCAACATGCTCAACAACCTGCCCAACGCGTTTTACGACGAACCGCCTGCGTCCGCGTCGGGTCAAGAGATTATTTTCCTCGAGTACCACCTGCCAGGAGAGGGGCAGTACGGTGGGATGGATTGGGCCAGTCTTCGGCTCGTATTCGAGCGGGAAGGGGAGACGTGGTATCTTATCGGCGTCGTGCGTGACCGGTGGACGATCTGAGCGTTTGCGATCGGCATCTGATACGACGCGAGTTAGCGGCACAGACTGAAACTCCATAATTCCCCAAGTCCGGAACGTTGATAGATCTCTTCAGCCCCGAGGAAAAAGCGCGCGTAGAACAGGCAATCTTCGACGCCGAGGCGCAGACCTCCGCCGAGATCGTCCCATGCGTCATCGATGCTTCCGGAAGTCATGAGGTCGCGGTGTGGCGCGGTGCCGCTTTCGCAGCACTCATCGCGCTGGCGCTCGCTTTACTCATTATCAGATTTTATACGGGATGGGGCCTCGCCTGGCTACACGCGCCATGGGGTATAGCACTCGTAACGCTCGCGGGCGCCACGCTTGGCGCTATAGCTGTCAGCGGCTTTGGATCGACTAGGCGGCTCCTCGCGGGAAGTCGATACCTCAGTGAACGCGTTCATCAGAGAGCGATGCAGGCGTTCGTTGAAGAGGAGGTCTTCCGAACCACTAACCGCACCGGCATCCTGATTTTCATCTCGCTCTTCGAACACCGAATCGAAGTGCTCGGTGATGCGGGAATTAACGCCGCCGTGGCATCAGACGAATGGGCTGATATCGTCATCCATCTTCAGCAAGCGATACGCCAGGGACGGCTTGCCGACGGCCTCGTTGAGGCGATCGAGATGTGCGGCGAGATGCTGAACAAGAGCGGGCTCGCGGTTACGGCCTCTGACACGAACGAACTGGCCAACCGGGTGCGCCTCGTGAGATATGAGAGGTGAGCGAGGGCGGACGTGTTACCGCCGCTGATGCTATCCCTGCTCGATCTCGATCACGAGCCCGTCGCGATCCCTCACGAAAAGGCGTCCTTCCACTTCCTGATAGTGGTAGGATGAGGCGTCCATACGCGAGCGGAGCTCCTGCCACCGACGCGTAGGCAAACGAAATCCGAGGTGGTGGATGCCGCCACGACCGGGTATCGTCGGGTGGCCCATTTCCGGCATTTCGATGATCTCGAGAACATCGAAATCGGAGCCATCGGTGAGCATCGCACGCCGACGGCCTTTTCGAATTGGATCCTCTTCGATCACACGCACGCGGAAGCCAAGCAGATCGACGTAAAAGCCGAGCGCTTCGTCGAGCGAGGTCGTCATTATGGCAGCGTGGTCGAGGCGCATCAGGTGCGATTAACCGGAGACGGTTACGGATGGATCGTGATTGAGACGGGAGGAGTCGATGCCGAGCCGCTTCATCTTCTTGTAGAGACCCTGTCGGGAAAGCCCTAGCTCTTCGGCGGTGGCGGAAACCTGGCCGCCGTTTCTGGCCAGCACTCGCACGATGTGTTCCTGTTCAGCTCTGGCGATCACTTCGTCCAACGAATCGGTCGGCCCGCCGTCTCCCGGTACCGCCGGCTCGAACGTCTTCAAAATATCATCCGGAAGATCGTGGATGTGAATCACGGGCGCGGGCTCGCTCCCGACGACCGTCAGCATGCGCTCGAGCTCGTTTTGAAGCTGACGAATGTTTCCCGGCCAGTCGTACTGGATGATCGCTCGGAGTGCCTCATGCGTGATCGAGGCGAGGGTCAGGTCGCGAGGTCGAAGCTTTTCGATGAGGTCCGAGACCAGCAGTGAGATGTGCGACCGCCGCTCCCGAAGGGGCGGAATGTGCACGACGAGCCGCCCGATTTCGGAAAGCAGGTCGCGCGACAATCCTGCATCCTTGATCAGTGAATCGACAGATGAATTGGTCGATGCGGCGAGTCGGAATCGGGGCGAGCCGCTTCGAAGTAGGCGAGCGAGTCGGCGCTGCGTGTCGAGTGGCAGCCGCTCGATCTCGCGCAGAAAGAGCATGCCGTTCGCAGCTTCGTCAACCAGGCCATTTCCTCCGCGACCGAAGAGCATGACATCGACATCGCCGGAGACAGGCGCCGCACAATCGAAGAGAACGAATGGCCCCTCGCACGCCGCCTGCTGATGAATCTGCTCGGCGAGGTACCTTTTCCCCGTTCCACGCTCGCCGGCGAGGAAAATCGGCAGCGCCGTTTCAGCAAGGGAAGGAAGAGACCGCCAGAACGGGAGATCGAACGTGCTGCCGTCGGGCCAGCGCGACGGTCTTGCGGGCAGGTCGACGGGAGGAGGCGTCGTCGGCGTGCGCTTATCAGCGACGGCGCTGCGCCGCTCAAGGAGGCGTTCATCCACACGAACGATCGTTCTTGCCTCGTCCGGAAAGGCGTCCAACCGTGACGAGGCTTCCGGGAAATCACCGCGACGGAGCAGCGCATCGATCCGGCAGATCTCCAACTCGGCCTGCGCGGGGGAGTAGGTGCGGGCGCCGTCGCGGATAATCGGTTGCGCCTTCTCCATAATCTGAGTCACTCGCTCGATGCCGGCGTCTTCCAAAACGGCAATTCGGGCCGCGAGCGCAAGGACACGACCCTGGTAGAGCGGAATGTTCGCGCCATCTATCGCAGATTGCGCCTGGCGAAGTCGATCATTTGCTGCTGCGGCGTCACCTGCCTTTACAGCGAGAATTGCCGCACATCCAGCATGCCAAGCCAGGAAATCAACATCATGGCGATCGCTTCCGGTAGCAACCGCTTCGTCCAGCAGATGGCCGGCTAACGCTATCTCATCGAGCCACAAGTACAAAAACGCGGCTCCAAGTGATGCCCAGGCGGCCGTCGATAGATCATGCTCGGCTTCCGCAAGATGGTGCGCCCCTTGGAAATCGGCGAGTGCGAGGGCCGGCTGAAAACTCTCCTTGTGAGGCCATGTGTGCAGCCAACCCCGCCACAAGCGCCGCTCTGCCTCGGCTTGTGACGACGCGTGCGGCTTCGAGAACGCCATCTCAAGGTGCGTGCGCGCCCGGTTCAAGTCGGCGTGGACAAGCAAATGAACGCGCGCCAGAAGTGCATGCAGGGTCGCATCAGACCCGTCCGATGCGGCATTGCCCACCAGCGGTTCGATCATCCGGACGACATCATCCGGACGGCCGCGCCGGAGCAGCGTTCGAGCCATCGCTATGGTTGAGGCATGCCGCATCGTCTGATTATCCCGCAATCACATAAAGCCGAGTTCGAGGCGCGCCTCCTCCGACATCATGTCCATCGTGAAGGGAGGTTCGAACGTCAGCTCCACGCGCGCATCCTCCACATCCGGAACGCTCTGAACCCGCTGCTCGACCTGGCCAGGCAGAAAGCCGGCCGCCGGACAGTTTGGCGCCGTGAGCGTCATCAGGACATGCACGGTGTAATCGTCATAGACCGAGATCTTGTAAATCAGGCCAAGATCGTACACGTTGATCGGGATCTCGGGGTCGTACACGGTCTTGATGACCTCGACGATCTGCTGCTCAAGATCCTCTTTAGATATTTTATTCTCTGGTTCTGCCATGTTCATTCGTCGTTGTCGGTGGCGAGAAGTGCGAGGCCGTAGAGCTTCATCTGTTTGATCATCGACGCGAGGCCATTCTTGCGCGTTGGAGAGAGGTGCTCTTTCATGCCGATCCGATCGAGAAACGCGAGGTCGGCGTTGGCGATGGCCTGTGCCGGCTGACCGTCGAGCACGCGGATCAGAAGCGCAACAAGTCCTTTCGTGATGAGCGCATCGCTGTCGCCATGGAAGAAAACCTTGCCGTCGGTTATCTCCGGCTTGATCCAAACCTGGCTCTGGCAGCCGCGAATCTTGTATGCGTCGGTGTGATACTCGTCCGCCATCTCGGGCAACGCCTTTCCCATCTCGATGAGATACTCGTAGCGCCCCATCCAGTCATCAAAGAGCGCGAACTCTTCGACGACTTCCTGCTCACGATTCTGAATGGCGGATCCGTCAGGCATTCGTGATTACTGGCTTGATTAAACTATCTGTTCAAATGGCGTCGATGCCTTCTTCTCCGATCATAGGGGCTCGGCAAAACAAGCGTCGCTCGATTCTCTTGCCGGTTATGCGAGCATCGCTGCTGCCTTGCGGACACCGTCGATGAGTCGATCGGCATCCTCACGGTTGTTGTAGAACGCAAACGATGCGCGGACCGTGCCGGGAATCGCGAGGCGTTCCATCAGCGGCTGCGTGCAGTGATGACCGGTTCGGACAGCGATTCCCATCTGATCGAGCAGCGTTCCGATATCGTACGGATGCGCTTCACCCACGAGAAACGAGATCACACCCGTTTTCTCCGCGGCTGTACCTACGATCCGCATGCCATCGATTTCCATCAATCGGTCTGTGGTGTAAGCAACAATGTCGCGTTCATATGATGCCGCCGCATCGAGATCGACGTCCTCCAGAAATCCAATTGCTTCACCAAGTCCGACGCCACCTGCAATGTGCGGCGTACCGGCCTCGAACTTGTAGGGGAGCGAGTTGAAGGTGGTCTTTTCGAAAGACACGCTCTCGATCATGTCGCCGCCGCCCTGGTATGGCGGCATCGATTCAAGCAGCTCTCGGCGCCCGTAGAGAATTCCGATTCCCGTCGGGCCGTACATCTTGTGGCCGGAGAAGGCGTAGAAATCCGCACCGAGTGCCTGCACATCGATCCGTTGATGTGGCATCGCCTGAGCACCGTCGATCAGCACCGGCACGCCGCGATCATGAGCGATGGTGATCACATCCGCAACCGGCACGATGGTGCCGAGCGAATTTGAAACGTGCGCCATGGCGATCAGCTTCGTCCGATCCGAAATCAAATCGGGCAACTGATCGACGAGAACCTCGCCATTATCAGCAACGGGGAGAATGCGCAGCCTCGCGCCTTTCTCCTCGCAGAGCATCTGCCACGGAACGATGTTCGAGTGATGCTCGAGAGCAGAGATAATGATCTCGTCGCCCTCATTCACATGGGTGCGCCCGTAGGTCGCGGCCACGAGATTGATCGCTTCGGTACATCCACGCGTGTAGATGATCTGCTCGATCGACTCCCCGTTGATGTATCGCCGCACATGTTCGCGTGCGCCTTCATACGCGTCGGTGGCCTGCTGGCTGAGCGTGTGCACGCCACGGTGGACGTTGCTGTTTTCGAGCTCATAGTAGCGAGCCATCCGGTCCAAGACGCGCCGCGGTTTCTGCGACGAGGCCGCGTTGTCGAGGTAGACTAGCGGCCTTCCGTTGACCTCCCGATTGAGAATCGGAAATTGTGCGCGAAGGCTCGCGGCGTCGAACGGTGGCGGGGCGATCTGTGGAGTTTGCATCCGCAAAGGGAGGAAGGCGGCCACGAGGCCGCCTTCCGATAATCAGCCGTGGAAGCGTTCGTTGAGCTGAGCGTCGAGCAGCTCACGTAGCGGCTCGATGCGAACGCTCTCTACGATGTCTCGAGCGAAAGCGAGCAGCAGCATCGCCTGCGCCTGTTTGCGGGACATGCCGCGCGACATCAAGTAGAAAAGTGCCTGTGCATCGAGCTGGCCGGTCGTGGCACCATGCGAACACTTGACGTCGTCCGCATAGATCTCCAGCTCCGGCTTGGCGTTCATTTTCGCCGATTCCGACAGCAGAATGCTCTTGTTTTGCTGGTAAGCGTTCGTCTGCTGAGCATCCTGCCGCACGAACACCTTGCCGTTGAAAACGCCCTCACTCTGGTCGTCGAGCACGTACTTGTATAGCTCGTTGCTGACGCAGTTGGGTTTGGCGTGGTCGATCAGCGTGTGGACGTCGACGTGCTGCTTGCCCGTCGGTAACACAAGGCCGATCAGGTGGCTTTCGATGTGCTCACCATCGAGCGTCACCGTCAGGTTATTGCGCACGAGCGCGCCGCTGAAGGTGATCGTGTTGACGGAGAACACACTCTCGTCTTCCTGATGGATGTAGGTGCCGTTTACCTGCGACGCCTCATCCCCCTCGTCCTGGATCTTGTAGTAATCGACGTTGGC
>CAZKDQ010000028.1:23218-24964 GCA_964551345.1 uncultured Rhodothermales bacterium
ACGGTGAAGGACTCTGCGTCGTCAGCGGTCTTGCCGAAGTAGCGGTTGACGAGTTCCTCATGCCGTCCCGCGGCCTTGCCGAGGCCTTCGATGATCACGCCTTCCGGCAGCTCGCCGATGGTCGACAGTTGATCAGAGAAGCGGCCGTTCACCGTCACAACCACATGCGCATCCAGACCCGGAATCAGGTAGGGTGCGATGTCAAGGTCCACATCCGCTACTTGAGGCAGGATGCGGTAGTCGTGACGGAGGAGCGGACGGATATTAGTGTACTTCCACGCCTCATTCTTTCGGCCGGGAAATCCAAGCTCATCGAACCGCTGGATCGCCTTCCGCCGGACGTCCTGAAGCGAAGCGTTAGTGCCGTTGAGGGTGTGGCCTTCGTGCATCTCGAAGGCCGCAAGGAAGCGCGCTTCCGGGCGTTCCTGCACGGCGATATCTGCTGTTGCCATATCTATGGTCAAATCTTGAATCCTGGTGATCGACGAAGGTGCTTATCCCGCAACGGCGGTTCCCAGCTCCTCCTGGCGGATCCACTCGTAGCCTTTCTCCTCGAGTTCGAGAGCGAGCTCCTTGCCGCCGCTGCGAACGATGCGCCCTTCAACCATGACGTGCACGTAGTCCGGCACGATGTAGTTGAGCAGACGCTGGTAGTGAGTGATGAGGAGGAACGCACGGTTCTCGTCGCGCAGCTTGTTGACGCCATCAGCCACGATGCGAAGCGCGTCGATGTCCAGCCCGGAGTCGGTCTCGTCAAGGATGGCGAGCGTCGGCTCGAGCATCGCAAGCTGGAAGATCTCGTTGCGCTTCTTCTCACCACCGGAGAAGCCTTCGTTGACCGCGCGCGTCATGAGCGTGGGATCCAGCTCGACCAGTGAGGCCTTCTCGCGCATCAACTTGAGGAATGCGCCGGCGCTCAGCTCTTCCTCGCCGCGGTGCTTGCGAACGGAGTTGACCGACTGGCGAAGGAAGTTGTTCATGCTCACGCCCGGCAGCTCAACCGGATACTGGAACGCGAGGAAGACACCTTCTTTGGCGCGCTCGTCCGGGTCCATCTCGAGGAGGTCCTCGTCTTTGTAGCTGATGGAGCCGCCGGTGACCTCATAATCCTCACGGCCGGCCAGGACCGACGCGAGCGTGCTTTTGCCTGAGCCGTTGGGGCCCATGATGGCATGCACCTCTCCCGGATTCAATGTCAGGTCTACGCCCTTGAGGATCTCGATGTCCTCGATGCGGGCCTGGAGGTTGGAGATTTCAAGCAAAGACATATATCGAAGTTCGAAGTTTTAAAGTTTGAAATTGGCAGTGGCGACGGCCTTTGCGTTATCCGACGCTGCCTTCCAGTTCGATAGCGAGGAGTTTCTGAGCCTCGACCGCGAACTCCATCGGCAGCTTGGACAGGATGTCCTTGCAGAAGCCGTTGACGATCAGCTTGATCGCCTCCTCTTCACTTAGCCCGCGCTGGTTGCAGTAGAAGATCTGGTCTTCACCCACCTTGGAGGTCGTGGCTTCGTGCTCGACCTGCGAAGTCGGGTTGTGGATCTCGATATACGGGAAGGTGTGAGCACCGCAGCGGTCGCCCAGCAGCATCGAATCGCACTGAGAGAAGTTGCGGCTGTTCGCGGCGTTCTTGTGCATACGCACCAGGCCGCGATAGCTGTTGTTCGAGACGCCGCCCGAGATGCCCTTCGAGATGATCGTGCTCGTCGTGTTCTTGCCGAGGTGGATCATCTTGGTGCCGGTGTC
>CAZKDQ010000029.1:0-5126 GCA_964551345.1 uncultured Rhodothermales bacterium
GCGTCCTGCTCACGAACGGCCGCCATGAGGCTGCCCACGTTCTCCGGCAGCGGCTCAGCCTCATGCGCGAAGAGGCCGGTCGGTTCGCAGTTGAGGCAGGTGATCTCATCGATCGAGACGCCGAGACGACGGAGCAGCTCCGGCACCGCAAAGCCGCCGACTGAGTTGATGCCGTCAACGACGATGCGGAAGCCGCGCTTCTCGATCGACTCCGTGTCTACGTATGGAAGTTCGAGGATCCGGTCGATGTGGTAATCGAGGTAGGAGCGGCGTTCGACGGCCCCGACCTCTGAATACGTCACGTACTCCGGATCGCTGTCATGTGCGATCGACAGCACCTCTTCCCCCTCCTCGGCCGAAAGGAACTCGCCGCGCCCGTTGAGGAGCTTCAGCGCGTTCCATTCCGCAGGATTATGTGATGCAGACAGGATGATGCCTCCATCCGCCTTCTCCTTCAGAACGGCCATCTCCACCGTCGGCGTCGTGGCCAGATCGGCATCGATCACGTTGCAGCCGCATGCGCGCAGCGCTGAAACGGTGAGGCTCAGACAGATCGACCCGGTCGCGCGCCCGTCGCGTCCCACAACCACCAGCGGCTTGCCACTCTCTGTGCGGCGCCGGACCCACGTTCCATACGCGGCGGCATAGCGGACGACGGTCTCAGCGTCGAGCCCGCTGCCGAAGATTCCACGGATGCCGGAAATAGAAGCGATCAGGGTCTTGCTCATCTAAGAGAACGTTTGAATTGGGGATGTACAGGCGGCCGGTTCGACAGCGCTTCAACGATACGGATTCCACCGGACGCCCACCGAATTGAGCGGGCTGCTTCGCTGCCTTTTTACGGAACAGCTACACCAGGGTCTCGTTGCTTGCACCGTCCATTTTCGCCTGCCTGCCCTCGATTCATGCTCCAGCTTCGCGTCGGCGGCCGACCAATCGGCCACGGCACCGAGTACCGGGCCCGCTTCGTCTTTACGTGGCTGACGCTCCTCTCGACGGTTGTGCTTCTCGCATGGGGCGCTTTCGTCACCAGCATCAACGCCGGCCTCGCTGTGCCGGACTGGCCCACGACGTTCCAGTCGTTCGATCCTTTCAACCCGTGGCCGGAGTGGTGGACCATCACGCCGGTCTTTGCAGAGCACGGGCACCGGCTCCTCGGTATGCTCGTCGGGTTGATGACGATGATCCTCGCCTTCTGGACTCTGGCGAAGGATGATCGGCGCTGGATGAAGTTGCTCGCGGTCGGGGCGCTCGTTCTGGTGATCCTGCAGGGTGTTATTGGAGGAATGCGCGTGGTTCTCGTGTCCCTCAACCTCGCGATGATCCACGCTGCCGTGGCGCAGATTTTCTTCTCGCTGATCTCGGCGATGGTGCTTTTCACGTCAAAGCGGTGGCTCAACGCGGACGACCTCATCTCACAGAATGCTGAGTTGGACCGGTTTCGCCGTCTGGCGGCGCTGACGGTGGTCGCCGTATTTCTGCAGATCGTCCTCGGAGTTTTTCTGAGGCACCCTGGTACCGGCCTCGATCCGCTGCTTGCCGGGCTTCACATCGCAGGTGGGCTCACGGTAGGCGCACTCATGATCGCCACCTTTATCTACGCGCGACGGCATTTCGCAGGAAAGTCGTTCCTGATGTCGGGCGCATCGTGGATGCTTGGCTTCCTCATCGCCCAGATCTCGCTGGGCTTTACCGCCTATTTTGTTATCCTGGATGAGCGTGGCGTGCTTCAGCCAAGCAACCTGCAGGTTGTCGTGAACTCGGCGCATCTGGTGATCGGCGCATTCCTGATGGCCTCGGCCGTGGTCGTAACTCTGATAAGCATGCGCACGCCGGCCGAGGCTGCCGCGACGGTTCCGCCACGCGCTGCTGAAATCGCCTGACCCGCTTTCGTCACCCGGATCTCCCTCATACGTGCCTACAACCCAACCCGATATCACGTCTTCTGCAACGACGCAAACGGACCAGGTTACCGACCTGCGTACGACGGGAGGAATCCTGCGTGACTATCTAGAGCTTGCGAAGCCGGAGATCACATTCCTGGTGGTGATTTCAGCGCTCGCGGGCTTTCTGCTTGGATCTCCTGGAGATATCGACTGGATGAAGCTGATCGTCACCTCGGTTGGCGTTGCGCTCAGCTCCGGTGGTGCCGCGATGCTCAACCACGTCGTCGAGGCGGAGTTTGACGGCAGCATGAAGCGCACCTCCGGCCGGCCGATTCCGATGGGCCGTGTCTCCCCTGTGGCTGCGCGCAACACGGGTTTCCTTCTTGGTGCGGCGGGAATCGGCCTGATCTGCCCGCTCGTGAACCCGCTAACGGCGATTCTGGCGGGCATCGCTTTCGTGATGTACGTCTATGTCTACACGCCGCTCAAGCGCCGGACAGACTGGAACACGCTCGTTGGCACGTTGCCTGGCTCGCTGCCGGCACTCGGTGGATGGACTGCTGCAACGGGCAACCTGCACGCCGGCGGCTGGGCGATTTTCCTCATTCTCGCCGCGTGGCAGATGCCGCACTTCCTCGCGCTGGCATGGATGTACCGGAAGGACTATACCCGCGGTGGATTCGAGATGGTGTCCGTCGATGATCCGGAGGGCGTCCGAACCTCGGGACAAACCGTTTTCTATACGGTCGTTCTGCTGATCGTGAGCGTTCTGCCGTTCGCTTTCGGGAATGCGGGTCTGGTTTATCTGATCGGAGCGCTTGCCCTCGGCATCTGGTTTCTCGTGCACAGCATCCGCTTCCGCCTCAACCGCACCGGCACAATGGCGCGAGCCGTCCTGAAGGCGTCGATCTATTACATCCCGCTGCTGGTCGTGCTCATCGTCGTCGATCGTCTGATTTGAACGGGCACGACTGATGGCGTCTACAGCGCTGGATATCCAGGCGGTTTCGCATTCCTACGGTAGCCGCGTTGCCCTCCGGGACGTCTCTCTCAAGGTGGAGCCGGGTGTTCTTGTTGGACTTCTCGGCCCCAACGGCGGCGGCAAGACTACGCTCTTCCGCATCATTTCGACACTTCTCCGACCCTCATCCGGGCGCGCTGAAGTTTTCGGCCACGGCACTGTAGATGAGGCCGATGCCGTGCGTCGCCGGATTGGGATGGTCTTCCAGACACCGGCCCTCGACGAAGAGCTCACCATCCGCGAGAACGCCTTCACGTCGGCCGCGCTTTACGGCTTATCCGGCGCGCCGCTCGTGCGTCGGTTCGAGTTTTTGTCGGATGCTTTTAACATTGCGGATCGCTCAGAGCAGCGCGTCAAGACGCTTTCGGGTGGATTGAAACGCCGGGCGGACCTGCTTCGCGGCCTGCTTCACAGTCCAAGCCTGCTTCTTCTGGATGAACCCACGACCGGGCTCGATCCCGGGGCACGCCGCGCGTTCTGGGAAACGCTCACGAAGCTGCGCCGAACCGACGGCACGACAATGCTCGCCGCGACGCATCTGATGGAGGAAGCAGAAGCCTGTGATTACATAGCCATAATAGATCAGGGGCGCATTGTGGATACGGGTGCGCCTGCGGCACTGCGCGCGAAGCTCGGCGGACCGTCTGTCTGGCTGGAGACGGAGGACCCGGTCGCGCTCTACGACCTCGTTCAGGCGCGTTTTGCCGTGGCTGGACGAATCATCGGTGGCACGGTGCAGATCGAACACGACACGCCGTATGAATTACTCCCGCGGCTTTACGAATCGCTGGGCGAGCTAATTGAAGCCGCCACGATTCGGAGTCCGACGCTCGAGGATGTCTTCCTGTCGCTGACCGGCCGCCCGATCGACAGCGATCCTGACGCTGATCCAGTCAATCTCAAAGCGGTCGATACGACGGTCGCACGAGATTGAAGCACCGGCCTCGGCCGAATCACCTTTACTCGACTCATGTCTGCTCTCGCGATCGGAGCCCTCTGGAAGCGCGAAATCATCAAGTTCACGCGCGACCGGACGCGGCTCATCGGCGCCATCCTGCAGCCGCTGGGCTTCTGGATGCTGCTGGGACTGGGCTTCCGCGGCACCTTCCGGCTTCCCGTCGAGGGCGCGGCGGATATGGGCTTCTTCGAGTTCCTCTTCCCCGGCATCATCGCCCTCGTCATCCTCTTCACCGCCATCTTCTCGACGATCTCGATCGTTGAAGAACGGACCAGCGGCTTCCTCCAGAGCGCACTTGTCGCACCGGTATCACGCACGAGCCTCGTTCTTGGCAACACATTGGGCGGCACATCGCTGGCGCTGGTGGAGGCCTTGCTCTTCCTGCTGTTCATCCCGCTCGTCGGCCTTACGCCGTCGATATCCGGTCTCCTCATCATCGTCGTCACTGCCTTCTGCCTCGGCCTGACGTTTACCTCCCTCGGCGTCATGATCGCCTGGCGGATGGAGACGACGCGCGGCTTCCACGCCGTCATGAATCTTTTTCTGATGCCATTGTGGTTTCTCTCGGGTTCGTTCTTTCCTGCCGAGGGTGCGCCGCCGCTGCTCCAGTGGATCGTCAAGTTGAACCCGGTATCGTACGCGGTCAGCGGCATCCGCCACGGACTCTACTGGCCGGAGGGGACGGAGATTGCTGCCGCATCGCCAACTGTTTCGATAGCGGTTAGCGTGGCCACCGCCGTTGTCATGGTCGCAGTCACGACGTGGTACGTACGGCGACCACTCTTCTCGTCATGATGAAACGATGCTGGTTCTACCGTCGTTTATCGCCGCATGACTGAGATTTCCACCGCCGCCAAGACCATCGACCTGAAGGCGCTTTCACGCTCCGAGCTCGAGGCCTTCGCTGTTGAACATGGCCAGCCCGCCTTTCGCGGAAGACAACTGTTTCGCTGGCTCTATCACCGCCGCGCGTCGTCCTTCGATGAGATGACGGATCTGCCGCAATCCTTTCGCGATCATCTTGAGACGGTGGCAGAGATCCGAGGCATCCATCGAACCACGCGTTTCGTTTCGGAGGATGGAACGGTCAAGTGCCTGTTCCGGCTTGCTTCCGGGCGGGATATCGAAGCCGTGCTCATCCCCGAAGTCGCTGAAGGAACGCCGACTCGGATGACGGTCTGCGTCTCCAGCCAGGTTGGTTGCGCGATGGCATGCTCTTTTTGCGCAACGGGCATGATGGGCTTCCACCAGAACCTGACCG
>CAZKDQ010000029.1:5226-11098 GCA_964551345.1 uncultured Rhodothermales bacterium
GCCGATGACGACGTCCGCACCAACCTCGCCGTCTCGCTCCACGCGCCCACCGATGACAAACGGTCGAGCATCATGCCCGTCAACCGTGCCGCTGCTACGGATCTGACGGCGCTGCGCGAGGCACTCCAGTACTACATCAATAAGACGGGCCGCCGGGTTACGTACGAGTACTGCATGTTTGCCGGCGTCAACGATACGCTGCAGGATGCCGACGAGCTGGCCCGTTTCGCTCATGATGCCCCGGGCAAGGTCAACCTGATCATGTACAACGCCGTCGAAGGCCTCGGCTTCCACAGAACCCCCGATAGACAGGTCGATGCGTTCATCCGGCGTCTGGTTGAGCGGGATGTAACCGTGACGGTGCGTCGCAGTCGGGGCCAGGACATCGACGCAGCCTGCGGCCAGCTCGCGGCTAAACAAGGCAGCAACTGAGCGCCTTCGTTGCCAGAAAGTTCAGAAGCCGCTTTGCACCACAGAACCGGGGTGGATATTCTGAGCCCGTTCCGCAGATTGCACGTACACGATCATGCTGCCCGGCTTGGAAAATAGAACGTCACGCTCCGGCTTTACCAACCTGCTTCTCGGGTTCTTCGGCGTCCTCGGCGCCGCGCTCATCCTGCCTCGCCTCGCAAAATTCGGCGTCCGCCGCTTCTTTATGGGCATCATCAGCGAGGTGCTTCTCATCCTCCTGAGTGGGCTGCTCACCGAGAAGCTGGTGCGCATGATCAGTAACGCCGGCGACGAGGAAGCAGACCTCGACCACCCACGCGCCAACTACTGACCAATTGCGGCCGCGAGGGTGTCCGCCGGGAGCGCCTGAGGAGCAACTTCCTCACTGACCGGATCCGGGGCATCGAGTATTCTCTGTAGTTCCTCGATGCCGCTCCCGAAGCCGGTGAAGTCTCCGCCCTGGAGCGCTTGCATCGCACGATCGAGCACCTGACGCGCGCGGCGCATCTCCTGCCGAGCCTCCAGCGAGGCCATGTCGGGAAGCTCACCCGTTGTTAGCTCCCCGCGCGCAATGAGCCGGCCGACATCCGCCTGAAATACGGATGCGATCGCGAGGTCCAGCGTTTCCTCCATTGCCACGCGCTCGCCGTAGAGCGCAACCACGCGTCGCAACTGCGGGATTTCCATCCCCTGCGCAATCATGAACACGGGCTCAACGTAGATGAACGTCCCTTCGATCGGGATGACCATCAGGTTGCCACGAATGACACGCGAGCCGCGCTGATCCCACAATGCAAGCTGCTGTGAGATCTCGGTGTTCTGATCGATGCGCGACTCGATCTGGTTGGGGCCGTATATCAGCCGCTCCTTCGGCAGCTTGTAGACGACCAGCTCCCCGTAGTGATCACCGTCGTTGCGCGCCGCCAGCCATGCGATCATGTTGTCGCGGTTCGCGGGCGTGAGCGGCGTCATCAGCAGAAACTCGAGGTCATCCTCCTCGGGCAGCTTCGTCAGGACGTAGTACGGATCCATCGTAACCTGCCCGCCGCCGTACTGCTCACGCGGCCGCGTCCACAGATCCTCGTTGTTGTAGAAGACCTGCGGAATCGTCATGTGATAGCGCACGAACTTCGTCACCTGGACGTCGAACATGTCCTGCGGGTAGCGCAGGTGCGGCCGAAGCGCCTCAGGCAATTCCGATTCGTCCCGAAAGAGATCCGGGAAGAAGGACTGATAGGCTGAGATGATTGGATCATCCGGCTCCATCACATAAAAATCGACCGAGCCATCATAGGCATCGACGACGATCTTGACGGAATTGCGGATGTAGTTGATGTTCCGTTGCGCGTCGGGCTCGGAGTACGGATACGTTCGCGCCGTCGTGTAGGCGTCCTGCATCCACACGAGTCCCTCGTCCGTGACGACGAGGTAGGGATCGGCATCGAGCTGGAGGAACGGCGCGATGCGACGAACGCGCTCCTGGACTCGGTTCCAGAACTGGATTCGACTATCGTCGTGGATGAGATCGGAGAGGATGATGTTCGTGTCGCCGTGGTAGAAGGCGAAAAGCAGGCGCCTCCAAAACGAGCTCAGCAGCACACCGCCGGTTCCGTCATAGTGTGTGTAGACGTTCTCGTCGCCGCGCGGGTAGGCCAGTTCGGGCACATCGGTATTGACGATCCGATAAGTCGGCATCGCTTCGCCGTAGTAGATTGCCGGCTGGTCGATGGTAATGTCCTCGACGCTCGACACCGGCGGCAGGTCCTGCACGAGAAGCTGCGGATTGCCTTCCGGCCCGACCTCCGCCACCTCGTTCATCGTAAAGCCGTAGCCGTGCGTGTACTGCATGTGACGGTTGATCCACGTATCGGCGCGCTCCGGAAGTTGCTGTGAGAGTTCACGCGCCGACAGCATAAGCTGGCGGATCTCGCCATCGATCTCATATCGATCGATGTCGACGTTATAGAACTGGTAGTACGTCCGGATTTCCTGGATCTGCCGGTAAGTCTGGATGAGAAGCCGAGGATCCCATAACCGGATGTTGCTGATGGTCGCCTGGTTCGCGACGATGTCATCGTAGGTCAGCGTATCGACGGCGGGATAATCACGCTCGGCAACATCCTCGAGGCCGTACGCCTGCCTGGTGAACTGGATGTTGTTCTCGAGGTACGGGAGCTCCAACGCGAGCTCGTTCGGCTCAACGCTGAATCGCTGCACCAGCGCCGGGATGACCGCAAGGCCGATGATCATCACGATAAAATATCCGACGACGCCTACTCCAAGGAGCCTGGCCCGCGCTTTCTGCAGGTTGAATAACAGCAGTGCGATCAAGACCACCGAAGCCGCGACCATCACCCACAATGCCGGAATCAGCACTTGATGATCGATGTAGCTGATCCCGAAGACGGTGCCGCTCGATTCGAACAGCAGACTGTAGCGACGCAGCACGTACCCGAATCCCCAGGCTGCCAGAAAGACGGCAATATTCACCGATAACTGCCGAATCACCGGTCGCGGCGCGATCAGTCGCCCCTTATCCACCATCACGCTTCCCAGCCAGACGTAAGCCCCGATCGAGAGCGCGATCGTCAGCAGACTCAGTGTCACGAAGACATTCTTGAGGGCGTCCAGAAATGGAAGACGGAGCAGGTAAAAGGCGACATCATTGCCGAAAATCGGATCGGAGATCCCAACGCGGGTGCCATCGATGAAGCGCAGAAACTGGTCGTAGAGCCCTGACGCGTGCGTAGCGAAAAACAGCCCCATGAGGATTGCCGTGCCTGCCGCCATTATTCGGAAGCGCTCCGGCGTCAGCGCCAGCTCCTCGGGTGTACTGCGCTCCACATCGAGGCCGATATGCCACCGCAGCACCGAGTAGTTGCGGTAGATGTACCAGAAATTGAGTGCGAGGTATCCTCCTGCCAGGATGAAGCCCAGCGCGAACAGCCCTGCTCTAAGCCCGAGTGCGCGCCAGAAAACCTGGCCGTAACCGAGGTTCTGGAACCAGAGCAGCTCGACGAGCCGCGCCGGGACGACGAGCAGGAGGAAGAACACCACGATCGCCAGGATGACGAGCGCGAGCGGGGTGCGAGGCCGAAGAAACGGAAGCATGCGGGACAAAATTTCAGACTCGGTGATTCTCAGTATACCATCCGCTGCGCATTAATGGCGGAAACTGATGTGAAGCGCATTCGCGATTCGGTGGCCATGATCTGCCGGAGTGGCACCTGGATGACGGTTCTATGAGGAGTGGCAGCAGGTGGAACATTATTTGATGGTGAGCCTTTCGCGCTTCGGCGCCAGCCCTTGACGTTCCATCACTATTGTATACAGACGGATGCCGACCTACGTTTATCGCCGTGAAGACGGCACCACGTTCGAGATCCAGCAGCGAATTACGGAAGATCCTCTCGAAACGTGTCCTGATACCGGTCAACCGGTCAGACGAGTCATCAGCGGAAATGCCGGGCTCATTTTCAAGGGAAGCGGCTTCTACCTCACCGACTACGTTCGCAACCAGGGTGGCGACGGCGGGAAAAGCAGCAAGGCATCAGAGGGTGAATCCTCAACCTCCTCTACGTCTGACAAGCCTGCTGCCCCGGCTTCCACACCGTCCGAGAAGTAATCAAACGTCCTCGCCGCGACGCCATCGGTCGCGCAGGCGCCGCCAGTCATAGTCATAGACGCGCCCGCGCTGAAGGACGACGTTCCGGCTGATGGCGTCGAGGCCGTCGATGACGACGCGATCAAAGACGAAGATGTCGGCAGGATTCATCTCGGAGTACGTGTAGTACCACGTCTCGCTCTGGACGTGCCGGTCGACGTACAACGGCGGCCCGCGAAGGATGTAGACCATGCCGCGATCGGTCTTCCATCCTTCTTTTACGTCTGAAAAGAGCATGTTCGCTCGCTGTACGCGGCTGTAGTAGCGCTCGACAAGGTCGGAGGCCACCAGCCGGTTAGGTGCGTGCTCCGTCCAGAAAGAATCGAGGCGCAGCTTCAGTTCGAACTCATTCGGTGCGTCGCGCAAGTGCCTCATCTCGCGTGGCGTGGCAAGGTATTCAAGCGCATCGAGCATTACGCTCAGGCGATCGACTCTTGGAAAGCCTGCCTGCCGCACGGCGAACTCGCGGGTGGCAAGCGTTTCACCTTCGCGGATGCACAGGGCACGGTAGAGCCCAATTTCATCCGGCTCCATCCGGATCACTTGCTGACGTGGATCTTCGCCTTGCTCCCAGCGCCGAACCTCGACCGTATCGACGTCTTCGGCTGCAACACCGCGAACCGAAAGCGCGACTCTGGTGCGCCTGAGGCCGAACGGCGGCTCTGCAACGGAGGTGTCGCTCTCGAGTCGGACGAGCGCGAGTTCCATCTCCGCAGGCCGTCCCCACGACTCCGCAACCACGTCCACCCACTCGGCAGCGCTGTCAACATGGAACGCGACTCGTGGTGCACCGGCATCCTCCGAGCTCTTCAGACGGAGATGGCAGGAAGCCTCGGCATCGTCACCAGCGGGAAGCGTAGTCGTCAGCATCCGTCTCGTTGACGCACCGCTCGTTGCATCCTCAACCCTCACTGCGACCTCGTAGCTTCCCGGCGCCAGATCCAGGTCCCGCTGCAGGATATTGTAGTCGAAATCAGCGCCCGCACGATCGTCATAATACCGGAGCGTGTCGGTGCGGGAGAATGAGGTGCCTTCGCCCTGCCCGATCGCATGAACGTCGATCTCGCTTCGGGCAATGCTCTCTAAACCGAACGTCCGATTCGCTTGAATGAGAGACGCTGGAATGATTCCCCAGGTGATTCGCAGGCGAAGGCTGTCGCCATCGAGTTCAGGAAACGCCTCGACGTCTACGATCGGCGACCCCGAGTCAAACGTAATCGTTCGGCGGCCATCAGGAAGTGGTTGCGACGCACCACACCCTGCCACTGCAATCACTATCGCGATCAGGATGAGTCGTCGCATCTACCCTCGAACTTCGACTATTTCGAACCGGCACTACCCGCTGCTCGCATGATGGCTCCAAAGTCGGCGGCCTTTAAGCTCGCGCCTCCGATCAGGCCGCCGTCCACATCCGGCTGCCCGAGCAATTCCTCGGCGTTGCCCGGCTTCATACTGCCGCCGTAGAGGATGTGGATGTCTCTGGCGTGCCCGCCAAACCGATCCTTGAGTAAACCTCGGATGAACGCGTGCATCTCCTGCGCCTGATCGGGCGTTGCCGTCTCACCAGTGCCGATCGCCCAGACAGGTTCATAGGCGATCACAAGACCCGCGGCATCGGAGAGCTCACAATCGTTAAGCGCCTCGGTTATCTGCCGCCGAACCACGTCCCGCTCCGACCCCGACTTCCGCTCCTCGAGCGTTTCGCCGACACACACGATCGGCACCAGGCCATGTTCTTGGGCTGCATGCACCTTTCGA
>CAZKDQ010000029.1:11198-22014 GCA_964551345.1 uncultured Rhodothermales bacterium
CGCTGGATGTCTCGCGTGCGGCATCGACGACCTCACCCGCAAGCTTCTGCGCGGCGGCGAGATCGGTGTTCATCTTCCAGTTTCCGGCAATAAGCATTTCAGGTCCTGGCAGGTGATTTACTTTACGGATTGGCCGACGCCGCGGGCGCAGCCTCTTCATTCCACAGAACTTCGGCGAGGTCCTGCTGAAGCGCGTAGAGGCTTTCGCCGACATACTTCGCGACGATGCGCCCCTGATCATCGATCAGATAGCGCGTTGGGATGCTCGTCACGCTGTAATCCCGAACGAGATCCGCTTCGGCACCCTCCTCCAGTACGATGTGCCGGCCGGTAAGCTCGCGATCCTCGAACAGCGCCTCCAGCATCACAGGGTCAGGCTGAAGTGAAATTGTGATGGCTGTCAAACTGTCGCCTGCCGCTTCGATGAGGGCTTCTCGCACCGGGAGCTGGCGCCTGAATTCTACGGACTCCGGCACATAGAACTCGAGCAGCACATACTGACCGCGCAGGTCGCCGAGCGAAACCATCGCTCCTTCCCGATCGGGCAAGTCGATGGCGGGCGCGGGTTTGCCCGGAAGCAGGTTATCGATTTCATAAAGCATCTGATCCGCCCACGCAGCCCAGCGTGTGCGCGGATAGCTCTGCTGTAGATTTCGAGCTGCCAGCCGCGCATTCCGCTCGTCCAGACTATCGATGTATGCCATCACGATCTCTGATTGGATCGCCGCGTGAACGTCTCGATCCTCTGCGCGGAGCTGATAGGACTGCAACAAGTGGACGGCCGACTGCTGGCCCCGAAGGCGCGACTCCGCCCGCCGAGCCGCTCGAACAACTTCCATATATGCCGGATTGTCGGGTTCAATCATTTCAGCACGAGCGACAAGTAGCGAATCATCCCAGCTCTCGAGCATCGTGATCGATTCAGCCGAAGCGAAGTCGGCGCCGACCGTGCCCGGATAGTTGTCACGCAAACTCCACAGAATCATGCTCGCCTGCATGACCTGCCGGCCGAGCGCATCATCGGCGGCCTGACCCTGCTGAATCATCTCGATGAGTTGCTGATTGTGCAGGGTGCGCGTGTTCTCGAATGCCGCCCAGGCCGAGTTCTCGTTCGAGCGGATGCGCCACGGCCGGTTGTCCGCCGGGAGTTGGACTGCGAAAGAGGCCGAGTCCCCTTCACCAACGACGAGCTGCCCCACGCGCAGGATCGAGCCGTCCCGTGCAATCAGAATCGGGTAGAGGCCTCGGTTGGGCGCCTCGATATCCGTCTCGAATTGACCGCTCCTGTCCGTCGTGGCAAATGCCAGCGTGTCGAGACCGTCGATGCCCTCGGCGCCGACGATCACTTCGAAGCCGCTGTAGTTTGCGATCGTGTCGATCTCGGCACTGACCGTAATCGTGCCGCGCAGGTGGCTCCGCACGCTGTTATCAACATCCTGCGCCTGCGAACTGCACGCGGAGTTGGTGAACGCAAGTATGACCAGCAGCAGGGAGAGATGCCGGATTATGGTGTCGCGGTTGTTCATCCTAAACAAAAATGCAGATGTGATGGAGATGGCGCGCCGACCTGAGCGATTGGTGGACATCGACGGCGTCATTTATGGGAAAGTGAAATGTACTTGCTGAAAGCTGTTTTGCTGCGCCGGCCTGCCTTTCACGCGCTCTCCGATGACAGGCGCTCGGCCAGAAGCTCGCGCACGCGTTTTGGATCCGGAGCTCCTTCGAAGCGGCGCATCACCTGGCCGATGAAGAACCCGATCAGGCTCTGTTTACCTTTCCGATACTGCTCGAGCTGCTTCGGATGCGCCGCGATTACTTCCTCGACAACCGGAAGAAGCGCATCATCATCACTCACCTGCAACAGGTTCATCGAGCGGGCAAGTTCCTCCGGATCTGCATCCGATGTCATCATCGCCTCAAATAATTCCTGCGCTGCGGATGAACTGATGTGATCGTCGAGTCGCATCGCAATCATTCCCGCCAGCCGGCGCGCATCAACAGGAAAGCCAGAGATGTTCGCCTCCGTCTCCTTGAGCGCGCGAAGCACGTCCGTCATGACGACGTTGGAAACGGCCTTGGCAGCCTCATCTTCCGCAAGTGCATCGTTCAACTGAACGAGCTCATGAAATCCGGATTCAAAGTAATCCGCGACGGCGCGCTCTTCGGTGAGCACGCCGGCATCGTATGCCGGTAGCCCGAGCTGTTCTTCGAACCGCGCGCGGCGCACCTCCGGTAGCTCCGGCAGATTCTCACGGATCTCCTCCAGTCGCTGGTCATCCACGACGACGGGCGCGAGGTCCGGATCGGGGAAATAGCGATAGTCGTGCTCCTCCTCCTTCGAGCGCATCGAGCGTGTCTCGCCGGAGTTCGCATCAAAAAGGCGCGTCTCCTGAACGATCGATCCACCGCCTTCGATCACCCGGATCTGTCGATCGATCTCGAACTCGAGCGCCCGTTCCACATTCCTGAACGAGTTCATGTTCTTGACCTCCGTCTTCGTGCCCAGCCGCGTCTCGCCGCGCCGCCGGATGGAGACGTTGGCATCACAGCGCAACGAGCCCTGCTCCATGTTGCCGTCGCAGATGTCGAGGTATCGCACGATCTGCCGAATTTTCTGCAGGAAGAGCGACGCCTCGCGCGGCGACCGAATGTCCGGCTCAGACACGATCTCGATGAGCGGCACGCCGCCGCGGTTGTAGTCGAGCAGCGTGGCAACCGGATCCTGATCGTGCAGCGACTTGCCCGCGTCCTCCTCGATGTGGATCCGAGTCAGGTTAATCGCCTTCACCTCATCATCCACGCGAACTTCCACTCGCCCATGGTGGCAGATCGGTGTATCGAACTGCGAGATCTGGTATCCTTTCGGGAGATCGGGATAGAAATACTGCTTTCGTGCGAGGACGGATCGGCGCGAAATCTCACACTCGGTGGCAAGACCCATCCGAACCGCGAAATCGACGACACGGTCGTTCATTACGGGAAGCGTGCCGGGATGACCGAGACTGACGGGGTCGACGTGAGTATTCGGCGCTGCGCCGTGAGCCGCACTTTCGGGGCTAAACGCCTTACTTTCCGTCAGCAACTGGCAGTGCACTTCGAGGCCGATCACTGCCTCATACGTCGGATGTGACATCGTAACTATGCGGAGGTCTTTTGTGGACAGCGTTGTAACGTACGACGCCTCGTGCGGATTATGACATCTTTGCGTTCTTCACCGTCTCAACGAATGTCGATGTCGAGAACTTCCACCCTTTCTCTGCTGATGGTCTTCCTGATGGCAGGACCGGGCTGTAACGGCACGAGTGGCCTCAGCGATGGTGAGCCTGATTTCGGCGATCCATACACGATAGCCACGGCGCCGTCACCGGAACTCCCGGATGAGCCTCCGGCCGTCAATCGCGATTCGCTGATGGTGGCTGTGCAATATCCCGGCGGGTGCCGCGATCATGATTTTCATCTCAACCATCGCACCCGCCGAGACACGATGGAGCTGTGGATCACTCATGATGCCAATGGCGATGATTGCGAGGCACATATTTTCGAACGCCTCACGCTTCCAGCACCTGATGGATGGGGCGGCGCTGCCGCGTTGATGCTCCTCGATCCCGCGAGCGACTTCGCGCTGAACGTCGCGCGATAAATCGCTCCGGCATCTCGCCGTTCAGGCAAGGCCGAATTTTTCCATGACCTCGGAGCCATGCTCCGTCACCTTGGGCCGCTTGAAGACGTGCACGATCTTGCCTTCTTCATCGATCAGGAACGTCGTGCGTTTGGTGCCCATGAACTTGCGTCCGTAGAGATTTCGCTCGCCCCAGACACCATAAGCGTTGAGCACGTCGTGCTCGGGATCGGCGACGAGCGGGAACGGCAAGCTGTATTTCTCGGCGAACGCGACGTGTGAATCGACGTCGTCAGCCGAAACGCCGATGACGGCAACACCTGCCTCCTGGAGTTCCGAGTAATCATCTCGCAGGTTGCATGCCTGCTTCGTGCAGCCAGGCGTGTCGTCTTTCGGATAGAAGTAGAGAGCGACTTTCTTACCCCGGTAATCACTCAGTCGAAGCGTCTCTCCCTGCTGAGTCTGCCCCTCGAAGTCAGGAGCAAGCTGCCCAGGTTCGGGCATCGTGGTTTCGGTAGCCATGTTTTTTACGTCGTTGGAAAGGTATTCATGCGCCGGCGCATCATATGACGCACGACGTTAGAAGTTTTTGGAGGAGGAAGGTCAGAATGTCAGCAGGCGCTCCAGGGTCTTGCGAAGCCTGGATTCTGCGGAATAGATCTGCTTCTCGAGCTGATTCGAGAACGGGATCGGGATGTCTTCTCCACCGATGCGCATCGGTGGGGCATCGAGCGAGGTGAAGGCATCCTCGGAGATCTGCGCCGCGAGTTCAGCCCCGAATCCAGAGGTTCGTGGGGCTTCGTGCAGCACGAGCACGCGGCCAGTCTTGCGCACCGACCCGAGCACCGTCTCGATGTCGAGTGGGATGAGCGTGCGCAGGTCGACGACCTCGATCGAGACGCCCTGCTTTTCCATCAGCACCGCTTCATCGAGTGCCCACTTCAGCGCGAGCCCGTACGTGACGATGGTGGCGTCGCGGCCCTCGCGCGCGACACGTGCGCGGCCCAACGGGATGCGCACAGGGTCGTCGTAGACGTCGCCGCGCATCGAGCGGTAGAGGAACTTGTGTTCGAAGAAGAGGACAGGGTTGGGATCATCGATTGCAGAAAGCAGCAGACCCTTTGCGTCCTCGGGAGTGCCGGGAACGACGACCTTCAGCCCCGGCGCGTGGCAGAACCAGGCTTCCATCGACTGTGAATGGAACGGCCCTGCGCCGATGTTGCCACCAAACGGCGCGCGGATGGTCACGTTGAGCGGCGTGGCCCAGCGGTAGTGTGTCGTCCCGAGATTATTGACGATCTGGTTGAAGCCACAGGTGATGAAGTCGGCGTACTGCATCTCCACCACCGGCTTGAATCCTTCGAGCGCCAGCCCCATCGCCGCACCGATCGCGCCGCTCTCAATGATCGGCGTGTTGCGAACGCGCTCCTTGCCGAAGTCATCCACAAAACCATTCGTGACCTTGAAGACACCACCATACTCGGCAATGTCCTGCCCCATGAGGATGACCTTCTCGTCCTCTTCCATCGCCTGCCGCAAGCCGTCGCTGATGGCGTCGATGAAGCGGCGCTCGGACCTCGTCTCCCCGCTGACCCGGTGAAGTCCCTCCAGCGGCGCAAAAACCGCGGCGCGCTCCGTCTCCGAATCGCTCTCTACTTCCGGCTGCTTCAGTGCGAACTCAGCAGCATCCTCAACTTTCGCGACGCACCGCTTCCGAATCGCCTCCAGCTCGTCATCGGAAAGCAAGCCCTCGCTCCTCAAGCGCACTTCGACGCGGTTGATTGGATCGGCGGTTGCCCATCGTTCCATGAGCTCATCAGGAACGTATTTCGTGCCCGATGCCTCTTCGTGGCCACGCATCCTGAACGTCTTCATTTCCAGAAGCGTCGGCCCCTCCCCTGCCCGCGCACGTTCGGATGCTGCCTCCACCGCATTGATCACGGCAAACACGTCGTTTCCATCCACCATCTCACCTCGCATCCCGTAGCCGGCAGCGCTCGTGGCAAGGTCTTCAACGGCGATCGCTTCTCGAGTGGGCGTCGATAATCCATAGCCATTGTTCTCGAGCACGAAAATGACCGGCAGCTTCCAGACCGCGGCAAGGTTCATCGCCTCATGAAAATCGCCCTCACGGCTCGCACCTTCTCCCACGAAGGCGACAGCCACGAATCCCTCCTGCTTGAGATTGCTCGCAAGCCCGAGGCCACAGGCAACCGGCAGCATCGCCGCCAGGTGCGAGATCATCCCGACGATTCTGTGCGACGGCAGGCCGAAATGAAACGTGCGGTCGCGGCCGTTGGTGAAGCCTCCCTCTCGACCCATCAGCTGGCAGAAGAGCGGCCGCAGCTCAATGCCACGCGTCGTCCAAACACCGAGATTGCGATGCATGGGAAGGACATAATCGTGAGCATCGAGAGCTATCGTTGATCCAACAGCGATCGCTTCCTGCCCGAATCCACTGAACCATTTGGATATCCGGCCCTGGCGAATCAGGCGGAGCATTTTCTCTTCCGCCGCCCGCGGCAGGTACAGTGCCTCGTAAAGGCGGGCGGGATCGAGAACTGGAGGTACGTCTGCGGCGGTTTCGGCCGATGAACTGCGAGCCACGGTACAGGAAGTTTTGTGAGAGTTGCGAATCGCGCAGCGCGCCGAGAGCGACAATGTCGACTGGCGTTCAGGCGAGACGTATAGAGGCGCGTTTCCCTATTAAAGAAAGCGGCGTGAGAAGCACTGCAGGCTGTGACACATCCCTACTGTCCCTTCCCCAGAACGGACGTGCGAATGGTTCTAAAGATGATCTTGAAGTCCATTCGCAGGTTCATGTTCTCGATGTAGAAGAGGTCGTATTTCACCTTCTGGCGGACGTCTTCGAGGTTCTCGTCGTACTTCCACTTCACCTGCGCCCAGCCGGTTATGCCGGGTTTTACGCGGTGCCGGCGGTTGTATAGCGGGATGTCTTGCGCGAGGCGTTCGACGAAATACGGGCGCTCGGGCCGCGGGCCGACAATGCTCATTTCACCTCGAAGTACGTTCCAGAACTGCGGAATCTCGTCCAGGCGAGTCTTGCGCAGCCACCGTCCGATCGGCGTGTAGCGTGGATCATCGCCGACTGCCCACACCGGGCCGCTCAAACGCTCGGCATCGTTGCTCATCGTGCGGAACTTGTACATCGTAAAGACACGCCCGTGCCGCCCGACGCGCTGCTGCCGGTAAATCGCCGGGCCGGGTGAGGTCAACCGGATAATCGCACCGATGAGCAGCCAGAACGGCAGCCCGACGATCAGCACGATCAGGGACACGACGACATCGAGCAGGCGCTTCGTGCTCTCTTCCCACGCCGGCATCGGTTCGGGAAGCACCTCGATGAGCGGCAGGCCGTACATGTGTTCGGTACGTGCCATCCCGCCGATGACCGTGTAGAAATCAGGCACGAGCTTGATGGAAACCGACTTGCCGTCGCACAGGCGGAGCACCTCGAGGAGCGCGCCGTGATCGTTGGTGCCGAGGGTGATGAGCACGTCTTGGATCGCCAGCTCATCGATGAGCCGAGGAAGCACCTCGATGGATTCGAGTTCTGTTTCTGCTTCGACGGGGAGCTCGGCCGATGCCTCGCTTCCGGCCAACACGAACGATGCTTCTACCGCGGTCTCAGGCGAAGCTACCGGGCGCTGCATCCGTATGGCGCCGACCACATTGAGACCAGCTTCAGGATACCTCGCGATATCCTGAAAGAGATCCTCCACCTTGTCCGACCATCCCACGACAAGCGCGTTGTGAACGCCGTAGCCACGAAGGATCAACGCCTTCTGAATGCTCCGAACGATGATCCTTCCGATCGCCACGAATCCCAGAACAGCCGCCCAGTAGAAGAGGATCGTCTCGCGAGCGGAATACGCGTCGAGCTGGCGGATGAACAGGATGAAGAAGAGGATCAGGACGCCGAAGGTGACGACCTTTGTCAGTGAGACGAGCTCGTCGAAACGACTCGAGGCGTACCGTTCGCGGTACATCCCAAAAAAGAAGAATACGGCCAGCCAGAAAATCGACAGGATGGCCAGCGACGGCCCCACGACCTCCGGTCGATAAATCGGCTCGCTGAACCAGCCCCACTCGAAACGCGCCGCATAGAAGACGTAGTTCGCCGCGAGAAGCGCCAATGCGTCGGCTGCGAGGAGGACGATGAACTCGGTCCGGCGAGACACGAATATGTGTTGATTGTACGAGGTGCGGCGCGTGCCGGGAAGCGTGAAGTTTATTGATCCACGGCCCGCGAAACAAGAAGGCGCCAAATCGGCGTCTCCAACCGCGCTTCCAATAAAATGTGCCGCGCGGGTCTCGTACCTTTTGCGCGCTTCCTCCGGTTTAATCGCGGCATCATGAGCATCCGTCTGTCGATAAGCGTCTTTGCGCTTTGCCTGCTCCACTCACTGCCCGTATTTGCGCAGCCAAGCGAAACCGTGCCGCGCGCGCGGTTGCTTGCGATCGGGGACGACACGTACGACTTGATCGAGCGGCTTCAACGTCGTGGCCATCTTCTCGAACTGAATCCGACGGCGCTGCCTTACACCGCGGGAAAGGTCGCCGACGCCATCGACAGGATCAACTGGCAGACGCTCGACGCAACGGCCCGGCGGTGGGTTGAACACCTCGAGGCGCGGCTTGGGCGGCGTTACGCATCGCCTGATGAGTTGCTGATCGGCGCTGAATTGCGCGCCGGCAGTCGCCTGACGACGACCGATCGCCTGGACGTCCTGCGCCCTCTGGGGGATGATGAGCCGGTGCTTCCGTTTGCATCGATCCGAGGGTATGTCGCGGGTGGTCCGTGGGTCGCTCAGTTCGGCGTCACACATGATCGATCTTACCTGAAGGATCCCGACGGCATCTCTCCCATGCTTCGCCTTCAGTCACGAAACGAGGCGAACTATGTTGGTGTCGACACGCGGTACGCGTCGTTTTACGTCGGGCGGTTCGCACAGCACTGGAGCGCGCCGTCGCTGCCGGGGCTCTTCATCAGCGACAACCCGCGCAGCTACGACCACCTGAGCTTCCGTCTCGGCACCGAACGGCTTGCCTTGCGATCGATCCTCGGGGAACTCGATTCCATGGCGCCCGATGAGACTTTCGACGGACGAGCCTTTGAGGAGGGAAGTGTGCGCCGTCTCGTAGTCGCTCACCGAATCGACTGGCGCCCGAGGCCCAACATTACCGTCTCGTTGATCGAGTCGGGGCTCGTATCAAGCGTGAGCACCGGGTTCTCACTCAAATACTTGAACCCGCTTCAGGTCTTTATTTTTGCGATTGATAACCAGCCCAAGAATGACGAGAACAAGGGATTGGTGGGAGGCAATCTCTGGATGCAGTTCGCTCGAACTACGATCAACGGGCAGTTGCTCATCGATGATATCGACATCATGGGCGAGACGAGCGAGCCGATATCGGTGGCGTTGACGGGCAGTGTCGTCCAGTCCGGCATCAAGCCATGGCTTGATGCCGGCGTCTCAATGGACCTCGTAACGGCTCGTACCTACAACACGCATCAGACGGAGGGCCAGTATTTGTATCTGCTGCGCGGCCTTGCGACCAACTTCAGCGATTACATCCGAGTAGGCGCATTTGGAGATGTTTATGCTGATCGGATCCTGCCGGGACTGCGTCTTTCGCCTCGAGCGGATGTTCTCTGGCAGGGAGAATTCGATATGCGCTTGCCCTTCCCGGCTAACATGGGTGACGTGGAGGCCATTCTACACGGGACGCCCGAACGAACGCTCCGCCTCTCGCTTCCCACACGGCTTCAGCCGGTGCCCTACTTCTGGATGTCGATCGATCCGGGAATCAACATCACCGACAACGTCGGTCATGTGGAAGGTGCACGTCGTACGCGCTTCGTAGGCCTTGCATCGGTCGGGTTTCGGCTTTCCCTCGATCGGGTCGTTGGGCCGCTCTTCTGAGCGGACCTTCGGATTATTCGAGGCGGAAGCTGAACGTGACCGTGCCGGTCTGATTCTCGCGCGGCACGTTTGAGGGAAGTGGATCGAAGCGCCAGCGCTCCAGCGTCTGCATGACCGAGCGCTCGAGCGAAGGATCGGCCTTGATCAGCGGAATGCGCTGAACGATCCGTCCTTGCGGATCAACCGTGATGCGCACCCGGATGACGGCGTTGACCTGTTCCGTGTACGCAGGGATCGGTGCATAGACGGCGCTGCGGTTGAGGCCTTCGATCTGATATGGTGCGGACTCTGTCTCCTCGTTGCCCTCTCCCGGGTCGCCTGTCTCGGCTCCCTCCGTTCCGTCGGCGGCCCCGGTTCCAAGCGGCGACTGCGGCGTCGCCTCAACATTGGTCTCATCTTCCTGCCGATCCTCCGGATTCTGCGGTTCTTCCGGTGCAATGAGTTCACTCTCATTCGCCTCTACCCGCTCGTCATCCTGAACGGGCTGAACCTGATCCGGCAAATCGACGGGTCGCGCTTCGCGAGGAGGCGTCGTTGTCGGTCGCGGCTGCGGCTCACGCTCCGTCGGGGCCTCCTCCGGCTGCGTCCGCTCCTCGACGGATCGCTGCACGGGCCGGCCTTCCGCCAGCGGCCCGAATTCCACCTCGATGTAGCCGAGCGTATCCATCGTCGGCGATGCGCCGGCAAGCAGCGCAAAGATCAGGATAAGGAGGCCGTGGATGCCCACGCTCGTGCCCAGTCCGATCCAGTCGTTCTTGTTCATTCTCTACCGCTCACTAATGACGCCGAGGATATCGCAATATACGCAGCGTGTGGTCCATCATAAATGATGCCGTCATGCAGAAATCGATGGCGGCTTCGCGAGAAGCTCCGATAGCGCCGCAGCGTCTGGCCGTCGAATCACACCACGCTCTGTGATGATGGCGGTGATGAGCCGTGCCGGAGTCATGTCGAACGCCGGGTTGTAAACCCTGACGTCCTCAGGTGCCGTTAGCCGCCCGAAACCGCGCGTGATTTCATTCGCATCACGCTCCTCGATCACGATCGCGTCGCCGGTCGGAGTTTGCATGTCAATGGTCGAGACCGGTGCCGACACGTAGAACGGGATGCGGTGCGCATTTGCCAGAACAGCCAGGCCGTACGTGCCGATCTTGTTGGCAACGTCCCCGTTGGCCGCGATTCGGTCTGCACCTACGATCACTGCATCGATCAAGCCGCGCTGCATCACGTGGCCGGCCATGGAGTCGGT
>CAZKDQ010000029.1:22114-24828 GCA_964551345.1 uncultured Rhodothermales bacterium
GATGGGCCTCCTCAAGCAACTCGCGCCGGAGGTCGGCGGCCTCGTCACCCTTCCAGTTGTTGACGACGCCTCGCATCCGCTCGAGCGCATAGAAGAGATTGACGGCGGTGGGGCGCGTTGCGGCAAGCATGTCGATGGCGCGAAGCACATGGGCACGAGCGTCTCCATCACCAGAATCATCATCTCGTAGCGCGAGCGCCGTTCCGAATGCAGCCGCGATCCCAATAGCTGGTGCTCCACGCACCCGCAGCCTCCCGATCGCCTCTGCCATCCCTTCCACCGTCTCGATTCGCAGCCATTCCTCACGCTCAGGAAGCGCAGTCTGATCGAGAAGCTCGATGAAGTATCCGTCGTCACGCCAGTGAAGAGGAGGAAGCATGGGATGTGAAGTGGGAAGTTTGACGTGGAGATTAGACGCCGGGCGTTAGCTGACAGATTGCAGATGGCAGTTTGCAGGTGCGTGACTTCGGCATCACCAGTACGCTCCTGACGCTGTGTTTTAACGTCTAACGTCTGATATCCAGCTTCTAACGCCTGATGTCTAACGCCTAACGCCTACCAGAGCGGATAGCCCACGGCTCGAAGCTTGCCACTTACCGCTTCCCGAGTGTCACACCTGCTGAAATCCTGTGGGAAAAGCCTAGTTCGGACGGCATGCCGGCGAAGTCACCGAAGCCGTAGTCGACGGTGAAGCGCGAGAGATGGAGGCCCGCGCCGACGGTTGGGACGATGTCCATGCCGCCGCGGCCGTCGCTGCCGACGCGGTTCAATCCGGCTCGAAGTGAGAGCACATCGCGAAACGCATACTCTGCGCCAAAGCGTGGGTGAAGCGAGACATCGCCTAGGTTAGCCGCCTGGATCTGCTTCCCGTCGAAAGCGACATCCACATCCATACCGAGCGTCACGGCATGATCGCCCAGCGGCAGCCGGTATCCAGATCCGAGGCGCAGCACCGGCAGCACGAGCTCCGTGCCACCCTCCGGCATCCGTTCCCCAAAAACCTCTTCGATCGGCCGCAGCGCATCCTCATTGATGCTCCACGTCTGAAGCATTGTCGACACGTCCTGTATCGTCGCACCGAGCGTGAGCGGGCCGGAGCGGAATTGCATGCCGATGTCGAAACTATATCCCCATGCGGTGGCAAAGTCGCCGATCGATCGCTGGATGATCTTGCCGGTAACGCCGGCCGAGAGGCGCTCGCTTAAAGCGCGCCCGTAGCTCACGAAGAACGCGTAGTCTGCCGCCGAAAACGTGGTGATGTGATCTTCGGGATTCGGGCGCGGCTGATTTCGCTCGGAATCCCAGGCATCGAGCGTGTTCTTGATGTCGTTCACGCCGCTGCGGAAGAACGAAATGCCGACCGTGCTACGGTCATTCAGCGGATAGACGCCGCTGCCATAATCAAACGAGACGACGCCCGAAAAGCGCTCGGCGTGCATATAGGCGATCTCCGGCAACGCCACGCGTGCGAGCCCCGCCGGATTCCAGTAGCCGGCGCTGGCGTCCTGCGCAAGCCCGACGTGCGCGCCGCCCATGCCGAGTGCCCGCCCGCCGACGCCGCCGGCGAGGAACTCTGCGCCGTACTTCACGACCGTCTGGGCCTCAACCCGAAGCGGCAGCAGCAGGAGCGTGATGAGGAGTGAAAGGGCAGGAATGCCCTTGAGGAGGAACCGCGCCATTCGCAGAAATTCGTCAGAGGAAGGAAAGACGTGGTAGCGAACCGGCGATGGCGTGGTGATTTTCGTGAGGAGATCGATGCGCAAGATGCGTCATGGAGCGCGGACGGTCAATAGCACATCTTCAATTCAAAGCCGTCGCCGAAGCCGTGCTCCAAACGCGCCATCAATGTGGTGCCGATGGGGCAACGTCTGATAATAATTGCCTGAGACCAACTCATCCGGCACGAACGAGTTCGCCGATTCGAATTCGAAATCGCGGTGGCGCTCGAGAAAAGTGGCTACCTGTTCCTCGTTCTCCTCCGGCTCGATCGAGCACGTGCTGTAAACGAGAAGGCCACCGGCGGCGACGACTTCCGCGCATCCATCCAGAAGTTCGGTTTGAAGCTGAATCAGCTCAGACAGATCCGCACGTGTACGCCGCCACCGAAGATCTGCGCGCTTGTTCAGAACGCCGAGACCGGAACAGGGAGCATCCAGAAGAACGCGATCGGCTGACCGACCATCCGTAAACCCATTAAGCTGCCGTGCGTCGCCCGCACGAACCTCGACGTTATGGATGTCCAGCCGATCCGCCGTTTTCGCGATGAGACCGACGCGCCCCTCGTTCACGTCTACGGCTAGAACTGTACCACGCCCTTCCATCATCGTTGCGGCGTAGAGCGCCTTGCCGCCGGGCGCCGCGCAGGCGTCGATGATGAACTCCTCCGGCTGTGGATCGAGGAGTCGTACGACGAGTCCTGCACCTTCATCCTGCACCACACACCATCCATCCCGGATGAGGCCGCTCCGAAATACCGGCTGCAGCGACCTCACGCGCACGAAGTTCTCATCGAACGGTGAGCGCTCCCATTCCACAGCGAGATCATCGAGTCGCTGATGAACCTCAGCAACCGATGCCCTGGCCGAATTGACACGCAAGCCGTAGACGGGACGGCTGTTGTTCCAATCCAGAAGGCGGTTGATCTCACCACTTCCAAAACGAGAGAGCCAGCGCCGGACCATCCATGTCGGGTGCGAATGCCGGATGGCGAGGTC
>CAZKDQ010000030.1:0-7805 GCA_964551345.1 uncultured Rhodothermales bacterium
CGCAGCATTCCTCGCGTTGGTGGCGTGGATGCTGCGGCGTTGTGTATACCGGCGCACGAAGTGGGCGGAGATTATTATGATGCAGTCATCCTGGATCAACATCGCATGGCGATCATGATTGGCGATGTGAGCGGGAAGGGCATCAAGGCCGCGTTTTACATGACGCTTGTGAAAGGCGTCATTCAGTCGCTCGCGTTGTCGAACACGCGGCCGCGGGAGGTGCTCAATCGTCTCAACGAAATCTTCTGCCGCACGGCGCCGCGCGGGACGTTCGTCTCCCTGATCTACGGAGTCTTCGATTCGCGCACAGGGAAGTTCACTTACGCACGTGCAGGTCATAACCCGGTCCTGGTTACCCATAAGGGCGAGGCCGTTTTTGAGCGACCCGCAGGAATGGCAATCGGTCTTACGTCGGGCAAGCGCTTCGACGCTGCGCTCACCGAGCACTCGATAGTTGTGGAGCCGGATGAAGCGCTGTTGCTCTACACAGACGGTGTTTCGGAAGCGATGAACACCGGTCGCGAGCAATTCGGCGAGGATCGCATCGCTCGGATGATGATCGACCATCAGCATAAAACCGCTGCGGCCATTGTAGACGATCTGCGGCGCGAAATCGAGACCTTCACCGCGCAGGCTGCGCAAAGCGATGACCTGACGTTGATCGTTTTGCGCCGCGTCGGGGAGGTTGACGTTGTGGAAGAACAGGCGAAGCATCTCTCGAGCCTCACCACTGTAAGCTCATCTTAATGATATACATGCAGGAAGTAGAAGACGTTCAAACCGCAGTCGACCTGATCCGCGAGAAGGAGAGCCGTCGGCCCGAGTTCGCTTTGATCCTTGGCTCCGGCCTCGGAGCGCTGGCTGACGCTGCCAAGGATGCAACCGCGTTCGAGACGGCGTCCATTCCAGGTTATCCACCTTCAACGGTGGAAGGGCATCGCGGGCGGATCGTCTTTGGAACGCTCGAAGGGAAGGAGGTCGTGTTTCTGCAGGGTCGCGTGCACAGCTACGAAGGACATGCACCTCGCGCGGTCACTTTCCCGATCCGGCTCCTGCATGCCTTGGGCGTTCGCCGGCTGCTTGTCACGAATGCTGCGGGCGGTATCAATCGCCGCTTCAAACCCGGCACGTTGATGTTCATCACGGACCACATCAACTTCGCCTTCGCCAATCCGCTGGCGGGGCCAAATGTCGATGGCGGGCCGCGCTTTCCAGATATGTCAGCGCCCTACGATCCCGACTGGATCGACGACGCGGAGAGATGGGCGCTCGGTGAACAATTGCACACCGAGCGCGGCGTCTACGTCTGGACGCTCGGCCCGAGCTATGAAACGAAAGCTGAAGTACGGATGCTCGAGAAGCTCGGCGCGGACGCCGTCGGAATGAGCACCGTTCCGGAGGTCATTCAGGCGCAGTACTTCGGTATGCGGGTGATGGGAATCTCCACCATCACCAATCCCGCAGCCGGGCTCTCGCCGAGCCCGCTGAATCACGAGGAGGTGTTGGAAGTCGGGCGCCGCGTCCGTGGCGATCTGGAACGACTCGTGCGGCGCATCATCCGGGAAACGACCTGATCCGTCGGCTCCTCCGATTGCCCTTCCATCTGCTGCTCACGCTTCAACTCTGTCCGATCGAGCGCGCATAGCCGCCGTGTCGGGCGGTTCACTGTAGGCGTGTCGATAAGGCTTAATCTTCGGCCCAGTTGTCCGATCATTATGGCAGGCACGAGCTACTGGTGAGCGGAAAGTGCGGTCATGATTGATCTTTCTCCAATATGTCCGCATATTACATCGTTATTACAAGCCAGTAACACTACGGTCGACTAGGGCCAAATTGAGGACACGTGCCGATGATTCATTGTGACCAGGACGTAACTGAAGAGGCAGACGCGATGAGTAACGAACTTCAAAGCCACAACCGATTCGATGCGGGAGGCTACGGAAGTGAAGATGGGCAGCAGCGGTCTAACCGCTACCGGGACGAGGTATACTCGAAGCGGGTGCCGGCAGGGAAACGGACGTATTTCTTCGACGTGAAATCCACCCGTTCCGGCGAAGACTTCTTTCTCACCATCACCGAAAGCAAGCGCGTAGACGAAGGCCGCTACGAAAAGCACAAGCTCTTCCTCTATAAGGAGGACTTCGGCAAGTTTGTGAATGCCCTCCATGAGGTGATTCACCACATCAAGGAGGAGCAGCTTCCGGAGTACGAGTTCGAGAATCTCCCGGAGCTGACCGGCGTCGATGAGACCGTCGAGGACGAGCCACAGCTCTGACGGCGTATGAGTTCTTTATGATGGAAGCCCCGTTCGGTATTGGCGGGGCTTTCTTCTTGATGAACCCTCGCGCAAAAACGACGGCCGCACCTCGGAGCATCTGAACAAGTCGGCCTGAAGTTGCTATCCTGGGCACCTGCACAGATGCACGAGACATGCTCCGAATCATTCCATACATCGACCGGTCGGCGGCGCTGGATCACATCTTCGGCCGCAGGGCCGCCTTCGACACCGGTGTCGACGATGCCGTCCGGCACATCATCGTCGATGTGCGGCGGCGGGGCCGTGATGCCGTTCTTGAGCTGACGGAACGCTTCGACGGCTGCCGCCCAGACCCGATGCGCGTGCCGGAGGATGTGTTGGCGCAGGCGCTCGCGAATCTCGATAGCGAACTTCGTGGCGTCATAGAGCGCGCCGCCGATAACATCCGTCGCTTCCATGAACGTCAGCTGCGCCAGTCGTGGTTTGTTGAGGATGGCGACGGTGTGATTCTTGGCCAGCGGGTCGTTCCGATTGAAACGGTTGGATTGTACGTGCCGGGAGGCACGGCCGCATATCCATCGAGCGTGCTGATGAACGCGATTCCAGCGCTTGTTGCAGGCGTCGAGAGGATCGTGATGGTTTCTCCGCCAGGTCCGGATGGCGCGCCCTCGACTGAGGTCCTTGCCACGGCGCACTTCCTCGGACTGACGGAAGTGTACGCCGTCGGTGGTGCGCAGGCCGTTGCGGCGCTGGCGTATGGCGCAGGCGAAATTCCGCGTGTGGATAAGATCGTCGGTCCCGGAAATGCGTACGTCGCAGCCGCCAAGAAGCAGGTTTACGGAACCGTTGACATAGACTCGGTTGCGGGCCCGAGTGAGATCGTGGTGCTGGCGGATGAGTCGGCCAACCCGACGTTCGTCGCAGCGGATCTGCTTTCCCAGGCTGAACATGATGTCCGAGCATCTGCGGTCCTCGTGACGACGAGCGAAAACCTGGCGCGGGAGGTCGCGCCTGAAGTCGAGCGGATGGCCGCGTCTCTTCCGCGTCGGCAGATCATAGAAGATTCTCTTCGTGATTACGGTGCGGCCATCGTGTGCTCATCGCTCTCGGAAGCGATCGACTGTGTCAACGAGCTTGCTCCGGAGCATCTTGAGATAATGACAGAGCATCCGTGGGACGTCCTTCCGCGCATCCGGCATGCCGGTGCCATTTTCCTCGGGCCACACTCTTCGGAGCCAGTGGGCGATTATTTTGCCGGCCCGAACCACGTGCTCCCTACCGGTGGAACTGCGCGTTATGCGTCTGCGCTGTCCGTTGATAGTTTCCTGCGCCATCAATCCATCGTCTCCTACAGCGAGCAACGGCTCAAGCAGACGGCGGACGATATCATTCGCTTCGCAGAATCAGAAGGTCTCGATGCGCACGCGCTTGCCATCCGTGTCAGGCGTGACGAACGTCGCATCTAAGCTTCATCCATCTAAACAGTAAAGTTCATGCAGGATCGGCTTCAGGACGTTCTCGGCTGCATCCGCCCCGCCATCCGCAATGAGCGTCCGTATCTCGTATCGGGTCTGGAATTACCATCGGTCAAGCTAAATCAGAACGAAAGCCCGTTCGACCTTCCGGCGGATATGAAGCGCGAGCTCGCCGAACGATTTATCAGCATTCCGGCGAATCGTTATCCGAAAGAGCAGCCGTGGGACCTGCGCAATCGGCTTGCCGCATCGCTCGACGTCTCACCCGAATCGATTCTGATCGGCAACGGCTCCAACGAACTCACGCATTCGCTCGGCCTGCTTTTCGTCTCGCCTCAGGCGCCGGTCGTCGTTCCCCGCCCGATGTTCTCGCTCTACGAGAGCGTCATCCGGATGCATGAAGGGCGCATCGTTGCTATTGCACCGCGCGACGATTTGAGCTTCGACGTAGATGCGCTGATCGAGGCGCGCCGGCAAGAGCGGCCTGTGCTCACGATCGTGACGACGCCCAACAACCCGACTGGCCTCGCCCTCACGATCGACGAGCTGGAGGCGATCCTCACGGCATCACCAGGTCCAGTCGTTGTCGACGAAGCCTACTGGGAGTTCAACTCGCAACCGCCGGCCACGTCGCTGCTCGATCAGCATCCCAACCTGATCATCATCCGGACGTTTTCCAAAGCCATGGGCCTGGCCGGAGTGCGCCTCGGCTACCTGATCGCTCATCCCGACATCGTAGCGGAGTTCATGAAGTCGCGGCTGCCGTTCATGGTGGACCGACTTTCGGAGGAAGTGGGTCTGGCGATCCTCGAGCGGCCGCAGCTCGTGGCCGATCGCGTTGGCGAGCTTCAGGCAAGCCTCGCGGAGTTGCGGAGCGGCATGGCCGGCATTGAAGGTGTCGAGACGCTTCCTTCGGAGGCAAATTTCCTACTCTTCAAAACGCCACTGGAACCGGCCCGAGTGCTGGACCGTCTGGCATCGGCAGGTGTGCTCATCCGAAGTATGGGAGGTTATCCCGAGCTCGCGTCATATCTGCGCGTCAACGCGGGTACGCGTGCTGAGAACAAGGCATTTTTGGACGCGTTGAAGCTCGCGCTTCGGTAGCCGCCGGCATGATACCGATATTCATTGCAAGACTTATAGAATGAACTATACGCAGGTAGACATCATCGGCTTGTCCACGAGCCCGTCGAGTGGCGGCGCGTATGCGCTGGTTCTCGGCGAGGTCGACGGCAACCGCCGCCTGCCGATTATCATCGGGGCATTTGAGGCCCAGGCGATCGCGCTCGAGCTAGAGAAGATCCAGCCGCCCCGTCCGATGACGCACGATTTGCTCCGTGATACGCTCGAAGCGGTAGGCGCAGATGTGTTGGACATCATCATCGACGAACTTCGCGAGGGCACGTTCTTCGCCAAGATTCGGTTCGTGCATGACGGTGAGGAAGGGCAGCTCGATGCGCGCCCGAGTGATGCCGTTGCGCTGGCCGTTCGCGTCGAGGCACCGATTTACGTCTCGCCGTCTGTGCTTGATGAAGCCGGGATCCCTGCCGAGGAAGAGGGCGAACCCGCGGCGATGGCGCCGTCTGCCGCCGAGGAAGAGGAATCCTCTCCGCTTACACGGCTCGAGAAAATGGAGCGCCAGTTGGAGAAGGCGATATCGGAAGAGGATTACGAAAATGCGGCGCGCCTGCGCGATGAGATTCAGCAGATCCGCGGCGACCAGAAGAATTAGGTCCGACTGCCGGTTGGCACCACGGGCTCACGAGGCGAAGCATCGCGTTGTAACGCGGCCGCTTCGCCTTCTTTGTTGAATTCGAAACTGTCTTTCATGGCTACTGATGCGCCGCAGGCCGAGCAGAGGATTGCGCTCGCCGATCTTCCCGGCTACTCCGACCTCGTAATCGATTACCTGTACGACTTCGAGCGTGTCGCAGCGTACTACAAGGGCGGCAAGCCGGATCAGGAGCGGCTGAAACAGGCGGTCGGTGAAATGGCTGCGCGATCGCTGCCTCGTGAGGAGGTCTCGCAGATCCTGATCGATCAGAATGAGCGGTGGGGGATGCCGGAGGCCGTGCTCGAAAACGCGCGTAAGCTCGCTCAACCGGATTCAGCGGTCGTAGTGACCGGCCAGCAGGTCGGCATCTTCGGAGGGCCGCTCTACACCATCTACAAAACAATCACCGCGATTCGGCTGGCGAAGGAGCTGTCGGAATCGACGGGCAAGCCGGTCATCCCGGTCTTTTGGGTGCAGAGCGAGGACCATGACTTCGAGGAGATCGCCGCGATTACGGTGCTGCGGCGCAATGAGACGGAGTCCCTCACCTACGACGGACAGGTTGAAGGAAACGCAGGCGCCGTGGGCAGGCTCGCGCTGACGTCCGACATCACGCGTATGCTCGATGAACTCGAGGAGATGCTGCCGCCGTCGGATTTCCACGATGAACTATTCGAGGCGCTGCGTGAGGCGTATCAGCCGGAGCGATCCATTGCGGATGCCTTCGTCGCGTGGTGGAAACGACTCTTCGCCGATCATGGCCTCGTTTTCATCAACCCTGATGATCGACGACTGAAGGAGCTCGCCATTCCACTTTTCGAGCGCGAGCTGCGCAATCCGAAAACGTCGGCCGGGCAGATCGAGCAGGTAAGTGAAGGCCTGCGCGCCGACGGATACCACGCGCAGGTGCACTCACGGCCCACGAACCTGTTTCTGATGGATAAGGATGCGCGCCTTCCTGTGGATGTCGATGGCGATGCATTCGTTCTTCGCGGCACCGAACGTCGGTTCACGACCGATGAGTTGCTCGACCTGATGCGCTCCGAGCCGGAGCGCTTCAGCCCGAACGTCGTCTTGCGCCCGTTGATGCAAGATTCGCTGCTCCCGACGGCGTCCTATGTAGGAGGGCCGGGTGAGGTCGCCTATTTCGCGCAGTACCGCGGTGTTTATGACTGGGCCGAGCTCCGCATGCCGGTTATTTCTCCGCGAGCGACGGCAACGCTGGTCGAGCCGAAGGTGCAAAAGGTGTTCGATCGCTATGAGGTGTCGATCACGGATCTCGCTCCGGGAATAGACGAGGCATTTGGCCGCCTCGTCCGGCAGCTTTCGTCACATGATCTTGAGAGTGAGTTCTCACGCATGATGACCGCGGTTCACAAAGGCATCAGCGACCTCAAGCCTTCCATCGAGAACGTCGATCACAGCCTGGGACGATCCACAGAGGCAACGCGCGCATCGATTGTGAAAGAGATCGAGCGGCTGAAGGAGCGCGTTTTCCGAGCAGAGAAAAGACACCATGACGAGGTGCGTTCGCAGCTGGAGAAGACGTGGATCAACGTTCTACCTGCGGGCCGTCTGCAGGAGCGCGTGATTTCGCCGATTTACTTCCTCAATAAGTATGGTTTCGGATTGATCGATCGGCTGTTCGAGAGCCTCGATGCATCGGAACGCGATCATCAGGTGATCGCACTTTAGGGTCGGCCGGCAAGGATGAACGTCGCCTGCTGATGATCCCAGACAGGATGCATCGTGCAGGTGCGGCTACGTATCCTTGTTCTCAGCGCCACCAAACCGCCACGCTTCCACTCATGTCCGTTCCCACATCACCATTTAGCCCGCGCATCGAGCAGGCCATCGAGCTTGCTGCGCAGTGGCATGACCTTACCTATCGCAAGACGCGATGGCGCGAGCCGGCTTTTGATGTTCCACCACAAGAGGTCCTCCGCGTCCCGGTGATGGCACATGTGACGGCTGTTGCCATGATCGTCCAGCGGGCCGGGTGGGATGAAGACGTCGTGGCGGCGGCATTTCTACATGATGCCGTGGAAGACGTCAACCGCTACGGCATGGTGATGCGCAAGGAGCGCCTGACCGAGCTCGTGGGGCCGCGCATCGCCGATCTCGTGATTCGGGTGAGCGAAGAAAAGTTCGACCTCGACGGCAAGATGCGAACGTGGCGCGAGCGAAAGGAGGGATACCTCGCCGGCGTTCGGGATGCGGGTCCGGAAGCCGTGGCCATCAGCCTCGCCGACAAGTTCCACAATCTGTGGTCCATCAACGAGAGCCTGGCGCGCGGGGT
>CAZKDQ010000030.1:7905-9248 GCA_964551345.1 uncultured Rhodothermales bacterium
ACATCCGCCGTGTGCCGAGGGTGGCGAAAGACGTTGACGATATCGACATGTACATCGTCAGGTATATCCGCAATCGACGGATAACACCGTTCCCCTAGAATCTCCTCGTAGTTGGGATTGACGGGGATGATGTCGAAGCCATTCGACAACAGGTAGCGCGCAATCGTATGACTGGTGCGATTGGAGCGGCCGCTGCAGCCGACGATGGCGATCGCCTTGCTTGAACGGAGGTAGGATATATAATCGGCCATTGCGATCCCGGTGGGAGAGAAGCTGGTTCTACTTTGCGTGTCGCGGCGAGGTTGTTTCGCTGATGTGATTTTGTAGGGGCGTCTTCTCTAAGGTCTCGCTGAACAATCGACCCCTCGGGTTGTACCTTCGCGGATCGAGTCACGCCTCATGCGCCCGTAGTTTCTAATCATATCTCTGATAATGGCAGGATATCCTTTCTCAGAAATCGAACCGAAGTGGCAGTCTTTCTGGGAGCGAAATGAGACGTTTCGCACACCTGACGAGCCACCGCGCGACAGGCCGAAGTACTACGTGCTCGACATGTTCCCATATCCGAGTGGCGCGGGGCTGCACGTAGGGCACCCGGAAGGTTACACCGCCACCGATATCATCGCGCGCTACAAGCGCATGAACGGTTTCAACGTGCTTCACCCGATGGGGTGGGACGCGTTTGGGCTGCCGGCGGAGCAGTACGCCGTTGAGACGGGAACGCACCCGAGAAAGACGACCGAGCGCAACATCGAGCGCTTCCGAAAGCAGCTTAAGTCGCTCGGCTTCTCCTACGATTGGAGCCGAGAGGTGGATACCACCGATCCCGATTACTTCAAGTGGACGCAGTGGATCTTCCTCAAACTCTACGAGCGCGGGTTGGCGTACATCGACGAGGTGCCGGTCAATTGGTGCCCGGCGCTCGGAACAGTACTCGCCAACGAAGAAGTTATCGACGGAAAGAGCGAGCGCGGTGGGCACCCGGTGATCCGCAAGCCGATGCGCCAGTGGGTACTGCGCATAACGAAATACGCTGACCGCCTGCTGGAAGGCCTCCACGATCTAGACTGGCCAGAATCCACAAAGGAAATGCAGCGGAATTGGATCGGGCGATCCGAAGGGGCTGAGGTCGACTTTGCCGTTGCCGGATACGCGGAGGAGACAATTCGCGTCTTCACCACACGCCCGGACACGCTCTTTGGCGCGACGTATATGGTGTTGGCGCCGGAGCATCCGCTGGTGCAGAAAATCCTCGGCGATGAGCATCGCGCCGACGTTCAGCGTTACGTCGACAACGCGCTTCAGAAGAGTGAACTTGAGCGGACGGAGCTTCAGAAAACGAA
>CAZKDQ010000030.1:9348-17177 GCA_964551345.1 uncultured Rhodothermales bacterium
CTGTCCGTGGATGAGGCCAAACAGAAGATCACGGCCTGGCTCGACAAAGAGGGAAGGGGCCGCGCAAAGGTCAACTTCAAACTGCGCGACTGGCTCTTCAGCCGGCAGCGCTACTGGGGCGAGCCGTTTCCCATCATCTTTGTTGATGGAGAGCCGAAGCCACTGCCGGAGAGCGAACTGCCGGTGAAGCTTCCGGAGGTTGAGACTTATCAGCCGAGCGGCACCGGCGAGAGTCCGCTCGCGACCATCGACTCCTGGGTCAACACCGTCGATCCTGAAACCGGAGAGCCGGCGCGTCGCGAGACGAACACGATGCCGCAATGGGCCGGCTCGTGCTGGTATTATTTGCGCTTCATCGATCCGCACAATCCCGGCGCCCTCGTCGATTACGACAAGGCGAAGTACTGGCTGCCGGTCGACCTTTACGTCGGCGGAAGCGAGCATTCGGTGCTGCACCTACTGTATGCGCGGTTCTGGCACAAGGTGCTGTATGATGCCGGCGTCGTTCCGACGGAGGAGCCGTTCCAGAAGCTCGTCCATCAAGGGATGATCCTCGGTGAACTGGAGTTCACCCGGTACATGGATGCGGATGGACAGCCGGTTTCCGCAGAGAACGTGGCTGATGCTAACGACGTCCGGACGGCGCGCGTCGCGGAGGCGGACGTCGTGAAGAAGGGCGATGGTTTCGTGCTGGAGAATCAGCCGGAGATTCGGGTGGATGCCCGCGCCTTCAAGATGAGCAAGAGTCGCGGGAACGTCGTCAACCCGGACGACATCGTGGAGTCTTACGGCGCTGATTCGCTGCGGCTCTACGAAATGTTCATGGGGCCGCTCGAGCAGGTCAAGCCCTGGGCGACCAGCGGCGTCGATGGCGTTCATCGCTTTCTGAATCGGGTCTGGCGGCTCGTCGCCAAGGCGGACTCAGACGCGGTCTCAGACAAGGTTGAGGATTCAGAGCCATCGCCTGATCAGCTTCGATCGCTGCATCGAACGATCGAGAAGGTGCGGGATGATATCGAGGGTCTCCGCTTTAACACGGCAATCGCGGCGATGATGGAGTTCGTCAACCAGGCGAACAAGTGGGACGTAATGCCTCGCGGGATCGCAGAGCCATTTATCCTGATCCTGAGCCCGTTCGCGCCTCACCTGGCCGAAGAGCTGTGGCATCGGCTCGGCAATGAGGATTCCCTTGCTTACGAGCCATGGCCGGAGGTGAATCCGGAGTTTCTGAAGGCGGATGAAATCGAGCTCGCCGTGCAGGTTAACGGCAAAGTGCGCGGCTCGGTGTCGATTTCACCGGATGCTTCGAAGGAGGATGTGCTCGCGAAGGCAAAGGCGGATGAGAACGTCGCCCGGCACATCGAAGGCAAGACGCTTCGCCGCGAGATCTACGTGCCCGGCCGTATCGTTAACCTGGTTGTCGGGTGAGCGAGATGACTGATATGACGCTCGACGTTCTCGCTATCGCCGCACATCCGGATGATGTCGAGCTCTCGGCAGGCGGTACGATTTTGACGCTTACGAAGGCGGGCCACCGCGTTGGCATCGTGGATCTAACGCGCGGCGAGCTTGGCTCGCGCGGCACGCCCGAGGGACGACTTCAAGAAGCCGAAGAGGCATCACGTATCCTCGGACTATCCGCCCGTGAGAATCTTGGCCTGTCCGATGGCGCGATCGAGAATACGCCGGAGACCCGGCAGAAGCTCATCCGGATGATCCGGCGCTACCAGCCGCACATCGCCCTGATCAATCCGCTCGAGTGCCGCCATCCGGACCACGGCAATGCGGCTCGACTTTCGATCGACGCGATGTTCTACGCGGGCCTGCGCAGGATCGAAACGTTCGAAGACGACGGAACGCCACAAGAGCCCTGGCGCCCGCATCACGTTCTTCACTACGAACAGTCGATCGAGATCGAGCCGACGTTCATCATTGATGTTTCGGATGTGTGGGAGCAGCGCGTCGCGGCGCTTCATGCATATCGATCGCAGTTCTTCAACGAGAGCTACGAAGCGTCGGAAGAGGAGCCGGAGACGTTCATCTCCAATCCGGGCTTCATCAAGTGGCTGGAAGCTCGGGCCCGCGCCTACGGCTATCGCATCGGGGCAACGTACGGCGAGCCGCTGCATTACCGCCACGGCCCCGTCGGAGTGAGAGACCTGTTCGCCGTCCTGAGCAACGAGAAGCCGTACCGTTGACAGCCGATGCGCCGCTTGCGCGGGTGAATACTGCGTGAGGCGGGAATCCCGTCGCCGTCACGTCGTTTCTGTGGGCTTTCGCGGTTTTCGTAGCCGCACCCGCCGGCCCGATCACATTGACACGGGTTCGGACCGCGGGCTATATTGTCCAGTCTTTAACTGCAGGATTGCAATCCGATCTATGGCCGATACAAGCGATTTTCGCAACGGTTTGACGCTTGTCTGGAACGGCGATCTGTGGACGATCACCGAGTTTCAGCACGTGAAGCCGGGCAAGGGAGGCGCTTTCGTGCGCAGCAAGCTCAAGAACGTGCGCAACGGAAAGAGCATCGACAACACCTTCCGGGCAGGGGAGAAGGTCGAGACCGCCCGCATCGAGCGTCGCCCGCATCAGTTTCTCTACGAAGACGATCTCGGGTTGCACTTCATGAATACCGAGACGTACGAGCAGTTTTCGCTACCGGCAGACCGGGTTAGTCGGCGCGAGTTCATCAAGGAAGGCGCTACCGTAGACATCCTCTTCTATGCGGAAAAGGATGAACCGCTGACCACGGAGCTCCAGACCAACGTCGAGCTTGTCGTGACAAGCACCGATCCGGGCCTCAGAGGCGACACCGCCACCGGGGGAAGTAAGCCCGCAACACTTGAAAGCGGAGCGACGATTCAGGTACCCCTGTTCATCAACGAAGGCGATCTGCTCCGCGTCAACACCGAGAGCGGTGAGTACGTTACGCGCGTCTCGGCGGCTTAGCCACTCCGCACATCGTCAATGCGAATCTGGTAAATACACGGATGGATATATCCAGGATTAGAGAGCTTCTGAAGATTGTCGCTGAGAGCGATGTGGCGGAAGTGGAAATCGAGGAGGACGATATCAAGATCGTCGTTCGTAAGAATGCCGCATCGGTGATGGTGCAGCCGCCGTCGTACCCGGCGTATCCGATGTACCCCGCGCCCGCGTACGGAATGCCTCCGCAGCATCAGCCACCGATGCCTGCCCCGGCTCCGCCCGCATCCCCCGAAGCCGTGTCGCAACCCGCGGACGCGCCCCAGGCCGGAGCCGCCGCCGAGCAGGAGACGCCCTCAGCGAATGAAGTAATTGTTCGCGCCCCCATCGTCGGCACCTTCTATCGCCGGCCGTCGCCGGATGATGACCCGTTCATCGCTGTCGGTGATAAGATCAAAGTCGGAGACGTGCTTTGCATCATCGAGGCCATGAAGCTCATGAATGAAATCGAGAGCGAGGTAGAGGGCACCATCAAGAAATTGCTCGTGGAAGACGGCCAGCCGGTCGAGTTCGATCAGCCCCTGTTCATCGTTGAGCCGTAAGCCGGCATCCGGCCGCAGCCGGGTTCACCGCGCTCTCTCGTCTCCGAAGCATTATCTCCGTGATCAATAAGGTTCTCATTGCCAACCGTGGCGAAATCGCTCTTCGCGTAATTCGTACCTGCCACGAAATGGGGCTGCAGACGGTGGCCGTCTACTCGACCGCCGATCGCGATTCATTGCACGTGCGATTTGCCGGAGAAGCAGTCTGCATCGGGCCGCCTCCGTCTCGCGATAGCTACCTGCGCCCGGATCGCATCATTGCCGCTGCCGAAGTAACGGGAGCCGATGCCATCCATCCCGGTTACGGATTTTTATCCGAGAACGCGGAGTTCAGCGCCATCTGTGAGGATCACGGCATCAAGTTCATCGGGCCGTCGCCGCGCACCATCGACCTGATGGGCAACAAGAGTCTGGCGAAGACGACGATGCAGGCCGCCGGTGTGCCTGTCGTGCCTGGCTCAGAAGGCGTCGTCAGCGATGTACGTGAAGGCCGACAGATCGCGCAGGAGATTGGCTTTCCCGTCATGATCAAGGCCTCGGCAGGTGGAGGCGGCCGCGGCATGCGCATCGTTCGTTCGGACGACGAGTTTGCCAGGCAATTCAACAATGCACGCACCGAGGCCGAAGCCGCCTTCGGAAGCGGCGCCGTATATATAGAGAAGTTCGTCGAGAAGCCGCGCCACGTGGAAATTCAGCTCCTCGGCGACGGAAAAGGCAACGTCATCCACTTCGGCGAGCGCGAGTGCTCGATCCAGCGCCGCCATCAAAAGCTCGTGGAGGAATCGCCTTCGCCCATTGTCGATAAAGAGCTCCGGGCCCGAATGGGTGAAACCGCCGTGCGTGGGGCCGAGGCCGTCAACTATGAAGGCGCGGGGACGATCGAATTCCTTGTTGACAAGGATCGCAACTTCTACTTCATGGAGATGAACACGCGAATCCAGGTCGAACACCCCGTTACGGAAGAGGTGACGGATTGTGATCTGATCGAGTATCAAATTCGCGTTGCCATGGGCGAGACGGTGCGCAAGCGCGACGTCATCATGGACGGGCACGCGATCGAGTGCCGCATCAATGCCGAGGATCCTCATCGTAAGTTTAGTCCCTCGCCCGGCGTTATCACCACATTTCACCCGCCCGGTGGCCACGGCGTCCGCATCGACACCCATGCCTACGCCGGCTATCGCATTCCCCAGTATTACGACTCGATGATTGCGAAGCTCATCGTTCGTGCGCGAACGCGTGATCTCGCCATCGACAAGATGGTGCGGGCGCTCGATGAGTTCGTGATCGAAGGCGTGAAGACCACGATCCCGTTTCACCAGCAACTCTTCCGCGACGAACGCTTTCGAGCCGGGGACTTCGACACCCACTTCCTGGATGATTTTTTCCTTCAGGAAGAATCGCCGACCTAACAAACGCTGATCGAGATGAATCTCCCAGACGACCTCCGGTATTCCAAGGATCACGAATGGCTTCGCCCGGAAGATGATGGCAAGACCGCCACGATGGGCATAACGGATTTTGCGCAGGGCGAACTTGGAGACATCGTCTTCGTCGAGCTCGAAGCCGAGGGAGGTGAACTCGATCGCGACAGCGTTTTCGGCACCGTGGAGGCCGTTAAGACGGTTTCGGAGCTTTTCATGCCAGTCTCGGGGAAGATCGTTGCCGTCAATGAAGAGCTCGATGCAAGTCCTGAACTCGTCAACGAGGACCCGTACGGCGGCGGCTGGATGGTGCGCATCGAGATGGATGATCCTTCCGAACTGGACGAGCTTCTGAGCGCGGATGAATATGCTGAAATGGTAGGCTGACGGCGAATGCATCAGAAGATCGTCATCCTCGACTTCGGCTCACAGTACACCCAGCTGATCGCACGGCGGGTTCGCGAGTCGGGCGTTTACAGCGAGATCCACCCATGCACGCTGTCGGCGGATGAAGTCTCGGAGCTAAATCCGCACGGCCTCATCCTCTCGGGTGGGCCGTGTTCTGTTTATGATGCCGACGCCCCGCAATTCGATCGTGCGTACTTCGACATGCGGCGCGCGGACGGCTCGCCGCTGCCGATCCTTGGTATCTGCTACGGTCTGCAGGCGATGGCGCACGCGCAAGGAGCAGGTGTCGAGAGAGCTTCGAGGCGGGAATTCGGACGCGCCGCATTGATCGTCGACGATGCCTCCGATCTGCTCGCCGGCGTTGAAAGTGGATCGACAGTCTGGATGAGCCACGGCGATCACCTTTCACAGCCGCCGGAGGCGTACGAGGTGATCGCGCACACGGAAAACGCGCCGATTGCGGCCGTGAGGTCCACGGTGCGGCCTCACTTCGGCGTTCAGTTCCACCCGGAAGTCGTGCACACGGAGCAGGGACGCCTCATCCTGGAGAACTTCTCACATCGGATTTGCGGCTGCCGTGGCGACTGGACGCCCGCATCGTTTGTGGATGAGAAAATCGCCGAGGTCCGGCGGGTCGTGGGAGAGGAGCATGTGATTCTTGGCCTCTCCGGCGGTGTGGATAGTTCCGTCGCCGCCGTGCTCCTCCACGAGGCACTGGGCGATCGCCTCACCTGCATCTTCGTGAACAACGGCGTCTTGCGGAAGGGCGAATGGGAGCAGGTGCAGGAGACGTTTCGCGAGCACTACCAGATCCGACTGAAAGCCGTCGACGCATCCGAGCTGTTCCTCCACCGCTTGAAGGATGTGGAGGATCCCGAGAAGAAGCGCAAGATCATCGGCAACACCTTCATTGAGGTGTTTGAGGATGCCACGCACGAAGTGGAATCCGAGATCGGCCGGCGGCCCGCCTTCCTCGCACAGGGCACACTGTATCCGGATGTGATCGAGAGCGTCTCATTCAAAGGACCCTCGGCCACGATCAAGAGCCACCACAATGTCGGCGGGCTGCCGGAGAAGCTAAATTTCGAAATCCTCGAACCTTTCCGGGAGTTGTTCAAGGACGAGGTCCGCGAGATCGGGCGGCTGCTGGGCGTGCCCGAGGCCATCGTCGATCGCCATCCGTTTCCCGGGCCGGGGCTGGCCATTCGTGTGATCGGGCCGGTAACCAATCGCGAGGTCGAAATCCTGCGCGAGGCGGACGCCATCTTCATCGAAGAGCTCAAAAAGCATGGTCTCTATGACGATGTCTGGCAGGCGTTCGCGGTTCTGCTGCCTGTCAAGACAGTTGGTGTGATGGGCGACGAGCGTACCTACGAAAATGTCTGTGCGCTTCGTGCCGTGACGAGCGTCGACGGGATGACGGCGGACTGGGCGCAGCTACCATATCAATTTCTGGCACACGTTTCGAATCGGATCGTGAACGAGATTCGCGGCATCAATCGAACCGTGTACGACATCAGTTCCAAGCCGCCCGCAACCATTGAGTGGGAATAACCTCACGTGACAACCCAGACGATGTTGAAGATGAGGATGAATGCGTGGGTGCCAACGGCGATAGCAGGTATCGTTGTTCTGATGACGCTACCGAATATCGCGTCGCCGTTGCAGGCACAGGATTTCACGGCGCCGATTCCGGAGAACGAGGAAGCGGCATCGATCTTTTCGCAGGGAGTTCAGGCCTTCGAAGCCGGCGATTACGGGATGGCATATCGTCGTTTCCGGCTCGCTACGGATTCGCACGAGTTCAATCGCGTGACGACGGCGGGGCTCATCATGGCGACGAAGGCGCTCTATCGCGACGGCCGGTTCGAGCAGGCCGCGCGCCTGGCCAACGACTTCGTCCGAAGCTACCCGACCAGCCGCTACCGGGCAGAGGCAGAACGCATTCGCAGCTTCTCACGGGACGCGCTGGAAGCCGAATCCCGCCGCCGCCCCATGATGCAGGTTGGCATTGCACTTCCGCTCACCGGATCCGCCGACGTCGCGCAGTCGATGTTCAACGGCATTCGCCTCGCGGTCGATGCTCACAACCGGGTTTCGGGAGACGAAATGCCGGTTCGAATGGTCTTCCGCGATACGCACGGAGATCCGTCGACGGCACGTGAGATCATTTCGGAGCTCGAACGAGAAGGCGTCGAAGTCGTCATCGGCCCGATTTTCAGTGATGAGGCACGGGCTGCAGCTCGCGAGACCGAACGGCGCGGCCTTGTGATGATCGCGCCGCTCGCTACGGATGAGGATGTTGCTGAAGGCCGTCGATTCGTATTTCAGGTTAATCCACCCATTACCACTCGCGGTCGGGTCATGGCTCGGCACGCAATGCGGGAGGAGGATGGGAGCTTCGGGATTGTTGCCCGGCTCGGAGATAGCCTCGGCGAACGCATGGCCGAAGGATTTCAGGATGAGGTGC
>CAZKDQ010000030.1:17277-18699 GCA_964551345.1 uncultured Rhodothermales bacterium
CAGTACTACCTCGCATGGGCGCACATGCATAACCGCGAGTATATCCTCGCCGCGAGTGAGTTCAACCGCTTCGCACAGATCTATCGAGCCGATCCAAGGGCTGCCGAGGCCGAGTTTCAGCGGGCGCGCGCCTACTACGAGCAATCGCCGGGCTATCAACTCGACCAATCCAGCACGGCCCGTGCCGTTGATGAGTTGCAGCTCTTCATCAACAGGTATCCGCAGCACGAACGGGTTGCTGAGGCGGAAGCGATGATTTCTGAGCTCCGCGACAAGATGGCTCGCAAAGACTTCGAGACAGCAAAGCTCTATGAGCGCCGCGAGATGTTCGAAGCGGCTGCCATCATGTTCGAGCGCGTGTTCGATAAATACCCGGACAGCACGCCCTGGGCCGAGCGTGCTCTCATCGGCGCGATGCAAAACTACATTGACTATGCCGATCAAAGCGTCGTCGCGCGGCAGGACGAGCGGCTCGATCTCGCCGTTCGCAACTACGAGCGCCTCGTGCAGCTCTTCCCCGAAAGCGAGTACCGTGACGAGGCGGAGCGGCTCTACCGTGAGGTGATGTCACGCAAGGAGGCGCTGGCTAACAACTGAGGAGAGACCGATGCGCGTCGGCATCTTCGGCGGAACCTTCAACCCTCCGCACATCGGGCATCTGTTGATCGCGGAGTGGATGCTGGGCGAGTTCGAACTCAACCGCGTGCTCTGGATTCCGGCTGCCCAGTCTCCCTTCAAGGCTAATCGCGAGACCGTCGACCCGGCGCATCGAATGGAGATGGTGCGCTGCGCCGTTCAGGGGAATCCATCGTTTGATGTGTCGGATTGCGAAATCCGCCGCGGCGGGACGTCGTACACCATCGATACCGTTCGACACCTGAGCGAAAGCCGGCCGAGCGACGAGTTCTTTCTGTTGATGGGAAGCGACAGCCTTCAAGGCTTCCCGCGCTGGAAAGATGCCCGAGCCATCGCTGAACTGGTTGATCTTCTCGTGTTCAAGCGTCCGGGCGATCCCGATCCCCCCATCCCCGAATATGCGGCGGACAAAGTTCGATTTGCGGAGGCACCGCTGATAGAGATTTCCTCAACACGCATTCGCGAGCGATGCCGGGCGCGGCAGTCGGTCCGCTACCTCGTCGCGGATGCCGTCCGGGTGTACATTGAGGCGAGGGGACTGTATAATGGCGGCGCATAAGTCACACTGGATCGCGCACGTTTTTACTTCGTATGGCCGCCACCTATTCAGAGATGGTCCCGCTTGGTGCATCGGCGCCGGACTTTAATCTCCGCGACGCAAATCCCCTCACCCAGACTGAGCGCGTTGCGCTGGATGATCTTCAGACATCGAAGCTCCTGCTCGTCGTCTTTTCGTGCAACCACTGCCCGTACGTCCGGCACATCGAGCCTGCACTGGTCGAACTG
>CAZKDQ010000030.1:18799-20121 GCA_964551345.1 uncultured Rhodothermales bacterium
GATAGAGGCACATGGGCTGGATCGTCCTCACGCCTGCGATCATCGCCATCGTGCTCGCGCTACGGACGCGGCAGGTCTACCTGTCTCTGTTCGTCGGTCTCTGGCTCGGCACGACGATTATCGTTGGCGGCAATCCCATCCTCGGTCTACGGGAGGTGCTGGACCAGGTCGTTGCCGTCTTCCTGGATGCGGGCAACACGCGCGTGATCATCTTCTGCCTGCTCGTTGGCGGCCTCATCGCACTGGTGCAGGCGTCGGGCGGTGTTCACGGTTTCGTGGAGTTCGCGCGTCGGCGAGGTTGGGGAACGACGAGGCGCGGTGCGGAAATCCTGGCATGGGGCGTCGGCATGGTGATCTTCGTCGAGTCCAGCATCACGTCCCTGACCGTCGGTGCGGTGAGCCGGCCGTTTTTCGATCGGCTGAATCTGGCTCGCGAGAAACTCGCCTACTACTGCGACGCTACGAGCGCGCCCGTCTGCATGATGATCCCGCTAAACGGATGGGGCGCATATGTGCTCGGGCTTCTCGCCGCGCAAGGCCTCGCCGCCGAATCCGTATCACTGCTAGCGACGTCGCTGCTTTTCAATTTTTTTTGCTGGCTGTCGATCATCTTCGCCCTCTTTCTCGCAATTACGGGATGGGGATTCGGTCCGATGAAACGCGCTGAGGAGCGCGCTGAAGCTGGAGATTTGATACGGCCAGGCTCACGTCCGATGATCTCGGAGGAGGTGGCGAATATCCAGCCAGTGCCGAAGTCAGGTCACAGCGCCTCTAACCTGCTCGTGCCGATCGGCGTGATGGTGCTGATGATCTTCGTCGGACTCTACATCACCGGCGACGGCAATCTCATGGCAGGAAGCGGCTCGACGTCGGTGCTCTGGGCGGTGTCTACGGCAATCGGCGTGGCTGCGATCATTTACGCATTGCCGCTCGGCCGCCGTCCGCTACTCTCGCTCACGGAGTCGACGGAATTCATCCTCAAGGGCTCGAGCGGCCTCGTAGGCGTGACGGTGCTCATCGTATTTGCCTTTGCGCTGGGCCAGGTTTCACGCGCACTGGAAATGGGGCCTTATCTCGTAGGTCTCATCGGCGAAGGCGTCCCTGTGTGGTGGCTGCCGGCCCTCGTCTTCATCATTGGATGCGTCGTGTCTTTCACCCTCGGCTCCTCCTGGACCGCCTTCGCCATCATGATTCCCATCGCGCTTCCACTCGCTGAGGGTCTCGACATCAATAGCGCGCTGATGCTGGGCGCCGTTCTTTCGGGCGGAGTATACGGAGATCACGCCTCGCCGCTTTCCGACACATCCATCATTTCCTCGATG
>CAZKDQ010000030.1:20221-24050 GCA_964551345.1 uncultured Rhodothermales bacterium
TCTTCTACGGCATGATCCTGATGATGTCTGATCGGCTGATGTTTGGGATCGAAGGCATCTCTTCCGCCGCGATCGGCATCATGCTGCTGTCTTTTTTGGGATATGTCGGAGTCGCGATCTTAATCCGCCAGGAGGATGCGGATTGACGGCTTGCATCGACGCGAGGACGATTTATCTTTCGTGTACTGGAAGCGGTTCCAGTAAGCTTGTGACTCACAATTTCGTATTCCGACATGATTGACAAGAGCACAGAAAGCCCGGTTAACGATGAGCTGTCAGCCTACGAGAAAGCCGCACAAGACGGAGTCGATCCTCGGTGCATCCCCCAGAATCTCGAAGGTCCGCCGCCGATGGGTGCCGAGATTCCATACCCGTCGTACACGGATGAAGATCACGACATCTGGAGCACGCTCTTCGAGCGTCAGATGAACATGCTGCCTGGTCGCGCAGGCGAAGCCTATCTCGACGGGATCTCGATCCTCGGGATGACGCCAGAGCGGCTACCATCGCTCGCCGACATGAGCCGGCGGCTCGAGGAAGCCACCGGCTGGAAAGTCGCGCGCATCCCCGGCCTGCTTCATGAGCGGGATTTCTTCAACCTGCTCGCGAATCGCACCTTCCCGTCAACGGATTACATCCGCGGGAGGGAAGAACTCGATTACACGCCCGCGCCCGACTGCTTTCATGACATGTTCGGCCACATGCCGATGCTGACGCAGCCCGCGTTTGCGGATTTCTACCAGCTCTTTGGTCAGGCTGCCCTTAAGGCAGAGGGCAAGGATCGGCCGAGGCTGGAGCGCTTCCACTGGTTCACCGTTGAGTTCGGTCTGATCCGCCAGGAGGAAGGCATGCGAATCTTTGGGGCCGGCATCCTGTCATCGAAGAACGAAGTCACGCACGCGCTTTCAGACCAGGTGACGAAGCATCCATTCGATCCGGCACGCATTGTCGAGCAGGATTACGACGTCTGGCATTTGCAGGACGTCCTGTTCGTGCTCGATTCGTTCGATCAGCTCGTCGATGGTTTTCGGGACTGGACGCGGAGCCGAGGACTGCTCGCATGACGATGCGGCGCATCGAGGCAAAGGTATCGGGGCGTGTGCAGGGCGTTGGCTTCCGGCAGTTTACGCTGGAGCGCGCGAGACGACGCGGCATCACCGGATGGGTACGCAATGAACCCGATGGATCCGTGCAAGTCGTGGCCGAAGGCGATGATCAAGCCATCGGTGGCCTGGTAGATGACCTCCAGCAGGGCCCGCCGCTGGCTTCCGTGCGAGATGTGCAGATGCGGCAGAGTGAGGCCTCAGGCGAGTTCGACGCGTTCGCCGTTCGATACTAGTCGGCTTCTACACGTTCTGAAGCAGCCAGGTGGAAAGCAGTGTGACGAATGCCAGGATGGCGGCGATAACGATGAGGGTCCAGGGACTCTGAAGACGTTGTCGGGTCTCGTCGGTCATGTCCATTCGAAGGATGGGAAACGGCCACGCTGGATAATATAGCCTGTTGTCTCAAAAAGCGCTGCCAGTCTTCATCATCCCTGAAACAGGGACTGCGCGCCGTCGATCCAGACCGGCGTTCCTGTGATCAGGCGCGAGTCGTCCGTTGCGAGAAATGCCACCAGCCGCGCCACATCCCCGGCGTTACCGGGTTCACCGTGTGTAAGCGGCACCTTTCCTTGGGGATAGTCGACGGGGTACTGCGCCTCATCGAAATCCTCGCGCGTCGTGCTCTCCTCGATGTTCGTATCGATCATGCCGGGGCAGATCACGTTGACGCGAATGCCGTCGGGCGCCAATTCCAGAGCCATCATCTTCGCAAACGCAACCTGCGCCGCCTTCGTGCTGGCGTAAGCACTCGCGCCGGTGTTACTGAACATCCTCGTTCCGTTGACCGACGACGTGATGACGATCGAGCCGCCGTTTCGTCTGAGTAGCGGGACAGCATGTTTCACTGTTAGGAACGTGCCGGTGAGATTAATGCTGATGACTTTGTTCCAGTCATCGAGCGAGACGTTCTCGATCGGTGCCCACTTCCCGTTGATGCCGGCGTTGGCGAAGACGATGTTGAGCCGACCCCAGCGATTCTCGATCTCCATATAGGCGCGCTTCAGGTCCTCCTCCTGCGAGACATCACCCTGAAGTACGAGCCCTTCCGACCCCGCATCTTCAACCTTCTGAACTGTGTGCTCGACGTCCTCTTTCGTTCGAGACATCAACGCTACCCGAATGCCTCGTCGTGCAAACTCCACGGCCGTTGCTTCAGCGATTCCGGTGGCACCTGTGATAAACGCAACTCGTTCGCTCATCGGCATTCACGTATGGACAGTGAGAAGCAGGAAGTAGGGGATCGAATTAACCACGTGCGGGATGCACTTCAGGGCCGCATTCGATGATTCACAGGCCGTGAAACGATGCGGTGAGGAAGGATCAAGACATCAGATCCAGCGCCGCATGAACAGGTGGGGCCCGAGCGGCGGCTCGTCGAACCAGTCGCCTTCGGCCTGGAACTCCATCCTCTCGTAGAACGCGACCGCATCCGAGCGCGCGGTGCACCAGACGCACGACGCGCCGCGCCCTGCCAGCACCTCGATCAGTCGCTCCACGATTGATGCTCCAACACCATTGCCACGCCACCTCTCATCGACGGCAAGACCACGTAGATGCCAGGCCGATGGATCATCCTCGCTTTCAGGCGAACGCCGGTAAATTGATGCCACGCCGGCGATGCTCTGCCCGTCTCGCACGGCCGCATGCAGTGTCTGTGGATCGTCATCACCTGGATACGTCGACGCGCGGAACGGCTGATGCGGCCTGAGCACGCGGTGGCGGAGCGGCCGCACGACCTCCGCTACGACGAACTCAACAGCAGATGCGCAAAACCTCGCTCCCATAGTTACGATACAGTGAAAGACCGCAGAGGCAAGATCAGGAGCAAATCAAACCACACGACGCGAGGTTTCACGCTTCCGGCAACGAAATCGAACCCGAGAGCTCGTCCATCAATGAAACGATTTACAGCAGGTCATTATCCGTTCAACTCTACCGTGTCGGCGCTCGCAGTTGCTGCACTCCTGTTCGTCTCCGCATGCGGCGGAGAGACGGACACCGCCGAACTCGAGATGCCCGACACCTCCGCAGTCGGTGAGATCGACATGATGCCAATGGCTGCGGCGGATACCGTCGACGTCCATCTTTCCGAGTTCAGCATCGAAATGCCCGCTTCGGTTGCGGCCGGCAATCGCGTCTTCCGTGTTGTTAACGACGGATCCGAGGCGCACAGCTTACAGATCGAGGGCGTGAACGTGCAGGAGTCGACGCTGTCATCGGTGGCTCCGGGGGAGGAGGGAACGCTTCAGGTAAACCTCCAGCCCGGCACGTATGAGGCCTACTGCCCTGATGCGGATCATGCAGAGCAGGGGATGCGCGTCTCGCTCCAGGTTACCGATGAACACGGCGGCACCGTGAGCGATACCTCTGGATCATCCACCGGAGACATGCTTCAGGATCCACAGCTTGCTCCCTGATCGTCATTCCAGAATACAAAGAAGCCTCGATGGGCAGCGGCCGATCGAGGCTTTTTAGTGTTCAGGAGCGCCGTTCTAGGCCTGCGATTTCTGGCTCTCGCGATCCTCGGCAGCAACATACTCGCGCTTCTGCGGACCCACATAGATCTGCCTCGGGCGGTAGATTCGTCCTTTCGGATCCTCACGCATTTCCTTCCACTGCGCAATCCAGCCGGGCAAGCGCCCGATCGCAAACATCACCGTGAACATCTCCGTGGGGATGCCCATGGCGCGGTAGAGGATTCCGCTGTAAAAGTCGACGTTCGG
>CAZKDQ010000031.1:0-17301 GCA_964551345.1 uncultured Rhodothermales bacterium
TCTCGGCGTAGCGACGGAATCCAGTAGCGATTTCCGCGATACAGATCGTATTGGAAGTCGATGAACCGGCGGAGGTCGCGCCGGGAGTCAACGGGACGGATCGAAATCGAAGCGGTCATCGCACCCAATCGATGGTCGGAATAGCGGAAGCCGGCGAAAGGTGGAAGCTACGGATCAAAAAAGAAGCGCTGCAGACGTTTCGTCCGCAGCGCTTTGGTAGATCAGATCGGAGGCGCATCAGCCGCGACCATTGCGTTCGATGATGCCGTGTTTCTTGCCTACGCGGGCGAAGGCATCGAGAATGAAGTCCAGTTCCTCGTCAGTATGCGTCGCCATGTAGGACGTCCGCATGATCGACTGGCCTTGCGGGACGGCCGGCGGCACGACGGCGTTGACGAAGACGCCTTCTTCGAGCAGGTCGCGCCAGAACTCGAAGCACGTCCGCATATTGCCGACGACGACCGGAATGATCGGCGTCTGGCTCGTCCACACATTGAAACCGATGTTGCGGAAACCCTCGCGCATGTAATCTGAAATCTCCCAGAGGCGGTCAAGTCTTTCGGGCTCGGCTTCGAGGATGTCCAGGCACTTCAGCACGGTGGCCACGTTTGCCGGCGGCATCGAGGCGCTGAAGATATGGGCGGACGCCGTGTGACGAATGAACTCGATGACATCGCGGCCACCGGCGACGAAACCGCCGAGCGAGGCGAAGCTCTTCGAGAAAGTGCCCGTCGTGAGGTGCACGCGATCAAGAAGACCGAAGTGAGCTGCGGATCCGCGACCGCCCGGACCGATGACGCCTACCGCGTGGGCATCATCGAGCATGAGCGCGGCATCGAATTCCTCAGCCAGTTCAACGAGCTCCGGCACCGACGCGATAACGCCGTTCATCGAGAAGACGCCGTCGGTGACGATGAGCAACCCGGCATCCGGACGCTCCATGACCGTTTTCTCAAGCAGCTTGCGGAGATGCACCACATCGTTGTGCCGATAGCGAACCGTGTCCGCAAGGCTCACCTGCGTGCCGGCGACGATACAAGCGTGATTATCCTTGTCGGAAAAGACTACGTCGCCTTTACCAGCCAGCGCCTGAATCACGCCCTGATTGGTCATGTAGCCGGTCGAGAACAGCACGGCAGACTCGGTTTCCATGAACTGTGCAAGGCGGTGCTCCAGTTCGATGTGGAGATCTAGCGTGCCGTTGAGAAAGCGGCTTCCGGTGCATCCCGTGCCATACTTATCGATCGCCTGCTGCGCTGCTTCCTTAACGCGCGGATCAGAGGTCAGGCCGAGGTAGTTGTTCGACCCCGCCATGATGATCTCCTGGCCGTTGATGATCGCACGCGAGCCGTCGTTGCGCTCGAGCGGTCGAAAGTACGGGTAAAGATCAGCTTTCTTGACCTGAGTATAATCTCCCGAAGGGTCAAAGAAGCGATGACACTTATTGAACAGCGAGGGATCCGAACGAAGCGCAGCCTGCTCCTCGTTCGATGTGGATTTCGGGTCGTCCTTCCGGTAGAAATCGGGTACGGTCATACGATGATCGGGAAGGCGGCAGGATTCAGGCAAGAGCAAGCCCGCTGGTGCCGCAATATACTGTGATGCGTGACTTTAACCGCGGATGATTTTCCGCGTCTGGCTGTGCGGTCTGAGAAAGGATGTTAAAGACGACGATCGTGCACGCATTCCATTCAGAATCGAATGAAAGTTGCTGTGTTCGATCAAATAAACCGGTATACAGGACGTGCACATCGTTGTTCGGTTGCATCGTCGAATTAGCACTATCTCAGAATCAGAACTCAAATACGATTCTGGCGTGAAGGCCCATTGGAGATGGGCCAACCTTCATGGTTAGATCTTCACCGATGTCGAAATCAAGGAGATGGGCGCTAACGTAGGCATCGACTATGGTGACTGCGTACACTAAGCCGATGCCAATGTATAAAAGGTCACGGTTGCGCCTGAGATTGTCTCTGACCTCCCGCAGCGATGGCGCAAGGCGTTGACGCCTTTGTGCGGCTTCCTCGGCGCCGAGTTCTTCATCCGGAGGAAGGTTCTGACGCACGAGAAAGTCCCGATATGCCTGTTCGAATTCGGGATACTCCGGCACGCCGTCGGTCCAAAGCCGCGGCTCAGCGTACCAGTATGCACGCCGGTAAGCTATGTAGTCGGAGTGCGTCGAGTGGGCGGCATAGGCTACGGCAGCCAGGCCGCCGTAAACGAACGGAAGCTTATAGTACTGCCGGTTATAGATCTGGCCCCATCCCGGAACGGTTGCCCGCCACAGCGCACCACGCGGAGAATGATCGCGCGACGCATCCACATCATTCTGCGCCGTGACGTCGCGGGCACCGATGTGCACAAGGACCGCCGCGATGATGATCGCCAGTGGCCAGCGCACATTGCCGTGCACGTCAGACACGCGTGATCGCCTCGAGAAGGCGCTCGAGGTCATCATCCGAGTAATAGGCGATCTCGATCCGGCCTCCGTCCCGCCCGCGATGTTTGATCTGCACCTGCGTGCTCAGGTGCGAGCGCAGACGATTCGTGAACTCCTGCACCTGGAGCTGCACGACATCCGGACGCGCCGATTTCTCATCGCCGTCAGATTCCGCGTCCGGCTTCTCGCGAAGCTTTCGCACGCGTTCTTCCACCTGGCGCACCGAGAGCTCCTTCTCGATGATCTCCTGATGCAGCTTCTCCCGGACGTCATCGCCCTCGACCGTGATGAGCGCACGCGCGTGGCCCATCGAAAGCGTACCGTCTCGGAGGCTGGCTTGCACCCGCGGCGGCAGCTTCAGCAGCCTTAAAAAGTTGGCTACCGTCGCGCGGTTCTTTCCGATCTTGGTGGCGACTTGCTCTTGCGTCAGGTCGCATTCCTCGATCAGCCGCTGGTAGCCGATAGCGACCTCGACGGGGTTCAGCTCCTCGCGCTGGACGTTCTCGACCAGCGCCATCTCAAGCATTTCCTCGGTATCGGCCTCTCGAAGAAAAGCCGGAATGCGATCCAGCCCGGCGCGGCGTGCTGCGCGCAGGCGCCGTTCACCCGAGATCAGCTCGAACTGACCGTCATCCAGAACGCGAACCGTGATGGGCTGGATGATGCCTAGCTGACGGATCGAGGCGGCGAGCTCGTCAAGCAGGCGTTCATCAAATGTCTCACGCGGCTGGTACGGATTGGGGCGGACGGAGCGAACCTCGACGTCCGCCACGCGGCCGAGAAGCCGGACGCGGTCCTCGAACCGATGCAAGCGTGGCTGGTCGCGGCCTTCTTGTCCTTCCTGCTCCTCCTGTGATGGGAGGAGCGCGTTCAGTCCACGTCCGAGAACGGCTTTTCGTGAAGCCATGGGTTACTGTCGAGTGATCGGATGGATAACGAAGCGGCTCTGATAATCACGCCGCATAACCATCGGCTGCGTGCTCGCTGCGGCGTGCCGGCGAATCCGCTTCGCCCGCAGCGAGTGATTTCGGCGACGCATGTTCGGGGTTATTCCTGAGGATCTCCCGAGCAAGCGCCATGTAATTGCGTGCACCCATGCTGGTAGCATCGTAAAGCAGCACCGGCTTGCCGAAACTTGGTGCTTCCGAAAGACGAACGTTTCGCTGCACGATCGTCTTGAAAACCTTTTCTCCAAAATACCGCCGTACTTCCTCAGCGACCTGATTTGAAAGTCGAAGCCGGGTGTCAAACATCGTCAAAAGCACGCCCTCGATATCCAGATCCGGGTTGAGGTGCTGGCGGACGATCTTGATCGTGTTGAGGAGCTGCCCGAGACCTTCCAGTGCGAAGTATTCTGCCTGGACGGGTATCAGGACGGAATCCGATGCAGTTAGCGAGTTTAGCGTGAGCAGCCCGAGCGAAGGCGGGCAGTCTATGACGATGAAGTCGTACTTCTTCCGAGCCGTCTCGATCGCTTTCTTGAGCAGCCGTTCGCGCTCCGGCACGTCGATCATCTCGATTTCTGCACCGACGAGGTTGATGTGGCTCGGAACGATATCCAGAAACGGCATCTGCGAGCTCTGGATGGTATCGTCGAGGTGGCGCTCGCCGATCAGAATCTCATATACCGAGCCATCAACCGCTCGCTGATCGATGCCCGTGCCGGAGCTACCGTTCGCCTGTGGATCGATGTCTATCAAAAGGGTCGTATGTTCCGTAGCAGCGAGGGAGGCCGCCAGGTTCACGGCGGTGGTGGTCTTACCCACGCCACCCTTTTGATTGGCTACGGCAATTACTTTTCCCATACAAACTCTTTGCTTGCGATATCACCAGGCGGCATTGCCCTCGGCGCCGGTTCAGACGGGAGCCCCGTGCAGACGTTCCTTTCGGAGCCGATCCATCAACATACAAAACGGGCGTGACATATCGGCCTCGCTTCGCCCGAAGCTCTTACGAATACACACCCTGCGGCGAACTTTGCCGCGGCGCCTTCATATCCGGCAACACGACGTTCATCCGACGGCCGCAAGAAGTAATCCGACCCCATGGCGCGCCAGTTTGTACTGAAGAAGGAAGAGCTGCCTCGGCGCGATTTCCAGATCGACTACCGCGCCGAGCTCAACGAGCAGCAGCACGCGGCGGCTACGGCCGGCGACGGTGCGACACTCGTTATTGCCGGCGCGGGCACGGGAAAGACGCGCACGCTCGTCTACCGCGTTGCGTATCTCATTGAATCGGATGTGGCCCCGGAGCAGATCCTACTGCTGACTTTCACGCGGCGCGCAGCACGTGAGATGCTTTCCCGCGCATCCGAACTGCTGGATGGCCGCTGCAGCCGCGTGAGCGGTGGGACGTTCCACTCGTTCTGCCTCTCCGTTCTGCGCCGCCATGCGCCGCGCATCGGCTTCCCCCGAAACTTCAACATCCTCGACTCGGCGGATGCCGCGGATGTGCTTGACTTGTTGCGGACGGGCCGGGAGTTCCACCGAATGGACAAGCGCTTCCCACGCAAGAAGACGCTGCAGTCGATGTTCTCGACCGTCTGGAATCGCGGCATCACCCTCGAAGAGCTACTCGAGACGCAGTTCCCGCAGTTCGCTGATTTCCTCGAGCAGCTTCGGGCGCTCGCGCATGACTTCGAGGAATACAAGATCCGCCATGGGTTGATGGACTATGACGACCTGCTCCGGCGGACGCTCGACCTCTTCAACCGTCATGATGCCGTTCGCAAGGAAGTCGCAGCGAGGTGCCGGCACATTCTCGTCGATGAGTATCAGGATACGAACGCGATGCAGGCGGCGCTCGTGCGCGCGCTGGCCTCGGTCCACGGCAACGTCACAGCCGTCGGCGATGATGCGCAAAGCATCTATCGGTTTCGAGGAGCTGACGCTCGCAACATTTTCGACTTCCCGAAGCACTTCGAGGGAACGACGATCCTGAAGCTCGAGCACAACTACCGCTCGACGCAGCCGGTGCTGGACCTCGCGAACCACGTGCTCCGAAAGGCTCGGCGGAAGTATGACAAGGAGCTGTTCAGCGATCGAAAGCAAGGCGAGCTCCCCGCGCTCGTCGCGGCGGCGGATGAGCAGGAGGAGGCGTCATTCGTTGCGCAGATGATGCTTCAACTTCGTGAATCAGGCGTGCCGCTGCACGAGATCGCGGTGCTCTTTCGGAGCAGCTTCAATTCTTTCGAGCTTGAGATCGAACTAGGTCGACGAAACATCCCCTACGTCAAGTTCGGTGGCATGAAACTGTCTGAAGCGGCGCATGTGAAGGACGTCGCCGCGTACTTGCGTGTGGCGGAGAATCCGCTCGACGCCGTTGCCTGGAACCGCATCCTGCAACTGATCAAGGGCGTTGGGCCGAAAACCGCCGCCGCCATCATCGAGTGGGCGACAGAAGATCAAGACGAGCCGTTCACGCTCGAAGATCGTCCGATATCGCCCCGGTACACCGACGACCTGACGCAGCTTTTCTCACTGCTGCGGGCGATTCGAAAGGAGGACGCCGGCGTGCAGAGCCAGGTCGAAGCGGTGCTGGCGTACTACGAGCCGCTAATGAAGGCGCGATATTTTGAGGATTATCAGAAGCGCCAGCAGGACCTGGATCACTTCGCGGGGCTCGCGGCGGCATATTCGAATCGCTCCGAGTTTCTCTCGGCTCTCGCAATCGATCCTGTTGAACTAACTGCACTCGACGCCGAACCGGAATCCGAAGATGAGCGTCCGGTCGTGCTTTCCACGATCCACTCCGCGAAGGGCCTGGAGTTCGACGCCGTCTTCGTCATCCGAGCTCTCGAAGGCGTGCTTCCCTCCGGATATGCACTCAAAGATAGCGACGAGCTGGACGAGGAGCTTCGGTTGCTCTACGTTGCGCTGACGCGCGCGCGTACAGACCTTTTCGTCTCGTATCCGATCCTTCAGCATCGGCGGTTCTCGGGTGAGTATTTTGCGGATGTCAGTCGCTTCATTGCCGACGTACCTGAGGAGCTGCTCGAGCCGATGGAACTGGTGCGCGAGCGAGAGGTGGAGGCGCCGCGCCTGTACGAACATCCACGGTGGCTCTCTGCCGATGAATCGGACGAACTTCCCTTCTGATGCCATGTCGTTGCAAACTCGGGTAGTTGCCACGCAAGCACCTGCGATCGTGGAGGAACTGCCGAAAAGCCGGATGGAGATCATCGCGCAGATGAACCGGGTCATTTTTGACGAGGACCGGATCATCAACACCTTTGCTCGCGACGACCTGCTCGTGCTGCTCGCAACCGTCGACGGCAAACCGGCCGGCTTCAAGGTCGGATACCGGGAGAATCGGTTCGTTTTTTACAGTGCCAAGGGCGGCGTGCTTCCCGAATATCGGAGGCGTGGAATCGCCAGGTTTATGCTCCACGACATGATGCAGCGCGTCGCCGCGCGCGATTACGAGCGTTTTGCTTTCGACACCTTCCCCAACCGTCACCCGGGCATGGCGGTGCTCGCGCTCAACGAGGGCTTCCAGGTCACTCGCGCCGATTTCAATCCGACGTACCGCGACTACCGGATCCGCTTCGAATGCAGCCTCGCGGCAGTGCGCGCTCGATGAAGGCCTTCCGTCGTCGCAACCTTGTAGCAAATCCGCCGTAGCTGCGGGATCCACCCTCACCGCGTTAAGCTCTTGCCCCGCATACTCACCGATTTCTGGGAAGCCGTACGGATTGCCGCCGTCGCTATCCGGGTGAACAAGCTCCGTTCGATCCTGACTTCCCTCGGCATCATCATCGGCATCGCATCTGTGACTGCGATGGTGACGGTCATCAACGGGATCGAACAACAGTTCGAGGCTTCCCTTTCTGATCTCGGCACCGACGTTCTGTATGTCGACAAATGGCCGTGGATTGCCGGTCCTGGGACGAAGTGGTGGGAATACATCAACCGGCCCAACATCCGGCCGGAACTGGCCGAAGTGATCGAACGGCGTGCGCGGTACTCATCGGCAGCGGCACCGGTGGTACAGACGCGACGAAGTGTTAGCTCCACGGCAACCACGCTTAGCGGTGTCACCATCCACGCATCTACGCCGCGCTTCGAGTTCGTGCATGCGGTTGATCTGGCGGAAGGTCGACTTTATGGGGATATGGATGAGCGCGCGGCGCGCAACGTTGCCACGATCGGATCGCGTGTTGCCGATGAGCTCTTCCCGCTGGGCAATGCGCTTGGCAAGTACATCCGCGTGGGCGGGCATCGGTTTGAGGTGATCGGCGTGATGGCCCGCAAGGGCTCCGGCATCGACGGCGGAAACTCGGTGGACGATCAGGTTCGGATTCCGATCTCCACGTTCCGAAAACTCTTCGGCCTTGAACGGCGCAGCGTTACAATCGAGGTGAAGGCACTTTCCCCGGATCACGTCGACCTCGCCGAGGATGAGCTCACGGGCATTCTGCGGACGGCGCGCGGAATAGACGCCATGCAGGCCAACGACTTCGACATCAACCAGCAGGAGAGTTTGCGCCGGCAGCTCGCCCCGATCAAACTGGCGATCTACGGCGTCGGCATCTTCTTGACGGCGTTGTCGCTACTGGTCGGAGGCATCGGTGTGATGAACATCATGTACGTGTCGGTGAAGGAGCGTACGCGCGAGATCGGACTGCGCAAAGCAGTGGGCGCGCGCCGTTCGACGGTTCTGATTCAGTTTCTCGTGGAAGCGGTTATCGTCTGCCTCATCGGCGGCGCGATCGGCATCGGCATTTCCTTTATCCTCGCGGCGCTAATCAACCTGGTTGTGTCGACGTACCTGCCGCTGTCAACTGTGTTGATGGCGTTTGCGATCTGCGTCGGCATCGGCATCATATTCGGGCTCGCACCTGCGTGGTCGGCCGCGAAATCCGAACCGATCGAGTCGTTGAGGTACGAATAGATGAGCGTACTCGAGGCACTTCGCGCGGCAGTCGCTTCGCTCCGGGCCAACCGGATGCGAACGTTTCTGACGCTGCTCGGGATGGTGATCGGCGTCTTCGCCATCATCACGTCCGTCACGGCCGTGTCGGTCATCGACGTCTACTTCAAGGAACGGATGTCGATGCTCGGTTCAAACACCTTCACCATCACACGATATCCGTCGGTGCAGATCAGCGGTGGCGGCTTTCGTGCGCGGCGCAACATCACGTACGACCAGATTCAGCGGCTCGAGCGCACGATGCAGGAACCGGTGGCGATCAGCATTCAGGAGTTCTTCGATCGAGGCTCTGTCCGCTACGAATCCCGTGAGACGGATCCGGACATAGGCCTGATAGGCACCGATCAAAACTTCCTCGAGAATTTTTCCTACGAGATCGAGCATGGTCGGCCGTTTACCGATCAGGATGTGCAATACGGCCGTCCGTTTGCCTTGCTCGGCTCCTCAGTCGCGGAGGAGATCTTCCCTAATGAGTCGCCGATCGGGAAGTCCATCACGATGAAAGGACGCCGTTATCAGGTGGTCGGCGTGCTTGTGGCGAAGGGAAATTTCCTGGGAATGGAGATGGATGATCGCGTCTACATCCCGATAACCACCGGCTTTTCCACGTACGGCGGCGCCAACCGCGACCTGTCTTCGGTGAGTATCCGGACCGCCGGCATCCACCGAATCGGGCCGGCGATGGAGGAGGCGATCGGGCGCATGCGCACCATCCGGAAGGTGCCACCCGGAGAGCCGAACGATTTCGAGATCGAGACCAATGACTCGATGCGCGCCATTTTCGACGCCTTCACGGGCGCACTTACCGCCGGCGGAGCGGGCATCGGCCTCATCGCGCTTCTGGCGGCCGGCATCGGAATCATGAACATCATGCTCGTATCGGTTACCGAGCGGACGCGCGAGATCGGCATCCGTAAATCGGTCGGCGCCCGCCGACGCGACGTGCTAAGGCAATTCTTACTGGAAGCATTCTTCCTGTGCCAGATAGGCGGCGCCATTGGAATTTTGCTCGGCATACTTGTCGGCAACTACACAGCGGTGGCGTTCGGAATTTCGGGTGCGATACCTTGGGGATGGGCACTTACAGCCGTCATCATGGTGACCATCATCTCCCTGGTCTTCGGCGGGTATCCAGCCGCTCGCGCCGCGCGTCTCGACCCAATCGATTCGCTTCGTTACGAGTGAGGCGCCCGAGATACCAGTAACTCTGTGGATCGCTAAGCAATGACAGCAGACAATGCCAAGCGGCTGGTCGGCATCGAGGCCGCAAACATGGTCGAAAGTGGGATGGTGGTCGGTCTTGGAACAGGCTCGACGACCGCGTTCGCCATCGAGGAGCTCGGGCGGAGGGTGAAAGAGGAAGGGCTGGAGGTTCGCGGCACACCCACATCATATGCCGCCGAGATCCTTGCTTCGGAAGCGGGCATCCCGCTGTGCGATTTGCGCGACGTGCGGGAGCTCGATATGGCATTCGACGGAGCAGATGAGGTGGATCCCCATCTGAACCTGATCAAGGGTCGCGGAGCGGCGCACACGCGGGAGAAAGTTGTGGCCTCGCTCGCACGCCGGTTCCTCGTTCTTGTGGATGACTCGAAACTGGTTGAGAAGCTGGGGACGCGGATGCCGCTGCCGATCGAAGTGCTACCGATGGCGGCATATCCTGTGATGCGGAGCCTGACGGATCTGGGCGCCGAGCCCGAGCTCCGCATGGGGCAGCGCAAGGACGGTCCGGTGGTTACGGATCAAGGATTCTGGATCGTCGATGCCATCTTCGAAGGTATCGACAATCCAGACGACCTTAACGTGACTCTGGCACTGATGCCGGGCGTGCTCGATCACGGCCTCTTCATCGATCTCGCGACCGATGTACTCATCGGTTCGGCAGACGGAACGCTTCGCCGTATGACCTCCTCATCAAACAAAAATGCCCCGACACCGAAGTGACGGGGCATTGAGTCAGTCGCACGCTTGCTGAGGCTTACCGCAGCCTGAACGTGATCGGCAGTGACATCTTCACACGAACCGGCTGACCGCGCTGCTTACCGGGCGTGAACTTGGCTTGGCTGACGGCGCGGAGGGCTTCCTCATCAAGCCCGGCACCGAGCCCACGTGTGACTACAGGGTCAACGACATTACCCTGCTCGTCAACGATGAACTGCACGAAGACGCGGCCTTCGACGCCCGCTTTGCGAGCGATCTCCGGATAGCGAATCTGTGACTGGATCGAGGCGAGGCCGCCGATCAGCTCCGGCATTTCCTCGACGATCACGAAGATCTCAGGCTCTTCTTCCTCCTCTTCCGCTGGCGGCGGAGGCGGGGGCGGTGCTTGCGTCGGGGCATCGAGATCGAGCGTGGCGTCGAGATCAAGGAAGTCGTCCTCGAGAATCTCATCGTTGGGTACCTCTACCGGGACGGGCGGTCTCGGCGGTGGAGGCGGTTGCTCGATCTGCTGCGTCTGTTGAATCTCTTCGATCTGAACGATTTCCTGCTCCTGCTCGATCGCAACGAAGTCTGAGTCAGCCTGCCAGTCGACCCGGAACGCCACGATCAAGAGCGCAAGAGCTGCGATCATGCCGACCTGGATGTAGATCGGATAACGCTTTCGCAGATCGGCCTTGTCTGTTTTTCGAAGTGCCATTGTAAATCTGTGCGCGGTTGGGAAGGACGTACGGTCTGAGCGCGTGGTTCACAAGGAACACATGATACGCACTAAGTTCCTTCAAAGTGACTGCGGGTGCGGCTACCCAATGGATTTCATCTCGTCACCGATGATATGCTACCGGTTGACCCTGGGCGGTGTTTCAAGTGCCGCATTAACAGAGGGATACGCCAACACAGACGCCTGCAATTCACGTGCCCTCATGAGAAAGACACGGTCCTTCATCGAAAGTTGCTCACGATGTCTGGACGGCATGCAATCGCTGATGAAGCGCCCGAAAGAGGCCGATGCCGATAATGAGGCCGAAGAAGTCCGCAACCACGTCCATCGAATCGGGGCTGCGATCAAATGGCCCGACACCCTGGAAGACCTCCGTACCGATCGCAAACATGAGGCCGATGATGAAGACAATAGCGGTGCGTCTGCCGAGGGGGCTTCGAAGAGCGGCCATCCACAGAAACCCGAACACGAAGAAGAGCAGGAAGTGGATGATCTTGTCGAGTCCTTCGAGGTCGATGCCGCTCAGACCGGTGGCGGGAATTCCCAGACCAATGATCGTCGCGACGGTCCACAACGACGCCAGAAAAATACGCATACTACTATCACTCAGCGGCGAACCGCGATTTCATCATTCGTGGGAGCACGCGCAAGAGATCAGTTGCGACCATGCTTGATGCCTCGTACCGGCCGGCGAACGCATCGGCCGCCGCGCCGCCAATGTGAAGGGCTGCTGCGGCGGCACGAACGGGATCCAGGCCGCGGGCGAGAAAGCCGGCGGACAAACCGGTGAGCACGTCGCCCGTTCCGGCCGTTGCCAGCGCGTTGTTGCCGGCTCCGGAGACTATCACGCGCCCATCCGGCCCTGCAACGACAGACGGCGCGCCCTTCAGCACGAGCGTGCATTCTCTTTGCGTCGCGAAATCGGCCGCGGCACGAATCGGGTCGTCAATGTCTGCTTCATCAGCAACGAGGCGTTTGAACTCGCCGTGATGCGGCGTGAGGATCCAGTCAGCTCGGCGAAATGACTCGAATGCTTCTGGATGTTCAGCGAGGGCAAAGAGTGCGTCGGCGTCTATGACAGCGGGGAGGTCGAGCAAGCTCAGCAGGGTTAGCACGAAGTTGATGGTCCCACGTGCACGGCCGAGGCCGGGTCCTAGTGCAACGGCGTCAGCCTTAGACAGCAGCGGGAGGAGTGTAGAGAGCGCTGCATCGACATCGATACCGCCATCCTCATCCATGGGCAATGCAAGCGTCGTCTGCGCCGTCAGCTTCTGCGCGAGGATCGGCTGGATGTTCTCCTGGCACGCCACCGCAACGTATCCGGCCCCGGCGCGTGCTGCCGCCAGTGCCGACATGACGGGAGCGCCGGACATACCCGCCGAGCCACCAATCACGAGTACCATCCCGGCGCTGTACTTGTGTGCATCGCGCCGGCGGCGGGGAATCCAATTTCGGACCGCGGCATCAGTCGTGAGAAAAACGTCGGTTCGATCCGACAGCGCAGATGGAGGAATGCCGATCTCGGCCACTTCGATTTGCCCGCAAGCGTCTGGACCTGATGCAAAGAGCATCCCGCTCTTGAGGGCGCCCATGGTGACGGTCACATCCGCATCGACCACGACCCCCAGTGGCGCACCACTGTCTGCATCGAGCCCGCTCGGGATATCGATCGCAAGAACGGGCGCTCTTGCCTCCGAGATTGCTTCGATGGCTGCGCGGTACTGTGGGCGCACTTCGCCGGTTGTACCCGTTCCGAGCAGCGCGTCGATCCAAAGATCAGGATGGTGTTGATGAAGGTCTTCCAGACGCGCAGCCGTCTTGATCGCGAGCTGCGGAGGGTTCGAGTAATCGATCAGGCGCTCGAGCAAGCGGTACTGATGCGCTGCATCCGGCGAGAGACGATCCGGGGGCGTGATGCAAAGCACATCAACGATGAGGCCCTTTAGCGCGAGAATGCGTGCGGCAACGAAGCCGTCGCCGCCGTTGTTGCCGCTCCCGCAGACCACCGCGACTCGGTCGCCTTCGGACTCACGGAGCATCCGCACGGCGGTGGCGGCGCAGGCGCGGCCGGCAACTTCCATCAACGTCCTGCCATCGATCCCGAATTCTTGGATCGTGTATGCGTCTGCCTCGCGCATCGCAGCCGCCTGCAGAACCGGCAGAAGCTTATCCGAACTCAGGCTCTCCGGGCCGCAGCGGATGTTCATGGTGAAGGCGCAAGTTGCGTGGTCGGCGGTGGTTCTAGGACGAACGACAGCGTATCCGGGAGCATGGTTTCCCAGCGTGGCCGAACGGTCACGTCCTCATCCCACCAATTGACTGGTTCGGCATTGCGGAACGGCCGAATTCGGCCGCCCGACCAGGTGCCCGAGCCATCCTCATCCACAAAAAGACGCAGACGGTACGAACCGCCCGGGATGCCGGCGAAGATGAACGCGCCTTCCTCGTCTGCCGTAGTTACCCGAATCGGATCCGTCGCGTCCGGTTCATACAGTTCGATTACTGTCGGCGCCGGAAGCGTGTCCGGCGTGGCGACGACGCCGGTGATCTCGCCGGTTTCAGACGCGGCGATGCGCCGGAAACGCTGCGATAGTGGCAGCTCGGAAGCTGATACCGTAATGGTGACGACGTCACCGGGCTCGAGCGGTGGATCTAATACCAACCCGTACGTCGTGCCGTCGTCCGTTATGGCTTGAGAGACGGTTCGGGTGAAGGCGGTGTCGCTCGCCGTTACTAACGACCGGAGTTGCTCCAGCGCCAGCGGCGTCGAGAAACGGACGCCGGGCATCTGGTCCTGATCGAGCTCGATGATGCCACCGACGGCGGCGGTCGTATCCGGTACGAAACCGGTGAACCGAAGCGAGGTCGTATCGGCGTTTGATGGGGGAGCGAACGAGGCCGAGGCACCGCGATTGACATTGCCGCTCGAATCGGCAACGGCACCCGTCGAAAGGATGTGTGGACGGGCAGGCAGGACGTCCTCCGTCATCAGATACACGTTCCTGGGCTCGCTTTGCAGGCTGTAGACGTCGGCTACTTCCGCCTGAAATCCCGATGCCGAGTCTTGCACCAGCCAATCATCAGGATCCCGATCCAGAAGCTGAACCGGTTCGTTGTAGCGGATCTCCAGTCGCTGATTCGACAATGGCCTGACGCGGGTCATCGCAGGAGGGACGCTGTCGAGCGTGGTTACGACCCACGGCCGCGGCACATCCGTACCCATCGAATCCGCCACCAGCCACGCGACCGGCGGCACGGCGAAAGCTTCACCCGGATCGACACGGCGATTGCGATTCACATCCTCAACTGCCACTACGAAGAACGGAGACTCGCTCAGATATTCGAACTCGAACCGACCGTCGTCTGCCGTCTGCGTGCGGTAATCCGGACGCGCTGGGAGCGAGGCCGGTGGCGCATTTCCCGTGCCGCGATAGGCGTAAACGTCGATTCCCGCGACCGGTCGACCACGTTCCGGCTCGACGACGAGTCCAGTGAGGCGCCCGCGGTTGATCGTCGGGCCGGTAGAGAAGGCAATATTGATTGGCGCCGTAAGCCGCGTGCCACCGAAATCGCGAAACTCGGTGTCGATGGTGAGGACGTACGTCGTGTTCGGCAGCAGCTCTTCAGGGAAGGTGACTTCCACGCTGCGACGCCGCCATCGGAACTCCAGATCGCCCGGCGGCTCGGGTGTTACATTGAGCGCGTTCTCGAAGGAGCGCTGGTCGACCCACTCCGAAAACTCGATGCGCACGGACTGGCGGTCAACGTTTACGCTGCCCGATTCAGGTTCGAGTGAGACGATCGCCGGCGGCGTTCGATCGACCGGTCCGCCGCTTGGAGGTACGGGCGTGGCACACGAAGCCAGCATGATGAGGCAGCCGGCGATCGCGATGTAGATGCGCGAGAAGGGCATCGGAGCGTTGAAAGACACAGAGGGAAGCCGCCTTACTCGTCCGCGGCCCGCTTGCTCCGAAGCGAGAAAAACAGCAGTACGGTGACGGCCGTCGCGCCGGCCATGATGACGGGCTCCAGATACCGGCGGCGCCATGACGCGGGCGGCGCCGGCGGCTTTGTCTCCGGCCATGCGCTGCTTTCAAGCTGCGCCAGCATTCGCCGCTCTACGACATCATCGAACGATCGGCGGCATGCTCGATCGGCTGCCACTCGGCCGCCAGGCATGATCATCAAAAGGTGGAGAGACAGCGAGGCGTTTCGCGCGATACGTCGTCCCGATCGCGAGTAGGTCAGTTCCGGCGGATCGTGGCGAAGGTGGAGCACAGCCATGCTATCGACATCGGCATCGACTGCGTAGACACGCCGGTCGCGGTCGATGAGATAGGATGTTATGGCTGATCGCACATAATCGCGCGCGTCGCCCGCATCGACGACGATGGAATCAGGAACCTCGACATCTACAATGCACTCGACCGCAAGATGCTGGAAGATCTCGACATTGGTCGGCTGCGCATCGGCGGATGCGGTCGTAAAGCACAGAGCGAGGAACACGAGAAGCCCCGGAATCCGGCCGAACGTGTTCCTCGCGAAGGTGTGCATCATAGCGGCGTTACATCTGGGAAGCGCCGCAATATATCATTGCACGAGCTCGACTGCGACGATCATCCGTAGACACCGCGCAGGCGCAGCGCCGAAGCCACCTTGTCGACCGCGATCACATAGGCCGCAATGCGCAGCGTGACGTCATACTTCTCAGCTGCATCGAAGACGCTTTCGAAGGCATTGCGCATCATGCGATCGAGGCGGCGGTTCACGCGGTCCATCGACCAGAAGTAGCCCTGGCGATCCTGCACCCATTCGAAGTAAGAGACGGTGACGCCGCCGGCGTTGGCGAGGATATCCGGCACCACGAGGATGCCCTTCTCCGCCAGGACCTCGTCGGCATCGGGCGTCGTCGGGCCGTTGGCACCCTCCACGATGATCTTCGCCTGCATCTTGCGGGCGATGTCGCCATTGATCTGATCTTCCTTGGCCGCCGGCACGAGCACATCGACATCAAGCGTCAAAAGCTCTTCGTTCGATATCTTCTGCGCGTCGGCGTATCCCTCGAGCAGGTTGTTGTTGGCCGCGGAGTACTCGAGCATCGCCTCGATGTCGAGCCCGTTCTCGTTGTAATACCCGCCCGTTATGTCACTCACAGCGACGACCTTGGCGCCTCGCTCATGGATAAGCCGAGCGGCGGTAGATCCCACATTCCCAAAACCCTGCACGGCTACGCTGCACTGCGACGGTCGCATCCCAAGGCGCTCGAGCGCGGACATCGTAACCGTCGTAACGCCCCGACCGGTCGCCTCCTTGCGACCTTCGGAGCCGCCGAGAATCTTTGGTTTGCCGGTCACGACGGCGTTCTCCGTCCGCCGCGCGTGCATCGAATAGGTATCGAGAATCCAGGACATCACCTGCTCGTTGGTGCCCATGTCGGGCGCCGGGATGTCCTTGTCCGGACCAAAAACATCGAACAGGTTGGAGGTGTAGCGGCGCGTAAGGCGCTCGAGTTCGCCGGGGCTCATCTCGCGCGGGTTGCACCGGATACCTCCCTTGGCACCGCCGAAAGGCACGTTCACGACGGCACACTTCCACGTCATCCATGCCGCCAATGCCTTGACTTCATTCAGATTCACATCCGGCGCGAAGCGAATGCCGCCCTTGCTCGGACCGAGAACTTCATTATGGATGACCCGGATGCCCTCGAACACTTTGATGCGCCCGTCATCCATCACCACCGGAACAGCGGTAATGATGACGCGCGTGGGAACGCACAGAAACTCATAGAATCCGGGATTAAGTTCGAGCACCTCGGCGGCGACATCGAACCGCTCCATCATCGACCTGAACGGGTTGTCCCGGTCAGGTATCGGTGTCGGTTCCTGGTAAAGTCCTCGGTCGTACACGTTGCGCTTGGATGGCATGCTGAGAGAGCGGATAAAGAACGTCAGGATGCGGCTGTTACACCGGCAGTGTATGGCCGCTTTCGAAGACTTGAGAATAGTGATCGTTCAAGCGCTGAGACTTGTCGATCGTGAAACGTCTGAGCCGGCCGGGTGCCGATTGAAGCTCCATTGGATGCCATGAATCTAAGCAACCGGAGGATTAAGGAGATCGCCTCGCTTCGCGTGAAAAAATATCGCGTGAAGCTCGGCGAGTACCTCGTTGAAGGATTGCGGAGCGTTGCCTCTGCGCTGGCGGCGGCAGACGTTTGCGAAGTCGTGGTCGATGACCGCGTGCTGGAGCAGCCGGATGTTGCGGAGGTGCTGGA
>CAZKDQ010000031.1:17401-23815 GCA_964551345.1 uncultured Rhodothermales bacterium
ACGGTCGATGTCTTCAACCCCAAAGCCGTCCGCTCGGCTATGGGTGGGTTGTTTGATGTGGAGGTTGCCGAGGTCGATGATCTCGTAGAGTTTCTCCGTCTTGCTGCTTCGAAAGGGTTTGCATGCTATGGTGCGGATATGGTCGGCGAGCGTGCCGAGAGCTGGCAGCCGGGGGAGAAGTCGGTGCTTGTGGTGGGGAATGAGGCACGTGGGATCAGCCGGGAAGTTGGAGAGCGGCTCGATCAGCGCGTGACGATCGGTGGAGGAGGGCGGCAGGGCGTTGAATCGCTGAACGTTGCCCAGGCTGCGGGAATCCTGATGTACGTCTGGACGGCGCGTGTTTCCGACTGACCTCCGCGCCGCCTATCTTGCGGGTTGGCTTTTCTGGATCTGACACACCCTATGCCACATGCCTGAGCACGATCTGGGGATGGAAATCCCTGCGCTGCAGGGGCTTGCGCTTGAGCGCGGCCTCATGACGATGGAGAAGCCGGCTCGCACCGGCGAGCAACACCGTACCCTGCGGATCGGGGTGCCGCGCGAGGTCTCCAACGAAGAACGGCGCGTCGCGCTCACGCCAAGCGGCGTCGGCGTGCTCGTTGCCAACGGTCATGAGGTCTTCGTCGAGAGGCAGGCCGGGGCGCAGGCGCAGTTTGAGGACACCGAATATTCGGAGGCGGGAGGTCAGATCGTCCGGTCTCCGGAAGACCTGTACTCAAAGTCCGAGCTCCTGGTGAAAGTCGGGCCGCCCGCCGGCGATGAAATGCTGCTGCTCCAGGAGAAGCAGACGCTGATCTCGGCCCTCCATCTTGGCAACACGACGCCTGATTTTTTGAAGCATCTGATGGAGCTTCGAGTCACGGGCATCGGCTTCGAGTTCATGCGCGACCGCGACGGCACGTTGCCGATCGTCCGTATGATGCACGAGATCATGGGATCGATGGCGGTGCAGATCGCCGCGCGTTATCTCGAGAGCGGGGAGGGAGGCAAGGGCGTGATGCTGGGCGGGATCTCGGGCGTTCCGCCGTCGGCAGTCGTAATTGTCGGAGCAGGCGTCGTCGGGGAATGGGCGGCGCGCACGGCGCTCGGCTTCGGCGCCCACGTGATCGTGCTTGACACCGATCTGAGCGCGCTGAGAAGCCTCGAGCATTACCTCGACCGCCGGATCACGACGGCGATGGCCACGCCGCAGTATCTGCAGCAGGCAATCTCGTCGGCAGATGTCGTGATCGGTGCGATGATGGCCGACGGCCAGCGCTCGCCTGTGATCGTTACGGAGGAGATGGTCGCGTCGATGCGATCGGGCTCCGTGATTGTGGATGCGGTGATGGATCAGGGCGGATGCATCGAAACGAGCCGCCCCACGACGCACTCCGAGCCGGTGTTCAAGGTGAACGACGTCGTCCACTACTGCGTGCCGAACATGCCGTCGAACGCGGCACGGACGGCGACTTACGCGCTCACGAACGTCCTCGTGCCGTACCTGATCAAAATCGGCGAGGTCGGCAACATCAACGAGGCGCTCTGGCGCAACGATGGATTGCGTAGCGGCACGTACGTCTACCGCCGTCACCTCACCAAGAAATCCCTCGCCACGATGTTCGGCATGCCGCACCGGGATATCGAATTGCTGATTGCGTCGGGGATATAGGGAAGGGCGAAGGAAGAAGGCAAAGGGCGAAGTTGACCGTGGAGCGGACTAATTCGTCATTCAAAGACATAGGCAACGGCCTCAGCCGCTTGTTGCAGGTTCTCTGCGGTGAAGGCGGCGAGGGCGTCCAGCTCTTTCAGGGCGTGCACGAGATCGGCCGAGCGCACGAGCAGTAGCGGTTTGCCCAATGCCACGGCGGCCCCGGCATCGGCTGCCGTGTTCCACTGGCGATACTTGTCTCCGAAGTAAGCCACCACCAGATCGGCCTTGCTCAGCATGATTCTCGAGCGGAGGGTGTTCACCCGGGCGCCCTCGAGATCGCGAAATCTGGGAGTTGGCTGCTCGCCAAGTATGTCCTCACCGACACTGTCCGATCGATCGTGAACCGGCTGCGGCCCAACGAGCTGTGCATTGATGTTGCGATCAGACAGATGCTTGCTGAAGTCGTCCCGCCAGGAGCTATGGATCTCACCCGCGAGATAGATCGTGATGGATTCCATGTCTATTCGGCCGTTACTGATCAGAATGCGAACTGCTGGTTCTGGACGTGGCACCGAGGGAATGGGTCCCCGGTGGGTGGATGAGGCAGGAAGGTTGCACGGAGAGATGGCCAACCGTGCCGGTGCTGCTTCTGGTTTCCTACGTCCGAAGGGTAGGCGTACGAGCCGTGGGGCAGGGCGCAGATTCGGTTCGTCCCGGCGCACAGCAGTGAACTTTGGCGGGGCCGAACCCGGTTTCCCCAAACCATACACCGGTCAGATCAACCGCCGAGACCGGAGGCAGCGCTCCAGCCACTCTTTTTTGCGGATGAGTTCGCCGAGATTGAGTTTGTCCTGCCCCTTGTTGAAACGCTCTTTGGCGTGGGGGTGGACGTCGCGGTCTCGAGGCCCATTGCCGTTGCTCTGCAGCCCGAGAGCCCCGATAGTTTGAAGTTGCAACCTTTCCGTGACTAACCGGCGAGGCCGATTCACATGTTGTTCACATGCCTGGTGTTGCCTTTCCTTGCGGATGAGGGACGCGCGAGAGCGGTATGCTGTGCAACCAGTCATGAAGGCATGATGTCCGCCCGTCGCTCCGAACACGTCTGTGCCTACCGAAATACCGCCGAATAAAACGACATTTCTAGCCGTGGCAGATTATGACTCACAGACTCGGGTACCTCCTGCTATGGTTTGGCGTCTTGATCCTCGCCCCGCCCACCTACGCACAGGATGAGCCCACGCCCGACACGCTCGACTGGCGTGGATATGTTCGCCTCGAGATTGGCAATGCATGGGAATATGAGATCGAGTGCGACTGCCCGGGTGGATACTCGCTCCAATACGAGTTCCGCGAAGTCAATGGAGACACCCTTATAGAGGGCGTTGAGTATTTCATCTACACGCGAGTGCGTTTTGACGAATCACTCGAACGTAATGGCGTACTTCGGGACTACATTCGCTACGATACTACCGCGCGTCGTGTGCTTGCCTACCGTCAGCAGAACGGTCACCCCGCCGAGCATGTCTGGCCATCGGACGAGGCCTGTGATTTGGGGGCTGCGTTCAACAGCGTGGTAGACTGCCCGTTGGTGGGGAGCGTACACGTCTCAGAAGGTCAACCGTCCGATTCAACGTTGGGAGGGCTCGAATTGCCGCCGACGAAGCAATTCTTTGGACCTGGGCTGGGAGTTTCATTTACGTACGGTTCAGGCTCATGGCAAATTCTGGGCGATGTTCCTCTCGGATATGAAGAGCGCTTGACGTACGTCCGCATCGGAGGCAACGAATATGGCAGCAGCAGAGTTCTGACCTCATCACCGGCATGGAAACTGGAAGACGACCGTCCAGTCGACGTTTCGGCATTTCCAAATCCGGCAGATGTGGGTACCACGATAACATATTACGTGCGGCAAAGCGGTCCCGCCGAGTTGAACGTCTACGACGTCGTCGGACGGCGCATCCTCTCGGAATGGTTCAGGTCAGCGCCCGGATCCAATAAGCATTATGTAGATGTTCGTTCGCTTTCGGTAGGTGTGTATGTACTAGAAATAAGATTGAGTTCTGGGTCGATATTCGGAACGATTGTTATTTTCAGATGAATCAATTCAGTATACCTTCAAATCAAAAGCAATCATGACTCGAATGGCACTACAGTTGAAGGTTGCACGAACTATCTCCGTAATGCTTCTCTGCTTGATAATCACGGCGAGAGGGAATAGCGTGTTTTCTCAATCTCATCCGATATGTGGCATGGTCGACGGAGATGCATTTGCCCAAATCGTCACGGACCCACCAGAGATTCCATCGTCCGGCTTTTTCCGCGCACTCATAATATTTGTTAGTTTTAGAGACGATGCGGTTTCAGGAGAAGACGGATGTAGTCTACGGGATTTAGAATGGCCACACCCGAATGTGTTGCCAACCTTTGCCGACCGGATCCTTGCCTCGTCGCCAACACCCCCATTTTCCGATAGTACGTTAACTGCATTCTATTATTTTCAATCAAGCGGCAAACTGATTCTCTACGGTGATACCTATCATAGTGTCGTTAGAACTGCCTTAGACGAAAACGCTTACAATATTTCGACTGCATCGGGGCGCGGCGAGTTGGTCGAGGAAGTATTGCAGCAAGTTGATCCATCTGTAGATTTTACAAAATATGATGCTAATAATGACGGGTGGGTTGATCATATATTTATCGTGCTGAGGCGAACATCAACGCAGACTAATAACGTGAGCTGGTCCGGCATCGCCACCCTGAATGTCTCGTCTGGAATGATGTTAGATTCCATGAATGTCCATCCGGCAAGATCTGGCTCATTCAATATATACGGTCGTGCTTATAACGTAATCCCTCAAGTCGACCTGACAAGATTACTTGCGCATGAGTTCGGCCATGACCTATGGAATTATGGTGTTGGCGCATTTGCTGTTCATATAAATCCGATTTCCTCAAATGGCGTGCCGCAGCCGGTAGTAAATCAAACCATCAGTCAAGCCGACCAGACCTACGGTTATTCTCTAATGAACGGATCTCCATTTCATACGCGTGATGTCGGAGGCAGTGTTGGAATATCAGCTTTCGAGAGGGACCTCGTGCCAGGATGGATTTCGTGTCCTGACCTAGCCAGTGGGCTAAATCAGAGCGTTTCGCTTAGAGACTTGTACACTGAAGGTGATTGCGTCAAGTTAAGTCTTACATCTAATCGGGTGTTGTACGTATCGAATCAGCAGCGGGAGAGTTACTTCGGCCAAATGGCGTCTCCGAATTCCTATAATTGTGGTGAATGCCAGCCACTGGCGGGTGGTCCACCCACGACCGGTCTGGTCATTGCTCTTACTAAGGGAACCACCCATCGAGACTTGCTTCCCGCGGACAACGGCCTGCGGACGCCGACGGACTGCGAATTCCCCCTAAATTGTAGCCCAAATGCATACGACGTTTATCATGGAGACCTCTACGCGCCCGACACTAAAACGCAGATCACGCCATGGACGCGCCCGAACATCACCGGATGCACCGGCTACGATCAGGGCACCAACTGCGACGTTGATCAGCCTCTGACGTGGGCTGCTATTGATAACATCGACTACGTCAGCGGCTCGAGCGGCATGATGACGTTCGACTACGTCGAGGATTTCCGCGAGCAGCCGATCATTCGCGCAGACTCCTGGATGGGCAGCGAAGTCGAGACGTATGTATTCAACGCCGACATCATCGTCAAGCCCGGCGCCACGCTGACCGTTGAATCGGGCGCTACGATCAACCTCGGGAACAGCGTCAACATCGTGGTGGAGGAGGGCGGAAGGCTCGTCATTGAGCCGGGCGTCATCATGAACATGGGCGAGATGAGTACGCTTTACGCCTACGGCCGCCTCGATGTATTGGGTAGTGCGAGCGAGTCCGTAATCTTTCAGCGAGCGGCCTCCCCGAAATGGTACGCGATCCGCTTATATGGGAGGGGCGCCGACAACTCCCGCCTGGAGCACGTAGAGATTGATGCGGCCAATTACGGGATCTACATGTACAATGTCGACAATATATCCCTGAACAATGTGCACGTCACAGGTGCTACCTATTACGGTTTGTATGCATCAAGCTCATCGGGTGGCGAGATCGTCAACAGCCGATTCGAAGACGCGGGCCTCGACGGAATCTACCTTTATAATTCGGGGCTGAGACTCCTCGGATCCCACTTCGTATACAACGGGCGCCACGGCTCGCGCCTGTACTATGCAAGCGGTGTATATTACGGTGGGGGAGGAGATCGAGGATACAACGTTCTCACCGGAAACACCTCGTATGGACTCTACGTCTATTCTGCCTCCGCCAATTTGGGGGAAGCGCCGGACATCGCGAATCCAGACGGCTATGCGGGGTACAACTCTCTCTATTCGAATGGGGCGGGGGACGCGTATCTCGCCGGCGGCTCGAACGTTATGGCGGAGGAAAACTGGTGGGGTGAGAACCCGCCGAACACGGCGCATTTCTCGGTTTCAAATTCGACTTTCGACTATAGCCCATGGTTGACGGGCGATCCGAACGGTCCTGCCAAAACGCAGCACCTTGCGGGGCGGAAAGTAGAGCAAGAGTCTGAACGGGCCGGGACCGCGGATGACGTAGCACTCGAACACGCCGTCTCATCCGGAGACTTTATCGGTCGCGTGTTTGCGCTCCGCGAGACGCATGGGCGAACACAAGCCCTGGAGGCGCTCACCAAGCTTACTTTGGCGACCCATCACCCTTACGTGCGGTTGGCGCGGGTGCTGAGGCTTGGAGAT
>CAZKDQ010000032.1:0-17697 GCA_964551345.1 uncultured Rhodothermales bacterium
CCGATACCGGCGGTGAGCGCTCCGTGAGTAACGCTCTGCTGGCTATATCAACCGCTCCGATGGGAGAGTTGAACTCCATCCGGCTCGAGAATCAGATCCTCAAGCTTTTCCGCGGCCGCGAGCACACGTTCAGCGTCACCGGCGTCGACGAGTTCTTCAACCCGATCGACATCGATCCTGAACTCCTCCAGTTCTCCGCAGACGAGAACATCGGTACGATCGATGACAGCGGACACTTCGTCGCCGCGATGGAGGCGGACACGGGATACGTTCGCGTTCAGTACGGCGACTACAGCGACTCTACGCAAGTCATCCTCAAGGACATCGCACGGCTTTCGCTTTCTCCGCGCTCAATCGTAACCGACGCACAGCGCAGGATTTACTTCGAGGTCACGCCGTACGACGTCGACAGCGTTCCCTACACGGTCGATCCGTCCGAATATGGCTGGGAAGTCGTGGACGAAACGATTGGCGAGATCGACGAGAGTGGTGGCTTCCGCGGACTGCGCGATGGTACGACGCAGGTTGTCGTTTCATACCGGGAGCTGACCGATACCGCGACCGTCGTCGTTGAGGTAGGTGAAGGTGAGCAGGTGCTCGATACCTTCGACTCGCTCGACGGCTGGTCGCTGCAGTTGCAAGAGCTCGATCCGGAGGGTTCGGGCGCAAGTATCGTGGAGATCGACGGTGATAACGTTCTTCAGATCGACTACCAGTTCGAGCTCGTGTCGGGCGGCGGCCCATACAGGCTCTTCCTCAACAAGACGTTTGATCTTTACGGCGTGCCGGATTCCGTGCACATCGATGTGCTGTCCGACGGCCTCCGGCACCGGATCATGTTTCAGCTCCGCGATGCCAACGGGGCGGACTTCACGGTCTACGCGTCGCAGTTCGCAACCGAAACCGAAGAGTTCACTCGTTTGAGTGCGCCGCTGGTGCGTGCGAACATGCTGCATCCGATTCGGATTACGGGAATGGGCGTGCAGCTCGGCAACGCGGGCGTACTCAATGAGACCAACGAAGGGACCTTGTTGATGCGCAATCTGCGCGTCGGCTATCCCGACGAGTCGACCGTAAGCTCTGAGGAAGAGCGCGCATTTCCGGATCAGTTCGTTTTGCACCAGAACTACCCCAACCCGTTCAACCCGTCCACAACGATTCGTTATGAGGTTCGAGATGCCGGACGAATTGTGCTTCGGGTCGTGAACGTTCTCGGACAGGTAGTCGAGACGATTGTGGACCAGGACCACACGCGCGGTACGTACGAAGTTACGTGGGATGCTGCGTCTGCGGGAGCGGGGTTGGCGAGCGGTCTGTACTTCTACACCCTTGAGGCGGATGGCGTACGGCTTGCGCGACCCATGGTGCTGATGAAATGAAGGGCGAAGTGGGAAGGTCGAAGTGCGAAGTGACGCCGGGATCTTGCGGTTCGCACTTCGAGCTTCGACTTCCTGCTTGTCTGAAAGGAAGTGGGATGTGGGAAGTCGGGCTTTTGAAGATCGCAGGGCGAAGCGGCGCCGGGATCTTGCGGTTCGCACTTCGAGCTTCGACTCCCTGCTTGCCCGAAAGGAAGTGGGATGTGGGAGTTCGACGTTTGAAGTTGGAAGTTCGAAGTGGCGCCGGATCTTGCCGTTCGCAATTGGAGGTTCGACTTGCTGCTTGCCCGGAAGGAAGCGGGAAGTGGAAAGTTCGGCATTTGAAGATGGAACTGGACCTGGTTTTGCTTTTCACAGTTGCTTAACAGCTTCATTTTTTTCCTCCGATCGGCGCCCGCATCTTTGTGGCGAGGCTGTGAATACGTGGTAAGCCGTGAGAGGGCGCTGCAAAAGGGCTTGTAGTTGAGCCAGGCGCCCGTTTTCTTTCCGTCCGGGTCGCTGCCGTCTGTCGCCTCGCGTTCATGGAATTGCCGCATGCCGTGAGTCGCCACTTCCGGTTGAAGCGCTTCCGCACATCAAGGCCGATGTTCTATCTGCTACGCAAAATGTTTTCACGCGCTATGTCCTGTCGTGTGTCGGTTGTGGGAAAACGTGCATGCCTTCCGCGTGCATTTCAGGCTTCCCTCGTGATGCTGTTTCTGGTCGGGCTGTTGCTTCCGGCATCTGCCTTTGCGCAGTCCGGTCGTATCGCCGGCATCGTCACGGATGCGAGCACGGGAGAGGCGCTGCCGGGGGTTAACGTAGTCATTGTCGGAACGACACAGGGCTCCGTGACCGACGTTGACGGCTATTACTCGATCCTCAACGTCCGGCCGGGCACGTTCGACGTGCGAGCCTCTTTCATCGGTTATGCCCCTCAGACGGTTACCGACGTGCGCGTAAACATCGACCTCACGACGGAGCTCAACTTCGAACTCGGCGAGGAAGTCTTCGAAGGCGAAGAGGTCGTGGTGACGGCGCAGCGCCGGGTCATTCAGGAAGACGTGGCTGGAAGTACGGTAAACATCAGTGCGCAGGAGATCGAGAGCCTGCCGGTGACGACCGTCGAAGGAGCCGTAGGCCTGCAAGCAGGCATCCAGGGGCTGACGGTCCGCGGTTCGAGCTCCGATCAGCTTGCCTTCATGGTTAACGGCTTGATGCTGCGTGATGAGCGTAACAACGCACCCGTAACAGGCATCTCGCTGACTTCCGTTCAGGAGGTACAGGTACAGACGGGTGGCTTCAACGCTGAATACGGCAACGTACGCTCGGGCGTCGTTAACGTAGTGACGAAGGAAGGACGGAGGAACGGCTATAATTTCGACATCCTGACGCGCATCGCGCCGCCGCAGCGGAAGCATTTCGGCGCGCCGCCCAACGATCCTAACTCCTACTGGATTCGCCCCTTCGTCGACCCGGAAGTTGCCTTAGAGGGGACACAGAATTGGGACTGGATGACCCAGCGCCAGTACCCGACTTTCGACGGATGGATCGACGTTGCACAGAGTCGGATAGAGGAGGGCGAGACTCCGATGACGCCCGAGGCGCTGCAGCAGGCGTTTCTGTGGCAGCACCGTAAGAATATGGAACTGACGGAGCCTGATTACGAGCTTGACATCGGGCTCGGTGGTCCCGTTCCGTTCTTGAGCGAGCGGTTGGGAGACTTGCGCTTCTACGCATCGATGCGCCGGGAGCAGGATATGTACATGATACCGCTCCACACCGACCGCTATCAGGGCTATACCGGTCACATAAAGGTCACGAGCGATCTTTCCGTGGGTATGAAGTTGAGCCTGGAGGGCATGCTTGGCAACACGCAGGCCACGTCTGCTAGTGCGGCAGGCGCGCCAGGTATTTTTCGGTCGGCCTCGGGCATCGCGGGTGCGGTCAGCCGGATCAGCTTCATTGACTCGCGCATCTTTTCCACGGATTACTGGGCGCCGACGGAGATTGACCGCAACATGATCGGCGCCACCTTCACGCACGCCGTCGACGCAAACACGTTCTATGAGATTCGTGCGCTTCGTCTTGAATCGTCATACGACACGAACCCAGGCCGTCTTCGTGATACGACGGGTGTAGTCAACATCGGCGGCGTCTGGTTCGATGAGGCACCGTTCGGATTCTACCCCGCGCCCGCAACGGGAATCGGCGGTGGCATGCGCATGGGCGTGGGTATGAGCACAGCGCGAGATAGCAGCCGCACCGTCGTGTGGAACCTGAAGGCGGACTACACGCGGCAGATGAACCGTTACCTCCAGATCAAGACAGGATTCGAGGGTAACCTTACGGAAAACCACATCAACTACGGGCGTTACGACGATTATCTCCACTCGGAGAACGTGCGCTCGCAGTGGGATACGTACCCGATTCGCGGCTCGGTTTACGGGCAGTCCAAATTGGAATTCCAGGGCATGATTGCGAATGTGGGTCTTCGTCTCGACTACTCCCACGCCGGCGGCGACTGGTACGAATTCGACCCATGGACGCTCGCGTTTACTGAGCAGTACGCCCCGGAAATTGATTCGCTGCTGGAGACGGTACCGACAGAGCACGTGTTCGCGTTTAGCCCGAGGATCGGCGTTTCCTTCCCGATAACAGAATCGAGCAAGCTCTTTTTCAATTACGGGCACTTCCGATCGATGCCGACACCGGATCAGTTGTACATGATTCGCGTCGAGTCGGCCACCGGAGCCATCAACCGGGTCGCCGATCCGAACAGCCCGCTACCGCGCACGGTCGCGTATGAGCTTGGTTATGAGCAGGCGCTGTTCAATCAGTTCCTGATTCGCGTAGCGGGCTACTACCGCGATGTCTCGCTTCAGCCGTACCTCGTAACCTACCAGAGCCGCCTGCAGGCAGGTCTCCAGAGCGTCTACTCGCTGACGCAGCCCTACTCCTACGAGGATATTCGAGGGTTCGAGTTCACCGTTTCTCGCAACGTCGGACGGTGGCTCCAGGGCTTCGTCAACTATACGTACATGGTGCGCACGTTTGGCCATTTCGGTCACGCACAGATGTTTGAGAACCCGACTCAGCAGGCCGAGTGGGAGCGCCTGAATCAGCCGTGGCGAGCCGCGCAGTCGAAGCCGGTGCCGCAGCCGTATGCGCGCCTGAACCTCGATCTGCTCGTGCCGGATGACTTCGGACCGAGCCTCGGTGATGTGCCCGTTTTCGGTGGATGGAACGTGAGTTTACTGGGATCCTGGCAGATGGGCTCACTCATGACGTGGCCTTCGGGGACGACCAACCGGATGCGGATGCGCGACTACTACAACTGGGACATGCGCTTCGCTCGTAATTTCGACGTGTCGGGTCGCAGGGTCCAGGTGTTCGCAGACATCAACAACCTCCTGAACACCAAGCGCATGAGCTTCAATGGCTTCTTTGATGGCGTCGACCAGACGAGGTACATGGAATCGCTTCATCTGCCCGAAGCCCCGAACGTGAACAACATCCCGGGCTCGGATCGCCCTGGAGACTATCGCGAACCCGGCGTAGAGTGGCAGCCCATGTTCCCCATTTCGTCGCGAGAGGAGTTCACATTCGAACAAAACAACGCACCCCTCCCCGGCGCTATTTACTGGGAGCGTAATAGCGGCCAGTGGATTGAGTATGCCAACGATCAGTGGCGCCAGGCCGATCAGGGACGCGTTGACCGCGCGCTCGATGAGAAGGCGTACATCGACATGCCGAACCAGAGCTGGCAGACGTTCCTCAACCCGCGTCAATTCTACTTCGGGATCCGACTCTCGCTGTAATCAGAGACGGGACGATATCCCTCATCCCCGCTGTAATAGACATGCACAAGGTTCATAGAGCTGCAGGGCACAGCCTGAAACTCTGCGTAATGCTGCTTCTGGCGTTTACGCTGACTACCGATGATGCCGACGCCCAGTTTGCACGAAACTGGCTCTCGGTCGGATCGCTGCACAACTGGTATTCCGCCGGCGGTGCCGAGATCGAGCACGGGTTCGTCGCGCGGCAGCAGTTCGGGCTTCACTGGCCGGGGATTTATCGCCTGCGCGATACCCAGGCCGCCAAAGGTCTCTGGCTCGGTGCACAGGACGTCCTGGGTCCTGATGGAAACCGGTATCCATTCAGGGTAATCCACGTGGGTCCGCGTGTGCGCGGTGTAGATGAGGTCTTCCCTCAGGCGTTTGAAACCATCGCCCGATACCAACCGACCGAGGTATTCGTAGATGGAGCGATTTCGGAAGGTGCGCAGCATGGAGCCGTGACGGAGGTCGATCCGTCAATACCTGCCGATCGGATGATCGTCAACCGCATCAATACGCTGCTGGGCGTGACGATCGAGCGCCGCATCATGCAGTTCAGCCAGGAATTCCACGATAACTACCACGTGATCGAGTACGTCCTCACGAATACCGGAATGGCTGGTCCGGATCAGACAGTGACGCTTCCGGAGCAGACGGTGCAGGATCTTGTACTCTTCCTGCAGTGGCGGTGGGCCGTTGCCGCGGAGTCGCGATACGTGATCGACAACTCGACGGGATGGGGCATGCAGACGATGATCGACCGCCGAGGTGATGGCGTCCTTCCTGATCCGCAAGGCGAGGAGTTTCGCGCGCAGTTTGCCTGGCACGGTCACTTCCCCAGGTTCGATGCCTACAGCCCCGTGGGCGGCCCGATTCTTCCTGAGGCTCTGCCGGCTCCTAACATTGCGGTAGACGATACGCTTGGCCGTTTGGGCGCTTCTCAGTTTATCGGTCAGATGACGCTGCACGCAGATCGTTCGGCGGCCGACGAGACCGACGACTGGGGGCAACCGTCCACCATGAACTATTTCGACTCGGACCTCGGATTGCTATCGAACAACAATGCGTTCGACACGGAGATGATGAGGAGGGAGTATCAGGAACTCATGACCAGAGGCCGTCAAGCTCCTCGTCATGCAAATCTGATCGAGCCTTCAGGGGACCCGGGCTTCATCAATCCAACTACCTCGCCGTCGCAGGGTACGCAGGGCGGATACTCCGCCGGAACCGGCTACGGGCCGTACACGCTGGCTCCAGGTGAAAGCGTACGTATCGTGACCATTGAAGCCGCGGCAGGTCTGAGCCGCGAAGCGGATGAGTCGCTGGGCCGGCAGTATAAGCTCGCCGGCGCGAACAGGGATCAAGCACTTTTGGACTTTGAAGTTAATGGAGAAGTCCAGAGCATGACCAAGAACGAGTGGGTTCTCACCAGCCGGGACTCTCTGTTTCAGACGTTCCGGAGGGCACAGGCCAACTTCGAATCCGGATGGAGTATTCCCCGCCCACCGGCCCCGCCGTCGCTCTTCGAAGTGTTTTCCCGTGGCGGAGGCATCGAATTGAGCTGGGTTGCACAGGACGGGCAACCACTACCTGATGCATGGGAGGTTCACCGCGCTCGTAGCCGCGTCGATAGCTCATATACTCTGGTGACCACACTTCCGGGAAGCGAAACCTTCTATCTGGACGAGGAGCCGACACGCGGGATCGACTACTATTATTACCTCGTCGGCGTGGACGAGGGAGGCAATGATGGGACAGGACTGACGCCGTCCGATCAGCCGCTGCGAAGCAGCCGCTACTATACGCAGACTTACCAGCCGGCAAGACTTCTCCGGGCACCGGGCGAGAGCATGGAAGAAATTCGCGTCGTGCCAAACCCTTTCAACATCCGATCAGGACGCGAACTGCGTTGGCCGGACCAGGATGACAGACTCGGATTTCTTAACGTGCCGGCGCAGGCCACCATCAAGATCTATAGCGAGTTGGGCGAACTGATCGACACGATTATCCACAACGATGGTAGTGGCGACGCCTACTGGAACCACACCACATCAGCTGGGCAGGTCGTGGTCAGCGGCGTATACATCGCCGTGATAACGGATGATGAGACAGGTGAGCAGACGATGCGCAAGTTTGTGATCATCCGATGATGCCGATCCTCAGCCTTAGCCCTAGACGACCGATGATTAACAGCCGTATACCTATTCTGCTGGCGGTTCTGCTGGTGCTTGCCGGAGGGCGCCAGGTTCACGCGCAGGAGAACCATAAGCTGGCGCAAACTGGACTGAAGTTTTTGAGCATATCGCACGACCCACGTGCCGCAGCGCTGTCAGATGCCGTGACGTCAGTCGAAGGGTTGGCGAGCGCTCTTTTCTACAACCCGGCTGCGATGTCGCGTCAGACGAATCTGGTCAACGTGATGGCCGGGCAGACGCAGTGGATCGCGGGCATCGATCACCATCATGCCAGCATTACGCTCGCTCCCTCTAACGGGCGCTGGGGTGTCTTCGGATTCTCAGTGCAGAGTGCGCAGTATGGCGAGATGCAGGAAACCGTAAGGTGGGACAACGAACAAGGATATCTCGACCTGGGAACGTTCTCTCCCAATGCGTACGCAATAGGCATCGGTTACGCGCGAGCAATCACGGATAGATTCTCCGTCGGAGGTCATGTCAAGTACGCGAGCCAGGATCTCGGAGCCAGCGTGATGGAGCGTGTTGACGACAGTATGGATTTCGTCTATCAGGACAATGCGCAGGGCGTGATGGCCTTCGACTTTGGTGTTCTGTACCAGACTGGCTTCGAAAGTCTGAACTTGGCGATGACGGTCCGCAACTTCGCGCAGGAGATCCGCTATCAAGACGAGAACTTCCAGCTTCCGCTGAATTTCCACATCGGCCTGTCGATGGATGCGATTGACCTTACATCGGTCGATCCCAACACGCACTCTCTTCTTGTCTCGGTCAACGCAGAGCGGCCCCGTGACTACTCGGAGATGCTTCGATTTGGCGCCGAATACGGCTTCATGAACACCTTCATGTTGCGCACGGGCTACACGTTCCTCATCGAGAGCGCCATTCGGGAGAATGACGAAGAAGGCCTATCGCTTGGAGCGGGACTGAGATATAACGTCGGCGGTGTTGGGTTCGGAGCCGACTATGCCTATACAACCTTCGGCGTCTTTTCCGATGTCCACCGCCTGGCGGTGCTCTTCTCTTTCTGAGACCACATCTGGGCTCACGAGGCTGCATACCAAGTTAATCATGCAAAGAAGTAGAACACATATAGCGCGGTCGCGGCTCAGCCGTTTCTCGCGAGTGATGCTCCTAACCCTGTTGATCGGGGCGATGGCCGGCTGCGAGGCGGATAATTTGGGTGGAAGTCTTTTCGATCCGGATGAGGACGACTTTGCGCCGACACCGCAGATCACTGCCGTGGATCCTACCGATCAGGTCTATGGTGGAGTTGACCAGATCGTCATTCACGGCCAGAACTTTGCCCCGAACACAGATGGAAACTTGGTCTTCGTGGGTGCAGAGATCGCGGAGATCCTTGAAGCTTCTCCTGAACGCCTGGTGATTCAGGCTCCCGAATTATACGGTGATGATCTCGATATTCGCGTCACGACCAGGGGCGCGGTCGAGTATGCCTCGGTCCCCTACCGGCTTGCCCGGGCTGTGACGATGTACGGCGGTCTTACACCCGTACAGGATCCGCAGAGTATTGCCGTCGATGATGCGGGGAATGTTTATCTGGCATTTACGGCCTCCGGAACGCCGGCCGGCGTAGACCGCATCGCGCCTGACGGAACTCGGACGCAGCACGTAACTCCTGAGTCATGGACCTACTCGGACATCACGCTCGCAGATGATGGTACCATGTACCTCGTTCGTGGGACTGTACAGGCTATCTATAGCATCGGACCCGAGGGAGGAAAAGCTGCATTGTGGGTCAACCTCGGGCGAGGCAACCCTGTGGGCACAGTCTCTATCGACAATGCCGGGAACGTCTGGGCCGCCGGCGATGGAACGGTTATTCATCGCGTCGCACCTGACGAAACCGTTACACAGTTTCCATTGGAAGGCGACGTCCGGGCCCTACGTTTTCATGATGGATATGTGTACGTTGGTGGCCTTATAGACGGCGTCGCCGGTGTCTGGCGCTCGCAGATGAGTGGCGATAATGAGCCGGGTGAATTTGACCTTTACTTCAATGCGTCGGAGTTTTATGCGCCCCAGGAGGTTGTAGTCCGAGCCCTTGCATTCACGGAGGACGGCGCGATGTTCGTCGGCACGAACGCTTCCGACCCAATTGCACTTGTTGAACCAGACGGAAGCGTGCAGCGCTTCTATCATCAACTTACGGAAATCGCTCCGTCTATCGCCCGTTTTGCCTGGGGCGAAGGAAGTATACTTTACGCGGTGCGCCAGGCAAGTGATCGTAGCGACGAGGCCGCAAACCTGTTGCGAATCGACACCCAGCGTCAGGGAGCTAATTGACGCCCGTAATGCAGCCTGAAGGCTGCAGTTAACCCTTAACTGAACAACGAGGAGTTATGAAACGACTTTTACTACTGACTCTTGCGGCGCTGCTCGCCCCGATGGCGGCGCTGGCGCAGGACTCGAACTGGGAGTATGACGGGTTCTTCCCGCCGGATGAGGAAGATCCGATTCACATTACCAACTACGGCGTGAATGGCCTGGTGGTAGACAACCAGGACCGCGTCTGGATTCCGTCCTACTACAACCGAATCGTTGTAGATGGCGTGACAATGTCTGCGCTTCGCGTATTCGAGGAGGACGGGACGGAAGTCGACTTCTCGCCAATCACGGAGATCACGGTCGGAGACGTGACGGACGTGCTTGTGTATGATGGAAGCCTCGCTAACTCAGGGTCCGGGCTTGCTCTGGACGATGAGGGCCATATCATCTACAACACACGTTCGACGTCCTACCGAATAAATTCGGAGACAGGCGAGGGCATGGCGCGCTTTACGTGGGGATCAGGCGCATTTACGGGCCCATCTTCGGCCGAAGGGCTCGTGCTCATCTCCTCGATCGTGGCAGGTCCCGTTGAATTGTTTGACACCAACTATAACTCAGTCATAGTCGTAGCTGAGGAGGCAGCCGGTGTTCGTCGCGCAACTGCGATAAGTGACGATGCCATGGATGTCTTCGTACCGATCATTGGTGAGAACGGAGGCTACACGCTCCATTATTCGGGCGACGAACTTTCCGGTTACGAGAAGCAGGACAGCATCGCTTTCGGTCTGCATCCAGCCTCTGCGGGGGTTCGGCCCGGTACCACCGAGCTGTGGCTAAGCTCGGGTGACAACGTTGGAGACAACGTCGTCAACACGATGGTGGGTGAGCCGACCGACACGGACTACATACCGAACACCTGGTATGCGTATGACTACGAGACAGGCGATATTGTCGACCAGATCACGTGGGAGCAGGATGCCGCTATGACGCCTCGCGGCATCGCATTCAACCAGGATGGCGACGTCGTATACCTCGGAAGCTTCGATAGCGGCAATGGCATCTTTGGTGTTCTGCGCTACCGGCGCGTAACGACCTCCATCGAGAATCGGGATGAACTTCCGACCGCGTTCGAGCTGAAGCAGAACTACCCCAACCCGTTCAATCCGTCGACGAAAATCGAGTTTGCGGTTCGGGATGCGGGCGACGTCTCGCTGAAAGTCTATGACGTCCTCGGGCGCCAGGTGGCAACGCTGCAGGATGGGCCGATGGCCGCCGGCAGCTACACGGCTACCTTCGACGCCAGCCAGCTCGCTTCAGGCACGTACATCTACGTGCTCGAAAGCGCCGGCAATCGCGTTTCGAAGTCGATGGTACTTCTCAAGTAAGAGAACCGCCTGATCATGGAAAAGGGCGTCCGGCAACAGCGCCGGGCGCCTTTTTCGCTTTCTGGTCTTCCCATTCGTATCCGACGACTATGTCCGCATTGAAGTATCCGACTCTGCTGTGCCTCCTTCTCCTTCTCAACCTCACGAACGCCGGCAGCTCCTTCGCTCAGGAAGAAGCCCCCAAACATGAGTTTCGTGCCGCCTGGATTGCGAGCGTCACCAATCTCGACTGGCCTCTCGCCGGCGTAACCGATCCGGAAACGCAGACGGAACACCTCATCGAAATTCTGGACGGTCTTCAGGAAGTCGGCATCAACGCAGTCATCTTCCAGATTCGTCCGGAAGCCGACGCGCTCTATCAGTCCGACATCGAGCCGTGGTCCTACTGGCTGACGGGCGAGCAGGGCAAGGCGCCGGAGCCTTTCTACGACCCGCTCACGCTAGCAATCGAGGAGTCCCATAGGCGGGGGATGGAGCTCCATGCATGGCTCAATCCGTACCGCGTTGAGCAGGTGATCGGTCGTTATCCGCGTGATGAGAGCCACGTCTCAGTAGAGAATCCCGATTGGACGTTTTCCGTCGGTGGCACACGTGTGCTCGATCCGGGGCTTCCCCAGGTCCGTGAGTACGTGACAGAGGTCATCATGGATGTAGTCCGGCGCTATGACATCGACGGCATTCATTTCGATGACTACTTCTATCCGTATCCCCCCGATCAGGTCACGAACGAAGATGACGAGACGTTCGCCGAGCACAACCGGGGAATCGCAAACCGCGGCGCCTGGCGCCGAGACAACGTCAACCTCCTGATGGAGATGGTGAATGACAGCATCAACGCTGTTAAACCCTACATCAAGTTCGGAGTCAGCCCCTTCGGTATCTGGAGGAACGGCGTACCGGCCGGCATCATCGGGCTGGACGCATACAATGTTGTTTATGCGGATGCCGTCGCGTGGCTTGAAGCAGAATCGATTGATTACATCACACCGCAGCTCTACTGGAAGTTCGGCGGCGCGCAAGACTACGAACGGCTTGCCAACTGGTGGGCGTCTCAGCGAAACGGCCGCCATTTCTATCCGGGTCTTGGCGCCTACAAGACAGACGCCGGGTCTTTCTGGAATCCGGACGACTTCACGCCCGGCGAGATCCCACGGCAGGTGCGCTTCAATCGTAACAGCGACGAGATCCAGGGAAGCGTCATCTTCCGCTCATCCAACCTAACGAGGTATCCTTCGAAGGGCCTCGCTGACTCACTTCGTCAGAATATTTATACGAAACCGGCTCTCACGCCTCCGATGGATTGGAAGAGCATGATGGAGCCTTCCGCACCGATGGATCTCGGTTACGAGTGGATGCAAGACGATACGACGGTCGTTGAAATCTCCTGGCGGGAAGGCGATGTCTCCGACGGTGCCGCAGAGACGGAGCGATACGCCGTCTACCGTGTTTATGCGGACGACGTCCCCAATCTCAGCGAGATTATGGCCAGTGGCGAGAACCTGATCGCCGTTACGGGCGAGACATCAATCCTGGATCGGCCGTCCACGACGACGACCCATTACTTCGTGACTTCCGTCAGTGCCAACTCTATCGAAAGCACTTCGGATGTTGTCGTAAGCCTTGAGGGACGTGCCACCTCGGCAGGCATCGAGCAGCCTACGGCGTTTCAGCTCCATCAGAACTACCCTAACCCCTTCAACGCGGCTACCACTATTCGGTATAGCGTTCGAGAGGCCGGCGAGGTCACGCTCCGCGTTTATGACGTCATGGGTCGGGAAGTCGCCGTGCTGCAGGAAGGTCTCGTTCCGGCGGGATCACATTCCGTAGCATTCGACGCGAACAACCTTGCATCCGGTACCTACCTGTACGTTCTCGACACGCAGGAAGGACGCCAGGCACGCACGCTGACGCTGCTCAAGTGATGCATTCGTTTCTGATGCTCAACCGTACAAAACATACAGTCATGAAATTTGCCAGCATCGCGCTGCTCGGCTCGGTCCTTTTTGCTACGAGCTTGCACGCGCAATCAGAGGAGCGCCCCGAGACGCCTAAGTACGAACTGCGATCGGCTTGGGTAGCCACCGTTCCAGGCCTCGACTTCCCGTCCGCATTTCATGCGGCAACTGAGGAAGCACTTCGCGACCTGATCCGCACGATGAAATCCCAGGGGATGAACGCCGTCATCTTCCAGGCTTCGCCGAGGGGTGACGCTTTCTATCGGTCCGAGCGCTTGCCGTGGTCGCGCACGTTAACAGGTACGATGGGCGAAGACCCGGGATGGGATCCGCTCGAAGTGGCCGTCGATGAGGCGCACAGCCTTGGGATGGAGCTTCACGCGTGGTACAATTTCGGGCGCGTCGGTGACTTGAATGCCCATATGCAGGAAACGGAGGTGCCCCATGTCTATTTCACGAATCCGGAATGGGTCGTCACGCTAAGCAACAATCAGTTGTGGCTGAATCCGGGCTATCCCGAGGCGCGTGAATGGTCAATCCAGAACGTGATGGAGATCGTTCGGAACTATGATGTCGATGCGGTTCACTTCGACTTTATCCGCTACGGGTCGAGCTCCTATCCGGGCGATGTCGAACTGCGTGATGAGAACGATCCAGGAATGAACCTGTCGCACTGGCGGCGCGAGAACGTGAGCCGCTTCGCCATGGCCGTCTACGACTCTGTGAAGGCAGAAAAGCCCTGGGTAAAGGTCGGCTCGACGCCTCTCGGCCACTATCAGCGTAGCGGCGGCTGGGCGGCCAATCTAGCTTATTCCCAGGTGTATCAGGATTCGCGCCATTGGCTTGAGGAAGAGAAGCACGACTATCTCGCGCCGCAGCTCTACTGGGGCATTGGAACGTCGGGCGATGCACCGCGATTCGAGTGGCTCGTCGACGACTGGATGACCGACAATCATGACCGCCACATCTATATAGGCACCGCTCCGTACAAGCCTCACGTTATGAGCGAGTTGCCCGCACAAATCGATACGACGCGTGCGCATGGTGCACACGGGCAGATTCATTTCCGGTACACCAACGTTCGCACAGGTAACCGCTTTGGTGACAGGTATGAGCGGCCGTCGCTGGTCCCTCCGATGCCGTGGCTTGATGAGACGCGGCCACCTGCACCGGGTAACCTGACATTCGAGTGGTCCTCCGAAGACACGACCGTCGTCGAACTTACGTGGGAGCCGGTGGAGGAGATCGAGGAGCCGCATCGTTATGCCGTCTACCGGATTTATTCGGATGACGTGCCGGACTATGAGCAAGCGATAGCAGATCCGATGAACCTCATCGCGGTGACGGGCGAAACCAGCGTGACGGATACGCCGGGTGTTCATTCGACGTATTACTACGTCACCACGGTGAGCGCAAACTGGATGGAAAGTGAGGACGGGCCGACAGCGTTTTTAACGGGACGCGCGACCAGTTCAGATACCGAGTTTGTGTCGCGCTTCGGCCTCAGCCAGAACTATCCGAACCCGTTCAATCCGAGCACCACGATCGGCTATGAAATCGATCGCGCGGGCGATGTGTCGCTGCGTGTTTATAACGTGATCGGCCAGCAGGTCGCTGTGCTGGTGGATGGTCCGCAACCGGCGGGTTCACACAGCGCTGTCTTCGATGCCTCATCGCTGCCCTCTGGTACGTACTTCTACGTGCTGGAGAGTGACGGCCGCTTGGAGACGAAGGCAATGATGCTCATCAAGTAGACCCATGATCCTCGGAGCCCGTCATGACGGCGGGTTCCGAGGACCGTCTTTACATCGGTACCCGAATAGAAGCCGCCTGATTATGCGTCGACTGATACTGCTCGGACTTTTCCTCTTCATCGCGTCCTCCACCTCTGCGCAGATCCGCTTTGACACGCTTGGCGTGCGACCGATCGGGCCGGGCATGGTGCATACGCACATAATCGAACACAATACGCCGTGGAACATCCACGTCGTCGAGATCGACCTGACTTCGGACGACATTCGGATGCAGGCCCTGAAGGGTCAGAACCGGCGCAACGGTCTCGAGAATGTGCCGAGTATGGCGTCACGGTATGACCGTGTTGGGCATCGGGTGGCGGCAGCAATCAATGCCGACTTCTTCGCTTCCGGAGTGCCCGTCGGGATGGCTGCCGTTGATGGCGAGATCGTCGTTAACGCTGTTCCAAACCGGCAGAGTCTTGGATTCTCTGAATCCAACGAGGCAATGCTGGAGGTACCGTCTTTCAGCGGCACGCTCAGTGCAGACGGCGAAGAAATCGAAATTCGCGGGGTCAACCGCACGCGGCAGAACAGCGACCTTGTGCTATATAACTCGTTCTGGGGAGCAACCACCGGTACGAGCGGAGACGGTGTAGAGCTCCTCGTCGCGGCGACTGATGGCTGGGCGATGAACCGAACGGTTGAGGTCGTCGTGGAGAGCATCGTCGAAAGCGGAGGAAGTAGCGCAATCCCCGTCGGCAAAGCCGTTCTGTCTGCCACTGGCGATTATGCAGATCAGCTTCTAGCCGCCGTTTCCGTAGACGACGTACTTGAGATCGATCTGACGATTGCGCCGGGCATCGAGAACCTTAAGCAAATTGTGAGTGGTGGTCCGTTCCTGTTAAGGGATGGACAGGTTGACGTCGGTCCGCGCGGCGATGGCGTGGATCGGCATCCCCGAACGGCTGCAGGGCTTGACGAATCAGGCGATCGGCTGTATCTGGTGACGGTGGACGGGCGTCAGGGGCTGAGTGCCGGAATGACACTTCATGAACTGGCCGAATTCATGCTGTCGATTGGTGCCTATCGCGCGGCCAATCTTGATGGGGGAGGATCGACGACGCTGGTCGTGCACGGAGAGGTCACAAACTCCGTCGTTGGGCAGTTACGGCCGGTTACGAATGGACTGGCCGTGATCACTACGGCCGACTTTGGGGACGCGCAGGAGCTTCGCATTCGCCAGCCATACGTGCGTCTCTTCCGCGAGGAAACGCGTCAGATCGATGTGGACGCCTTCGACGAAAACCTGCATCTCGTGCCCTTCGACGAATCTGAATTGACTTATCAGATTGACGACCAGGTAGGGACAATAAGTGAGGAAGGCGTCATCACTGCATCGGCTTCCGCCGGAAGTGGGTACGCATATGTTTATTACGGGGACGATGTCGACTCGGTACTGGTAACGGTCAAGGACATCGAGCGCATAGAAGCTTTTCCCACTGATGTGGTTGTTGATACGTCGATAACCTACACGTTTGAGTACACCGTGTTTGACGGTGACGACGTGCGCCAGTCATTGCCGAGCGACTCTATTTCGTGGAGCGTAGTGGATGAGGCCATCGGATGGATCGAACCTGATGGAACGTTTCACGGACTACAGGAAGGGTCGACAGGGGTTGTGGCCTCTTATCGGGATGCTGCGGACACCGTACGAGTTGAGGTTCAGCTCGGCTCCGGCATCACACTGCTAGATGATTTCGCTACGACGGACGGGTGGAACGTAACCCTGGAGAACCTGGACGCGTCCGGGTCCGGTATCTCGGTCGTAGAAACTGATGACGGTGAGCTGATGCTCCAGGTAGATTATCGCGTGCCGGCTAATGCGAGCGGAGCAATCCGTATGCGTCTCGAGAAGGATTTCGAGTTCTATGGTGTTCCGGAACTCGTTAAGCTGGATGTCCAGTCGGACGGTGGGCGCCACCGAATCTATGTCGGCGCTAATGACCACGGAGGCAATGATCACCAGCGGATTTTCCCCTTCATCGTCAACAACACGGAGATCGATTCAATTTCGGCCTCGATGCAGTGGACGGGCGCTACGTATCCGATGCGTTTGACTCAGCTGACGCTCCAGTTTGCGCCACAAGGCCCAGCGCATGAGGTCCGGGAGGGAACGCTTCTTCTCGATAACTTGCGCCTGGTCTATCCAGACGCGGCAGCTGTGTCAGCGTCGAATCCGGAGGGAGTGCCTCACGGCATCAACCTCCACCAGAATTACCCCAACCCGTTCAACCCGTCGACTACGATTCGATACGAGCTGCCATCACCCACGCACGTGACGCTTCGAATGTACAACGTGCTCGGCCAGCTCGTCGATACACTTGTGGATGCGGAGCGTGCCGCAGGATCGCATGAGGTAATATGGGAGGCGGGATCTGCTATCTCGAGCGGCGTCTACTTCTACACGCTTGAGGCGGATGGGCAGCGGGTCAGCCGATCGATGATGTTGTTGAAATGAGGCGCGGAGGGCTATTGTCGCGCAAAGGCGCCAAGGCCGTTAAGGGGTTTGTTACGCAGAGGGTGCTCCTATACAGAGGGATGAGTGGATTGCTTCGGGAATGAGATGCCCCGACGGCCCGCCGCCTCGGTCATCTAATCTCGACCTTCCATCCTCGGTTCGTTAGCGAGCCCACCATCCACGCTCCTCTAACGGCGGCCCCGCCGACCCACCAGCCCCATCCTCAAAGACTCGCAGGTTACTGCAACTCTACCGTCGCGTAGGCCTTGGGGTTGAAGAGGTATCCGCGTCGGCTCAGTGATCCGCTTGCGGAGGACGGCTGGCCGTCTGACTGATCGACGTCATAGTAGCCGATGTCCAGCCTGAACGTATCGGCGCCTTCGCGTGGCAGGGCGGCTTCCACAAAATAGCCGTTGTCCGTACGC
>CAZKDQ010000032.1:17797-23529 GCA_964551345.1 uncultured Rhodothermales bacterium
TCGCTCGGCGCATAATCTACGGCGAGGGCAACATGGTCACCGTTCCAGATCGTGTGCTCATCGCCCGGGCGAAGGTCATCATCCCGCACATCGATGGCGATGAATAGATTGTCGTCATCGTACTGAAAGGCCGCGTGCACATCGCCGTCGCCGTGAAGCGGATGGAAGGCAAAGCCAGACCAGTCGCAGAGGCGCCCGTCGCCAGGGTTCACGATTTTCGCACGGTTTGCTACGAAGAGGTCGCGATCCTCATTAAAGACGAGAAAGCGTCCGTCGGCCGTGCTCTCCTCACGATAACCTTCCGTCGACCGGAGCGTCGAGACCCGCTCGGCGGTCATCGTTCTGAACTTCTCGAGCTCATCCAGGCTGCCCTGCAGGCGTGTGTTGTCTGCGAATCGGTCATCGCGCAGGAACGTAATCGTCCGCTCCATCAGAGCGAGCGCATCCTCGATCTCACCGACTCGAATCGGATTGCCCGGCGCGTACAGTGATCGGAACAGGTTGTAATCCCATCCAAAATCATCATATAGGCGCAGCACCGGTTCGATCTCGGCCGCAGCCTCTTCCCCATACAGAAAATCGAGTGCCCGCAGCCACGCCGCATCCGGATCATACTCGTACGGGTTCTTGACGAACTCCGCGACGGTGTAGAGCGGCACCATCGACAGGTACGGCTCGACCATCGGATTGGCGATAAAACCACGCGTCACATCGGCGAGCTCGGGCGAGCGCCCGCGCAGCGGCCCGACGTACGGGCGCCATGCATCGTAATCATTGACCGGGAAGTTGTCCCAGATGAGAGGCTCTCGGTTCATGATCCGGCCCCAGTTGCGCGCCTCAGCCGTCGTGATCCGCTCGACCGCCACGTCCACGCCGGTCCAGAAAATCGGCACCTCCTGCGGGACGCCTTCTCCGAGGATTCGGATGTAATCGCGATCCCCCCAGGCATCGGTGTAGGTGGTGGGGCAGACGATCAGGTCCGCGCCACGCGCGGTAAGATCCGCATACAGGCGGTTGATGAGGTGGACATGCGCTTCGCCGAGGTTGTCGAATCGGGCGCGGTCGGCTTCATGCGCGAGCTGCTCCGGCACATCATCGACGAAAAAGGCGAAATGCCGCACGCCCTGCTCCATCATGGCATCGATTTTCCCGATGAGCGCATCGTAATCTTCATCACTCGAATATTCGATCGAGAGGCCGGGGCTGATCGCGTAATAGAGCGTGACGCCGGCGCGCTGCGACTCATCGAAGAGCTCGCGGAAGCGCGCCAGGTCTTCGTCCGGATACGGTTCGCGCCAGCGGGAGCGGTGGTACGGATCGTCCTTCGGCGCGTAGAAGAAGGTGTTGAAGCCCACCTCTCCGCTTAAGCGAACCATATCGAGCCGCGCCTCGTGGCTCCACGGCGTGCCGTAGAAGCCTTCCACGATGCCGTGGAATTCGAACGGACTATCGGATTGATTTTGCGCGTGTGCCTTCGGCGTCATGGCGAATGCGATCAGGATCAGGAAGAAAAGCCGAGTCATATCCTCAGAGGTACATCAACCGGAAACGAAAAAGGGCGGCTCCGCCCTGCACGGGATGGAGCCGCCCGATGTTCGGCGATCCCCGGCGTGCGTCAGAGATCGTATGTGGTTACGAAGGCTTCGGCCGCAAAGAACTCGGGCAGCCCAAGTGCATTGAGCGCCTTTGCCGTCGAGGTGTTTCGGTCGCGGGCGCGTTCCCAGAACTCGCGCGGGTCGGACGCCCCCGGAAACATGGCGCGGTCTTTCTGGCTCTCGTGTTTGAAGATGGCTTCGACCTTTCGCTGGAGGTCGTTCTTCGACATCGGGAGGAAGACGTCCGCGTTGTGGATCTCCCACTCCTGCCATGCCCCGCGGTAGAGCCACACGAGCGGCCGCTCGTCGATCGGCTTCTGATTCTCGGCGGCGGCTGCCTTCTTGCTTTCAGCCTTCTTGTCGGGTTTGCCGTTGGTGGTCTGCCCCGGCGTCTCGTTGTAGCGGCGCAAGGCATCGCGGATTGCGACGTAGCACATGCGGTGCGTGCCGTGGGGATCGGAGAGGTCGCCGGCGACGAAAACGTGATCGGGCTTGAGCTCGTTCAGAAGATCGAGCACGACCTTTACGTCAGCCGGACCAACCGGTGCTTTCTGAACGGTGCCCGTGTGGTAGAAAGGCATGTCGAGGAAACGGGCGGCTTCTGCTCCGAGGCCCATCACCTCGATACCGGCGATGGCTTCGGCATACCGGATGTGCGCCTTGATCGCCTGGACCTCGGGTGAGTCGATCTCGCCGGGCTTTTTGCGCAAGAGGAAGTCGAAGATCTTCCGCTTCCGCTTCTGAAACCCGTCCTCGTCCTTCCCCGCGATTCCGAGCTGCTTTGTGCTCATATCGACAAATCGGAGCGAGCGCCGGACATCCGCGTCGAAGACGGCGACAGAGCCGTTAGTCATGTAGGCAACGGTAACATCGTTGCCGTTCTGCACCAGCTTGTCCAACATTCCACCCATCGAGATGACGTCGTCATCCGGATGCGGGCTGAACAGGATGATCTTCTTGTTCTTGATGAGCTGGTCCCGGTAGACGATACGCCGCCGCAGATCCTCAAAAACCTGGCGACAGAGCTCGTCAACGTTGTCGTACTGGTAAACGAGCGAGTGCAGATGGTGGCGGTAGAAGTCCGACTGGTCCAGCGTCATGATGGCCTTGCCGAGCTTCTCCGAGAGCCAGATGACGGCGCGCTTCGAAATCTCGGGCGTCCAGTTGACCGGCTTGACGAGCCATGGCGTTGCCTCCCGCGTGAGGTGCAACGCGGCCGCACGGTCGATGTAGAACGCGGCGTTGCGGTGGTTCTGCAGATACGTCGCCGTGACGGCCTTGTTGGGCGTCTCCTCTACGGCACGCCGAACGACCGGCGCTTTATGCTCGCCCGTCGCCATCAGAATGATCTCTCGGGCATCGAGGATGGTGCCGACACCCATCGTGATGGCCTGGCGCGGCACGTTCTCCTCACCAAAGAAGTCGCTGGCGGCATCCTTCCGGGTGATCTCATCGAGCACGATAAGGCGCGTGCGCGTCTCGGGGCCCGATCCCGGTTCGTTAAAGCCAATATGCCCGCTGCGCCCGATGCCGAGCAGAAGCAGATCCAGCCCACCGAACTTTTCGATCTGATGTTCGAAGGTCAGGCAGTAGGTCTCGACATCCTCGGGTGGGATGTCTCCCCGCGGGATGAAGATGTTGGCTTCGGGGATGTTTACGTGATCGAAGAGGTTCTCCCGCATGAACCGGTGATAGCTCTGCAGGCTCTTCGGGTCGATCGGGTAGTACTCGTCGAGGATGAAGGCGATGACGTTGGAGAGGTCGAGCCCCTCCTCGCGGTGCATCTTGATCAGTTCCTGATAGACACCGATGGGCGTTGAGCCCGTTGGCAATCCCAGGACGACATTCTTACCTACCGAGTGGCCCTCTTCGATCAGGTTGGCGATCCGCCGCGCGACCTGGTGGCCGAGTTGCGACGGCTCTTCGAAAATCATTACCGGCACGCGTTCCAACTGCGTACCCATCGTGGTGGCATGGTGAGCCGTGTGGACGTCCCCTGTTAGGGCAGGATGGCTGAGCATGAGCTATGCAGAAAGCAAGGTATGATGTCGGTCGGCTGCCGTTGAGACGGGCGCGCCCGGCCGGGCAGCTCACCGGACGAACCGCTAAGGTACGGCCTTCCGGCCTCGTGTTAAAGACGCACGAGGAGCCGCGCGACCCCTACAACCTATTTTTTGGAGGAAGTTCGAAGTTTGAAGTGGAAGTAAGAATGGGCGGCATGTCGGAACGAGACGCATGATGCGAATTGTACACCGCGAACTGCAGTCTCCTACCTGCACCTGCCCGCAACAGGATGAATACGCGCTGAATCTGGCTAGAGGGGCGGAAGTGTGGCGACGGGCGCATGCCCTGATAGCACTTCGGGGCTTACCTTGTCCCGGCGATAGAACTCAATTACGTTAAGCGATGCTATACCTCGGGCTCGATGTCGGTGGCTCTAAGACGAAGTTGATGGGGCGCTCCGGTTCCAACGGCTCTACCTTCAGCATGGACGGCAGCGGTGCCAACCTTCAACGTGTCGGCTTGCAGGCGGCCTCGACGGTTCTGGCTGAGCTCGTGGCGGAGGCGGTGCGATCCCACGGAACGGAGGAAGGCGTTTCAGTTTGCGCCGGCGTGGCCGGAGCGGGGCGCTCGGCCGAACAAGCCGCATTGGCGGATAGGCTTCAGAGCCTGGCGTCGGAGCTCACGGGGAGGCAGGATCTTCGCGTGCGTGTCGTGCATGATGCCGAGATCGCACTTGAAGCGGCCTTCCACGGCGAAAGTGGCATCATCGTGATCGCGGGGACGGGGTCGGTCGTATTCGCGCGAACGACGGAAGGCCGGATGGAACGCGCCGGAGGCTGGGGCTATCTGCTCGGTGACGAGGGAAGCGGCCATGTAATCGGGCTGCGCGGCCTCAATGCCGTATGCGCCGCGCTCGACGGCGGGCCTCAGACACAACTCGTGGCAAGCGCGCGCGAGCGGCTCAGCATTGAGACCATCGCCGATGCCATCCAGCGCGTGTACAAGGAGAACATGCCTTGTCAGCATTTTGCGCCGTCGGTACTCGACGCCGCGAAAGCCGGGGATGTCGTTGCGCAGAAAATATTGGATGAGGAATCAGGTCGCCTCGCCGATCAGGTGTTGTGGCTGACGAGCCGTCGATCGGACATCGAGAACCGACTCGCATTCATCGGGGGTCTTGCCGAGGCGCCTTACTATCGGGAAATTTTGTCGCGCGCCGTCTCGGAGCGCCTTCCAGGACAGGAAATCCTCGACCGCGTAGACGCACCATCTGCGGGCGCCCTCCGACTGGCGGAGAAGATGGTGGCGAGGTGAGGGAGTGTGGATGGTGGAGCGCGCTGCGCTCAGCGGAGAGGATGGAGTATAGATGATGGCCGCCATTCGACCGGAAACCGGGCTCTTGCGCTGACGGTTGGCAACCCGCGCTGTATAATGCGCTCGAATTTGTCGCCGTCACATCGATCCGGTTTCGATGACCGTTCTTCGTATCGCTCTGCTTGTTGCCGTCCTGTTCGCCTTCGGCTGTGATTCACCGGAGCCGGTACCCGAGGAGGAAGTCGAACCGGTGCGCATCCTGTCCTACAACATCTGGCATGATGCCTCAGACTGGCCGGAGCGCTTTCGGGTGATCGTCGACACACTGCGTGCGATAGAGCCGGACGTCATTTGCATGCAGGAGGTCCTTCAGCATGACGCCCTCCCAAACCAGGCACACGCGCTCGCGGATAGCCTCGGCTATTCGGCGTACTTCACGTCGGTCGACACCCTCGAAAGCCCTCGCCGTTTTGGAAACGCGATACTGACACGAGCGGCGATCCAGGATTCAGCATGGAAGGCGCTCGATCCGGTGGATGACAACCGGAACGTCGGATACGTGCGCACAACCGCGCGCGATCAGGAACTCGATGTCTATTGCACGCACCTGCATCACACCGAAGGCGACTCGGGTGCAGCCATCCGCCACACGCAGATCCGCGACCTCGTCGGCTTCATCGACAGCACTCGCACAGCCTATGCAGCCGTCGTCACCGGCGACTTCAATACCGAGCCGTCCGCCGACGAACTGGCGCCGCTGCTCGAGTCATTCGACGATGCGTTCGTACTCGCACACGGCGATGCGCCCCGCCCGACGAC